>CAZEJJ010000148.1:0-18446 GCA_964512185.1 uncultured Enterobacterales bacterium | reverse complement strand
CGACAACGATCCCGACATCAACCCCGACGCCGACGAGCTCTGCGACGGGGTGGACAACGACTGCAGCGGCGAGGTGGACGACGCCGACGACGCCGAGATCTGGTACCCCGACGCCGATGGCGACGGCTTCGGGCTGGACGAGGGCTACGGCTACTACTGCGAGGAGCCCGAGGACTCCACCCAGACCTCCGGCGACTGCGACGACGAGGATCCCCAGATCAACCCCGATGCCACCGAGGTCTGCGACGGAGTGGACAACGACTGCGACGGTGACACCGACGGCGACGACGCCACGGATCCCAGCACCTGGTACGCCGACACCGACGGCGACGGCTGGGGCATCAGCTGGCAGATCGCCACGGGCTGCGAGGCCCCCAGCGGCTACGTGGCGGAGTCGGGAGACTGCAACGACGACGACGACACCTTCCATCCCGAGGCCGACGAGATCTGCGACGAGCTGGACCAGGACTGCGACGGCATCGACGACAACGAGCCGGTGGATGGCACCACCTGGTACCTGGATGACGACGGCGACTCCTATGGCGATCCCGACGACACCTTCATGGCCTGCAGCCAGCCCCACGACTACGTCGAGAACGACGACGACTGCGACGACAGCCTCGGTCTGGTCAACCCCGGTGCCGACGAGATCTGCAACGAGATCGATGACGACTGCGACGGTGTGATCGACGAGGACGAGGCGATCGACGCCAGCACCTGGTACCTGGACGACGACGGTGACGGCTACGGGTTGAGCGACACCACCACCGTGGCCTGCGAGCAGCCCTCCGGCTACGCCGAGGAGCCTGGGGACTGCGACGACGCCGAACCCGAGGTGAACCCCGGCCACGTGGAGTACTGCGACGGGATCGACAACAACTGCGACGGCACCCTCGACAACTCCAGCGGGGTCACCTTCACCGATCTCTCAGGGGTCAGCACCGACCTCACCAGCGCGTTCCGCGCCGGCAGCTTCAGCTCCCCCTACGACTACGAGCTGGCCGACGACGGCACCCTCACCTTCTGCGACGGCCAGTTCTACACCCACATCACCATCAGCGCGACGCAGGCGGAGCTGCTGGGCCTGTACGGATCGGCCTCCACCGTGCTGTCCGCCGCCAGCTCCGATCGGGTGGTCACCGCGGGCAGCAGCACCACCACGGTGTCCCTCGAAGGCCTGGACCTCACCCTGGGCTACGTGGAGGGCAGCGGCGGCGGCTTCTACGGCGAGGCCAGCGGCCTGGCCCTGACCGTCACCGACTGCATCTTCTCCGCCAACGACGCCACCGATGGCGGCGGCATCTACGCGGCTGGCGGCACCGTCGACATCAGCGGCACCAGCTTCCTGCTCAACGAGGCCAGCGACGATGGTGGCGCCCTCATCGCCACCAGCAGCTCCGTCAGCGTCAGCGACAGCAGCTTCACCACGAACACGGCCAGCAGCGGCGGTGCGCTCTACCTGGACACCGTCAGCCTGGATCTCAGCGAGACCCTGCTGCAGGGCAACGAGTCCAGCCAGCGTGTCTACGACATCACCAAGGACCAAGGAGGTGGCGGCGCGGTGGCGCTCATCGCATCCCGCATGGTCTGCACCGCGTCCTCCACCAGCACCGCCGGCGTGCTGGCCAACGAGGCCGTGGCCCGCGGGGGCGGTGTGTTCCTGGGCAGCGGGTCCTCCCTGGAGTCCGCGGCCTGTGACTGGGGTGCCGACTCCAGCAGCGATGACAACGATCCCGAGGACGTCTATGTAGCGGGCACCACCGGCTCCTACGACTACGGCGACGACGCCAGCTTCACCTGTAGCGACGCGGGCTGTATCTGAGAGCCGGGACGGCCGCGGTCGCGATCTGTTGGACGGACGTAGTGCCGCGGTGGACTCGGGGTTCTGTCGCCTGCTCTGAGGAGGACGGCGGGATAGGTGGCGGCCCCCGGGGTCCAACGTTCGCCTGGACGCCGGCAGGAGCCCGCCATGTGTCCGGACAAGCGCTTCTACATCACCACGCCCATCTACTACGTGAACGGCACGCCCCACATCGGCCACACCTACACCTCGGTGGCGGCCGACGCCGCGGTGCGCTGGCGCCGGCTCAAGGGCCAGGACGCCTTCTTCCTGACCGGCACCGATGAGCACGGCCTCAAGGTGCTCGAGAAGGCCGACGAGCGCGGCATGAGCCCCCAGGACCACTGCGACGACATGGTGGTGCACTGGAAGGCCATGGGTGAACGCTTCGGGCTGTCCAACGATCACTTCGTGCGCACCACCGATCCCCACCATGTGCGCTGCGTGCAGGCGGTGCTGCAGGATCTGTGGGACAAGGGTGAGATCTACAAGGACTCCTACACCGGCTGGTACTGCACTTCGTGCGAGCGCTTCTGGACCGAGAAGGACCTGGTGGACGGCAGGTGCCCCGACAACAACACGCCGGTGCAGAAGATCGAGGAGAGCAACTACTTCTTCAAGATGGGCAGCTACCAGCAGGCGCTCGTCGATCACATCCAGGCCAACCCCGACTTCATTTTGCCCGAGAAGCGGAAGAACGAGGTGCTGGGTTTCCTGCGCAAGCCGCTCGGTGATCTCTGCATCTCGCGACCGAAGGAGCGCATGGCCTGGGGCATCGAGATCCCCTTCGACAGCGACTTCGTCACCTATGTGTGGTTCGACGCGCTGCTGAACTACCTGAGCGTGCCCGGCTACCTGCCCGGCGGTGACGATGACTGGAGATCCACCTGGCCCGCCGACTACCACCTGATCGGCAAGGACATCCTGACCACCCACTCGGTGTACTGGATCACCATGCTGATGGCCATGCAGGTCCCTCTGCCCAGGCACATCTTCGCCCACGGCTGGTGGATGTCCGCCGACGGCGAGAAGATCAGCAAGAGCCTGGGCAACGCCATCGACGTCAACCTGTTGGCGGACGAGTATGGCGCGTGCGCCACCCGCTATTTCTTCCTGCGCGAGATCGCCTTCGGGGCCGACGGCAACTTCTCCTACCAGGGCTTCCAGACCCGCTACAACGCCGATCTGGCCAACGACCTGGGCAACCTGGCCCACCGCGCCCTGTCCATGACCACCAGCTGGCTGGGCGGGGTGGTGCCGCCCCTGGGCGAGAACAGCGACCTGGAAGACCAGCTGCAGGCCCTGGCCGGGCGGTCCCTGCAGACCTTCGCCCAGGGCATGGACCAGCTGCAGTTCAAGCAGGGCCTGGACGGCCTCTGGGAGCTGGTGCGGGCCGGCAACAAGTACGTGGACACCACCGCCCCCTGGGCTCTCAACAAGAAGGGTGACACGGCGCGGCTGGGCACCGTGATGCGCACCGTGCTCGAGGTCTGCAACCTCGTCGGGGCCGCCCTGCTGCCGATCATGCCGCATCGCTCCGGCGTGCTGCTGGGTCGGCTCGGGCGCAGCGCAGAGCAGGGGGCGGCGGACCTGCGCGCCCTGCTCGGGGGCCAGGCGCAGCCTCTGCGCGCGCTGGCGGAGGGCACCACCCTGGATCTGGGTGAGCCCCTGTTCCCGCGCTTCCGCAAGCTGCCCGAGCGCATCTCCGCCCTGTTCGGCGACCAACAGCCAGCGCAGAACGAGAAGCAGACCAGGAAGAAGGGGGCCCCCAAGGAACCCCCTCCACCCATGCCCGATGATGCCATCGGCTACGAGGACTTCGCCAGGGTGCGGCTGCGCTCGGGCCGAGTGATCGAGGCGGGCGAGCATCCCGGCGCCGACAAGCTGCTGGTGCTCAAGGTGGACGTGGGCGAAGAGCAGCCGCGGCAGATCGTGGCCGGCATCGCCCACAAGTTCACCCCCGAGGCCCTGGTGGGCCGCAACGTCGTGGTGGTCTGCAACCTCAAGCCCGTGAAGCTGCGCGGGGTGTGGTCCAACGGCATGCTGCTGGCGGCCAGCGAGGACGACGTGGTGGACGTGGTGGGCGCCGAGGCCGCGCCGGGCGCGAGGATCAGCTAGGCCATGCGTCGGCGGTCCGGGAGGTCCCCGTGCGGTCGGTGAACAAGCGGATCTTCCTGAAGACCCTGAGCTGCCCCCGGGGGGGCTGGTTTTCGCGCCGGGGCTTGCTGGGCGCGGAGCTGTCTGGGGCGCAGCGCTTCCAGATGGAGCAGGGCCGCGAGGTGGAGGCCGTGGCGCACAGGCGCTTCCCAGGCGCGGTGATGGTGCAGGACCGCGGCATGGCGCCGGCGGCCGCTCGCACCCAGCGGCTGCTGGCCGATCCCGCGGTGCCCGCCGTGCTCGAAGCAGCGTTCCTGGTAGATGGCTACGCCGTGCGCGCCGACGTGTTGGAGAGAACGGAAGAGGGCTGGCGCCTCTGGGAGATCAAGTCGGGCACTAGCCCCAGGCCCGCCTACACCGACGACCTGGCCTACACCCTGATGGTGCTACGGCGCGCCGGCCTGGAGCCCGCGCAGGCCGGCCTTCTGTACGTCAGCCGCGACTTCCGGCTGGGCATGGATCCCCAGCGGCTCATCGCCCAGGCCGACTGCAGCGAACGTGCCGAAGAGCGGGCCGCAGCCTTCGATGGGCGCTGGGAGATCATCGACCGGATCTCCGGGGCCGACGAGCCCCTGGAGCCGGAGCTGTTGGGGGACTGCAGAGGCTGCGATCTGTTCTCGAGCCGCTGCCTGGGCCGGGGGGTGGAGCACAGCGTGTTCGAGCTGCCCTCCCTCACGGGCCGCCGCCGGGTGGAGCTGCTGGAGCGGGGCATCGTGGACATCGCCGAGCTGCCCGCCGAGCTGGAGCTGAGCGCGCGCCAGGAGCTGGTGCGGAGCGCGGTTCTGGACGGTGAGGATCGGGTCCTGCAGGGGCTCGAGACCCGGCTGGCCGAGCTGGTCTGGCCCGCGCTGTACCTGGACTTCGAGAGCGTGGGCACGGCCATCCCGCTCTATGCCGGCCAGGCCCCCTACCAGCAGGTGCCCACCCAGTACTCGGTGCACAGCTGCACGGCCCCGGGGCAGGTGGTGGACCATCGCGCCTTCCTGGCGGAAGATCCCAGCCAGGATCCGCGCCGCGAGCTGGCCCTGCGGCTGCTGCGTGACCTGCAGGGCGAGGGCAGCATCGTGGTGTACTCGTCCTTCGAGAAGCAGATCATCCAGGGGTTGGCGCGCGCACTGCCCGACCTGGCCTCCGGGCTCCGCGCCGTTCTGGGCCGGCTGTACGATCTGGAGCGCGTGATCCGCAAGGGCTACGTGCATCCAGACTTCAGGGGGCGCAGCTCCATCAAGGTCACCCTGCCCGTGATGGTGCCTGAGCTGGACTACGGCGATCTGCAGGTGGCCGATGGCCGGGCCGCCATGGCCGCCTTCGCCCACATGGCTCGTGGACAGGTGGTGGGCCCCGAGGCCCTGGTCCTGCGTCAGCAGCTGCTGGACTACTGCGAGCGCGACACCCTCGCGATGGTCAGGCTGCACCAGGCCCTCGTGGAGCGCATCCAGAGCGAGTGAAGGACCAGGGCCGCTGGCGACACCCATGCAGCAGAGAACGGCCGCCCCACGCTGAGCACCGGGTGGCCGCGGGAGGTGTCCGTGCCTGCTTCGCGAGCCCTCTGGGCTGCTGTGTCCCTGTGTCTGCTCGCGGCGTTCCTCGCCGCTCCCGCCTGGGCCGTCGAGGAAGAGCCCGCGCGTCGCGTGATCAAGATCGTGCAGCCCAAGGCCTTCCTGAAGACAGGCCACGTCGAGATCGAGCCCTGCGCGGCGGTCATGGCCAACGATCCCTTCCTGCGACGCTACGTGGCCGGGCTGCAGCTGGGCTGGCACCTGGCGGAGATCTTCTCGGTGGAGGCGGATCTGGGGTTCTCCCCAGACCTGGGGGAGGCGGACTGGAAGCCCGTCACCGAGCAGCTCATCGAGCACAACCACGTGGCCCCTGACCTGTCTCGGGCCATCTGGTTCAGCGGTCTGGGCTTCGCCCTCTCCCCCGTGCACGGCAAGGTGGCGGTGGCTCGGCGCATCGTGCACTACGACCTGTTCGGAGTGTTCGGAATGGGGATGGTGCGCACGGTGGATGACCTGGAGATCATGGGCGCTCTGGAGGATCCCTACGCCCTCTCCACCCAGCACCAGCTGCACCCCACCACCCGCTACGGTGGCGGGGCACGCATCTACCTGGGGCGGAGCGTGGCGCTGCGCCTGGAGGCCCGCTCGCTGGTGTACATCGAGACCGTCTCGGGCACGGTGCTGGAGATGAAGAACAACCTGTTGCTGCAGGCTGGAGTCTCGTTCTTCGTGCTCGCAGGCCAGGGCGAATAGAATCCAGCCCAGGGCGTCCGGTCCGCGGACCGGAACATTCCCTGGAGGCTCCATGCTCGCGGCTCTGTTGCTGCTCTCCCTGGCCCAGGCCTCCGGCGAGTATGAGTGCATGCTGGCGGGCGAGGTGCTGGCCTTCGGGGCTCCCCCCACGGCCGGCTCGCAGGTGGTGGGGCTCAGCTACCGTTTCCTCGCTCTGGACGGTTCCAGCCGCTGCCCCCAGGAGGACCTGACGGTGCAGGCCCACGTGGGCAAGGGCGTGGACCCCAGCACCCTCGCGGTGGGGGAGGTGGCCCTGCTCCGACACCATCACTCCGATCACGCCACCCCCGAGGGCATGTCCAGCAGCGATCACTGGATGCTGGTGGGGGAGCAGGACCCGAGCCTCGAGCGCGGAGCTTGCGCGGTGAAGGCCGAGCTGCAGGAGTTGCTGGACAGCGCAGCCCTGCCCCTGGCCAGAGTGGTCCCCGAGGGCCCCGTGGCCGGCTTGGGGTGCCCCATGCCAGGGCTGCCCATGAAGGCGCGCCTCGTCCCCGTCGCCGGAGTGGAGCTCGCGCAGCTGGTCTCCGGGCGCTCAGTGTGGCTCGAGCGCGGCACGGGGGAGCGCGCCTGGTCGGTGAGGCTGGCCGAAGAGTAGCGCTACGAGAAGATCGCCGGGGGCTCTCCGGGCTCGTTCGCAGAATTAAACTTGACACCATTACGTAATAGTGTAAGTTTTGGGCCATGGAACACACTGAGACCCAGTACAGCCTCTCCGAGCTCTGCGAAGCCGCCGAGGTCTCCGAGCGCACCGTGCGCTACTACGTGGCCCAGGGCCTGCTGCCCTCGCCCGGCACCGGGCGGGGCGTGCGCTGGAGCCAGGAACACCTCGAGCGGCTGCAGCTCATCCGCACCCTCAAGGAAAAGCACCTGCCCCTGGCCGAGATCCGCCGCAGGGTGGGTGCTTTGTCGCCGGGCGAGGTGAGCGGCCTGCTGGAGCACCAGCGCCAGGAGCCGCCGGCCTCCACGGCCGCCGAGTACGTCAGCCAGTTGCTGGCGGGCGTGCGCCCCAGCGCCAAGAAGGCCTCCGCCGGGCGCCGCCGCAGCGAGGCGAAGCAGGCCGAACAGCAGGCGCTGCAACACGCTCGCTCCACCTGGGAGCGCATCACCCTGGCGCAGGACGTGGAGCTCCACCTGCGCCGTCCCCTCTCGCGGCTGCAGGACCAGCGCGTCAAGCGCCTGCTGGTCCAGGCCCGCGAGATCTTCGACAAGGAGGAGTCATGAAGCTCATCACCCGTCCCGCCCGCAGCATCATCCACAGCGGCCGACGCAGCCACCGCCACGTGCAGGTGGTGATCCAGGCCCCCGAAGCCCTGGCCAGCAGCGAGCGTCCTCCCGTCAACGTGGCCTTCGTGCTGGATCGCTCCGGCTCCATGGGCGGCGGCAAGTTCCGCCTGGCCTGCCGAGCCGTTGAGCAGGCGGTGGAGCGACTCACCCCCCGCGATCGCCTCTCCCTTGTGCTCTACGATCACCAGGTGGAGCTGGTGCATGCCAGCGAGGCCGCCACCCCGACGGCCCGGCGGGCCGTGCTCGACAAGCTCGCCCGCTACGGTCCCCGTGGCAGCACCAACCTGGGCGAGGGCTGGCTGGTGGGTTGCGGCCAGGTGGCTGAGCGGCTCTCCGAGGACGCGGTGGGCCGCTGCATGCTGCTCACCGACGGCCTGGCCAACGTGGGCATCACCGAGCCCGAGGCCCTGGCTCACCACGCGGCTGAGCTGCGCGCCCGCAACGTGTCCACCTCCACCTTCGGTGTAGGCAACGACTTCGACGAGCACCTGCTGGGCGGCATGGCCGACTCTGGCGGCGGCGCCTTCTACTACATCGAGGATCCTGAGGGCATCCCCGCCATCATGGACCGCGAGCTGGGGGAGACCCTCGAGGTGGTGGCCCGCAAGGTGGTGCTGGAGGTGCAGCTCGCACCCGGAATGAGCGTCAAGGCCATCGGTCCCTACGAGGTGGAGACGGGCCGCGAGTCGGCCCGCGTGCTGCTGCCCGACCTGGTGTCCGGCCAGCAGCTGGAGCTGCCCCTGCGCCTGGGCTTCTCGCGCGGCGACGAGGGGGAGCGGGTGACCGTGCGCTTCCGCCTGCTGGACCGCGAGGGTGCCCTGGGCGGGCTGCACTCGGAGCTGAGCTTCCGCTACGCGGACGGGGCAACCAACCGCGCCCAGAAGCGGGATCTGCAGGTGGACCAGCTGGTGGCCGAGCGCTACGCCGCGCGGGCCTTCAAGGACGCCAACAAGCTCAACCGCGACGGCGACTTCAAGCTGGCGGCTCGGGCGCTGCAGTCGGTGGCCAGGCGCATCCGCAGCTACGCCGACAGCGACGCCCAGCTGGGCCAGCTCGCGCAGCAGCTGGAGCAGGAGGGCGAGGCCTACCAGGCCCCGGTGAGCGTGGCCAAGCGCAAGGCGGACTACTACCGCAGCTCCACCCAGGCCCAGTCACGCTCCGTGTCCGGTGAGCGCCGGCGCTGGAAGAGCTGATCTCCGTGCTATCGTGGGCCGTCATCGGCCCATGGTGGTTCCCATGAAGATGCTTCGCACGAAGACTCTGTCCGTGGTCGCGGCTCTCTGGACCGTCGTGGCGTGCACTCCTGCCTCCAGTGTGGAGACCGACAGCCCTGAGGGCGACACGGACGCCGACGCTGACACCGACACCGACACCGACACGGACGCCGACGCGGATACCGACGCCGACGCCGACGCTGACTCCGACGCGGATGCCGACGCGGACACCGACACCGAGCCGCTGTGGCTCAGCGAGGTCACCCTCTACCTCAACATCGGCGACTCGCTGGCGGCCGGCTACGACGCCGACAGCAACTACGGCTATGCCTGGCTGCTCTACCAGAACCAGGGCAGCTGGTCCGAGTACGATGGCCACGATCTGAACGCCGTGGGCGACCCCAGCATCGTGCACGCCACCGACTCCGGGGCCACCAGCGCCGAGGTGCTCGAAGAGCTGGAGTCCACCACCCTGCCCGCCACCAGCGGCACCGTGGTGGCCACCATCAGCGCCGGCGGCAACGACTTCAACGACTCGGTGTGGACCATGATCAGCGAGGATCTCACCCGGGTGGCCGCCGCTGATCTGCGCGACAACCTCGCCGAGATGATCGCGCTGCTGCGCTCCACCTACACCGATCCGCAGATCTACCTGCTGAACGTACAAGACCCCACCGACGGCGACGGCACCATCCCTGCCGGCTACGACGAGGGCATCTGCGAGGCCATCGCCGAATACGGCGCGCTGTTCGGAGAGACCGTCGTCGCCAATCTGGCGATCTTGAACGAGGAGATCGCGGCCGAGGCCGTCGAGCAGGGGGTGGAGCTGGTGGACTACCACGGCTGGTTCTTCGGTCACGGGCTCAACAGCTCCGATGGCTGGATGAGCGACGACTGCGCCCATCCCACCTCGGCGGGTCACCACCAGATCCGCCGCCTCATCTGGCAGGACTGGACCGGCGAGATCTACTGATCCCCGGCGATCCCCCGCGGGCTATGCTCCTCGGGCCCCTGCTCCCCTGGAGCTGCGATGCCGGAGAAGATCGAAGAGTCCCGTTTGCGTGAGCTCAGCCGCGAGATCGGTGATCCCGGCCTGTTCCCTGTCGAGGTCCATCGCCTGTTCGAGGCGGGCAAGGCTCGCAAGGCCCAGGCCGTGCTACGCGGCCACATCCCCAAGGAGAACAACTCCGCCCGCAGGCGCCGGCTCGAGGAGTACGTGGACGATCCGTACATGTGGCTGGAGCCCATCAAGAAGGCCCCCAGCCTGCACACGGTCAACGGCATCGGCAGCATGCTCTACGGCCGCTACAAGCCGGATCCCGGCAGCGGCCTGTACATCGCCACGCTGTGGTTCGTGTTCGTCTTCCTCCCGGTCTTCCCCATCGCGGCCTACTTGGTTCGCAAGGGCTCGGGCAATTCCTGGACCTTCTACGCCAAGGCTTCGCTGCCGCCCTTCGCGCGCATCTGGCGGCTGGGCTTCGCGGCGGTGGTCGTGGCCGCCGTGGTGGGGGTGGGGGCGCTGGTGGCCTGGGATTCCTCCCACGCCGAGGTGGCGGTCTACAACGGCTACCAGGTGCCCATGAGCGTGCAGGTGGGAGAGGACCGCCTGCGCGTGGGCCCGCATCAGCTCGTGTCGGCGGGGGCTCATCCCCTGGGAGACCTGCCCCTCTCCGCCCGGCCAGATGGCTGGGAGCAGCCGCTGGAGGTCTTCGAGGCTGAGCTCAGCGCCAGTCGCTGCGATCCCCTGCTGTACAACATCGGCGGTCGCGCTGTCGTGATGCGCTCCTGGGTGGTCTACGGCCCGGGTGATCCCCCCGAAGAGGTGCTGGTGGGCCCCGAGCGCGTCATCAACTTCGACGATCCCGACTACCTCTTCCGCGATCCGCCCATCTCCAAGTCGGTCAGCGAGGGCTCCTCGATCATCGACGAGGTGGTCTACAACGCCGAAGACGAGGTGGACTTCACCACGGTGGCCATGTACCTCGAGGCCTTCGAGGGCCCCGAGGTGGCCTGGCAGCTGGTGCGGGCAGAGCTGCTGGTGAACCCTGGCAACCACGACGCCCAGGCGCTGATGGGGCGCTTCTACGGCGTCGGCAGCCCTGAGCTCAATGAGCTGGGAGCTACGGCCCGTGAGCTGCATCCGGCCAGTGTCGAGGCCCACCGGCTGTACCAGTCGGTCGTGGCCGCCGAGCAGCTCGACTCCGTGCGCGACGAGTACCTCGCGCTGGCCCGGGACAGGTCCGGCTCGGCCCTGCACCAGTACCTGGCCGGGCGTCTGCTGGTGGACGGCTCCGACGAGGCCGAGCTGGCCTTCCGCGAGGCTCTGAATCTGGATCCGGAGTTCAGCTACGCCCACCTGGGGCTGGGCTACGCGCTGGGCCTCCGCGGTGAGTACAGCGAGGCCCTGGAGCACTACGCGGCCTACGCCGACAGCTCCGACCGGGCCTTCGAGCAGACGCTGCGGCCGCGGATCCGGCTGATGAAGGTGGCGGGCTTGCCCGCGTGGCGCGAGGCCGCCGATCAGCTCCTGGCAACGGGCTTGGGCAAGACCCACAACCACTACCCCCTGATCAACCTGCGCAGCTGCCTGCAGACCTGGTATCAGCCCGGGAGCCTGCCCCAGGTGCTGGAGGGGCTGCCGAGCGCGCTCATCCCCGATGACGTGGATCCCGTCGAGCTGCAGAGCGCGCTCGGCGCTGCCGCCCTGGATGCGGCTCTCGCCGCGGGTGACCTGGAGCAGGTGGGCTCCGTGCTCGCCGGCCTCGATCCGGAGTACGACACGCTCACCCTGGCTCATGGGCAGCTGTACCTGGCGCTGGCCACCGGCGATGTGGAGCTGATGCGAGCCAGCTTCGACGAGCAGGCCGAGGCCTGGGAGCTCGCCAGCGGCTCGCTGGCCCTGCTGGCGGCGGCCGCGGCCAGCGCCCTCGATCACGAGAGCGCCGAGGCGCTGACCCTGGCGGCGGGCGAGGGCCGCCTAGGCGGCAGCACCAACCCCTCGGTGGTGCTGGAGCCTGGTGCGGCCATCGACACGCCCGAGGCGCTGGACGCGCTGCTGGCGCCGGTGTCGCTGGATGCGCGTGGCTTCGGATACGCCGCCGCCGCCATCCTGCTGGAGCACGACAGCGGGGGTTCCAGCGCCAGCGCCCGGCACGCGCGGGAACAGGCCCTGGCCCTGCTGCTGCCCGACGAGACCCCGCGCTGGCAGTGATCCTCCGGATCGCCCGACCCCTCCCGCGGGCTTGACAGTTCCGATAGGATCCCTGTGATTCCCCTGGGAGAGCCCATGCCCTTGCTGCCCGCCCGCTTCGGCGCGCTCTTGATCTTCGCGCTGCTGCCCTGCTCGGTGGCCCAGGCCGCCGGCTCCAAGGCGGAGCGCATCCACAGCCAGCTGGCCGCCGGCAAGCCGCAGGCCGCCTGGAAGACCTGTGTCAAGCTCCAGGAGAAGGGCGCGTTGGCCTACGACGACGAGGTGGAGGCCTGCGCCGAGGCCGATCTGCAGCGGCTGAACGACAGCCACCCAGACGGCCTGAGCCTGGGGCAGCTCAACGAGCACTGGACCCGCTGGAACGGCACCAGCGCCGGCCGCCGCACCCGCGAGGCGGCCGCCCAGCGGCGCCTGGAGCAGGCCAACGGTGACGTGGAGATGTTGGCGGCCATCTTCGGCGGCTTCTCCGACACCCCCGCGGGTCAGCTCGCCAGCGACCTCTTGTTCCAGAGCTACGTGGATCAGAACAGCTCCGTGGCCATGGAGGAGTTCGCGCGGCGCTTCCCTGAGGCCCCCCAGGCGGAGCGGGCCCGGGAGATGGCCCTCGACCTGGTGTGGCGCGAGACCGAAGAGGTGGGCACCGCCGAGGTGTGGGCCCTGTTCATCAAGGCCAACCCCACCCACCCCCGCCTGGGCGAGGCGGTGCGCTGGTACGAGACCCTCTCCTTCCGCGAGACAGAAGCCGTGGGCACCGCGGCGGCCTGGGGTGGTTTCCTGTCGGAGTTCCCGGACCATCCCCGCTACAAGGAAGCCGAGCAGAACCGCATCAACGCCATGTTCCAGGAGTGCGAGGAGAAAGGCGCCGACGCCATGCTGGCCGTGGCCGACGCCTGGCCCGATCACCCTCTGTCGGAGATCACTCGAGCGCGCGCCTACGCCTCCATGATGACCGTCGAGCTGCTCTCCCGGGGGTACAGCGACCCCGAGTGGTCGCCCGCCGCTGGCAATATCGAGCCGGTCGACGTGGTGCCGGTGGGTGTGGACGGCGTGAACGTGATCTTCCCTCCAGGCCAGCCCGTCGCTGAGGTAGACCTCGTCTACTTCGAGGGTGGGCGGTCCTCGGCGCTGGGGGGCAGGTACGCCGAACGCCTGGTGGCCCTGAGCCTGCCCACAGACCGGGTCAAGACCATGACCCAGGTGGCCTGGCTGCCTCCCCAGGGGCAGCGGGTGTCCGGGCGCATGCAGGTGCCCCTGTGCGTTCCCGACGGCACCTCGTCCTGGTTCGCGGTGGTCACCCGGGCCTTCGACAGCGAGCTGGTCTTCCCCTTCAAGGTGGAGCCTCCGTGTTCCAGGGCCGGCCCCTGACAAGCTCGCGCCTGCCACTGCTGGCGGTGGCAGGGTCGTCGCTGCTGCTGGCGCTGGTGCTGAGCTGGCCGCTGGCGCTGCACCTGGGCGGCTGGTTCCGGCCGTCCACCTTTGGCGCCTCCCACGCCTGGGCGGCCGAGCACCTGGGCCAGGCGCTGCTGGGGGGCGAGCCGGTGCACCTTACCTCGCAGGCCGGCTACCCCTGGCTGCGCGAGGCTCGCTACATCGGCTGGGGTCTGTTGCCGGTCATCTGGTCGCTGCGCACCCTGCTGTCGCCCCTGGCGGCCCACCAGGTGGTGGAGCTGGTCTCCTTGAGCCTGGTGGCCCTGTCCGCCTGGCCGCTGCTGCGCCGCTGGACCGATGCGCCCCCCTGGGGAGCGGCAGCGGCCTGCCTGGTCTACGCCTTCTGCCCCTACCTGCTGGGCAACCTGGCCATGGGGGAGCTGCCCAAGCTGCAGGCCTGGTGCTTCCCGCTGTTCTTGCTGGCGGCCGACGGCGCCCTGCGCGATCCCAGGGCCTGGCGGGGGCTGGTGGGTGTCGCCGTCCTGGGGCTGCTCACCAGCTTCACCTCGCCCTACTACGGCCTGACCCTGCCCCTGCTGGCCGGCGCCATGGCTCTGTACTGCTTGCTGCGGCGCCGTCCCCTGCTGCGCCCGGTGCTCATGCTGGTCTGCCTCGCGGCCAGCCTGCTGCCCGCCTGGCTGTACTACCGCGGCTTCGACGAGCAGCTCTATGCCCAGCTGTTCATGCCTGCGCGGCGCATGGCCATGGGAGATCAGCTGGCCCATCCCCACCCGGTGGCCACCCTCGCGGACCTGCTGCTCGGATCCGAGCACAGCTTGAGCAGCGCCTGGGAGCCTCGGCACGATGTGTACCTGGGGCTGCCCTTGCTGCTGGGCCTGGCGGCGTTGAGCAGCATCCGGCGCGGTGGCAGCCGCGGTGGTCGGGTGGGCCTGGCGCTGCTCGCGGCGGGTGCGCTGCTGGCCATGGGCCCTCGGCTGGCCTGGGGGGAGCGGTACCTGCCCCTGCCGCTGCCCGCCGCCCTGCTCGACCTGGTGGGTTATCCACTCGCCCGTGGCGGCTTGTACTACAGGTTGGTGGTGGTGGCTGCCCTGGGCCTGGCTCTCTGGATGGCCGCCGAGAGCGCCCGCCACCGGCTGTGGGTGATCTGGCTGCTGCTGGCGGTGCACCTGGGGGACGCGCTGCGGGAGACGGGGCCCTGGCCCCTGCCGGTGGAGCCGGTGCGCGGCCGGGAGGCGCTGTTGCAGCTGCGGGGACGCGATGACGGCGCGGTGATGCAGCTACCCCTGCAGGAGAGCCACTCCCTGGCCATCGGTCAGTCCGCGCTGCTCATGGCCACCCTGCACGGTCGGCCCACCACGGCCCTGCCGCGAGACAGCCTGACCATCGAGATCCCCAGCATCAGGGACCACTGGGAGCAGGCCTTCGAGACCGATCGCGCCGCGGCGGTGCTCCGCTCCCTGGGCATTCGCTTCGTGCTGGCGGATCGCAGGGCGCGCAAGCTGTCGGCCCGCCACGGCAAGTGGCTTGCGGATCTCCCGGAGCCCGATGTGGTGCAGGACGGCATCGCCATCTGGGACCTGGGCCCCACTCAGCTGCGCCCCCAGCCGGCCCAGGAGCTGCTGCGGCGCCGCGAGCGCGGGCTTCGTGAGGCTCGCCCGTCGCCGGAGCGCCGAGGCCCCGCCGGCCCTCCTGCTCCGCGGCGATAGAAGCGGCATCGAGGGCGGCATTCCGGCTCCGGTTGACGTGCGGGCCCCCCCGTTCCATGCTAGCCGGAACCTCGACCCTCCGCACTTGGCCAGGAACCGTGGACACCGACAGGCTCCAGACCGGATCTGCGCGCCGTTTCCGCTTGCATCGCTGCATCGGAAAGGGTGGCTTCGGCGAGGTGTACCTGGCCGAGATGAGCACCACCTCGGGCTTCGTGAAGACCGTGGCCGTCAAGGTGCTGCGCGAAGACGTGCGCGAGCACGAGCAGGTGGCCAGCCGCCTGCGCGATGAAGCCCGCCTGCTGGGGCTGCTCAGGCACCCCGCCATCGTCCAGGCGGCCGATCTGATCACCCTGGCGGGGCGCCCCGCCGTGGTCATGGAGTACGTGCCCGGGGTCAACCTCACCTGGCTGATCAACCCCAAGCGCTGCAAGGAGCGCATGCCGCCCACGGTGGTGCTGGCCATCGTCCGACAGGTGGCCTCCGCCCTCGACGCCGCCTACGCGCGGCCCTCTGTGGTCACCGGTGAACCCCTGCGCGTGCTGCATCGAGACATCAAGCCGGGCAATGTGCGCATCACCTCCGACGGCGAGGTCAAGGTGCTGGACTTCGGCATCGCGCGCTCCGAGCACAGCGAACGCGAGGCCGAGACCCAGAACCACCAGCTGGGCTCTCTGCGCTACATGGCCCCCGAGATGATGAGCGGCGGCGGGGCCTCACCTGCCAGCGACGTCTATGCCCTGGGCGTGGTGCTCTACGAGTCTCTGTCCCGCATGCGCCTGGGCTGGGCGGGTGAGTCCGAGGATGGCCACCGGCTGCAGGTGCAGGCTCGCATCGAAGAAGCCGACCTCACAGCGTTCACCGGCGAGTCCTGGAACCGGGTGGTGGAGCTGGTGGAGCGCATGCTTGACTACCAGCCCGATCGGCGGCCCACGGCCCAGGAGGTCACGGAGATCTGCCGCGCCCTCGAGCGCATGGTGGACGGCCCCGCGCTCGAGGAGTGGACCCGCGCGGTGTTGCCCACCGTGGTGGCTCCGGACGAGCCCAGAGACGCGGATCTCTCCGGGCAGACCCTGTTCGAGGATGCCTCCACGGTCACCGCCATCGTCACCGAAGAGCTGGAGCTGGAGCTGGATCCCACCGAAGAGCAGGACCCAGAGGCCCTGGTGGCCGGCCGTGCGCCTGTGGTCTTCGCCGTGGTGGCGGGGGTGGTCCTGCTGCTGGTGGCGGGCCTGGGTGCTGGGTGGTGGTTCCTGCTCGGCCCTGGCGCGCAGCCTGCCCCGCCAGAACCTGTGGTGGAGCTGGCGCCAGTGGAACCTGCGCCGCCAGCGGAGCCCGCTCCTCCCTCCGTCGAGGAGCCAGAACCCGCTGGGGACGGTGTGGCAGAGCTGGAGGATCCTGGCCGACCCGAGCCCTCCGAGCCCGTCAGCACCGGTGAGCCTGCGCCCTCCACCGAGCCCGGTTCCCCTGCTGCCGAGCCGCCCCCTCCCACAGCCCATGCCGCGCCGGCGCCAACCCCGGCTGCCGAGCCCCCGGCGGCAGCGGCGGGTGAGCCCGTGAAGGTGCGCTTTGGCTCGCTGCCCTTCGGCCTGCAGGTGTTCCTGGACGGCTCCTTGGTGGGCAAGACCCCGCTCACCATGGAAGTACCCGCCGGCTCCCACGTGCTGATGTTCGTCGATGGGGAGCGCACCCAGCGGCAGAACATCGAGGTGGCCCCGGGCGGTAAGAGCATCTGGACCTACAACAGCACCAGAGGCGACGTGCAATGATCAGCCGAACCCTCCTCTCCGGGCTGGTCCTGCTGGCCGTCCCCGGGGTCGCCCGCGCCCAGGACTGCGCCGATCTCGTAGCTGCGGTGGACCAGGTCTCCGCGGCGCTGGCCACGGTGGAGCTGGAGCAGGCGCAGGTCCTCGCCGACGGCGCGCTGCAGCAGCTGGAGTGCCAGCCCGAACCCATCAACCCGCTCGTCCTGGCCAGCCTCTTCCAGCTGGCGGGCGCTGTGTCGCTGTACATGGGCTCGCAGACCGACGCCGAGCAGGCCTTCGCCCGGGCCGTGGCGGCCTCCGCCACCACCCCGGTGGATCCCATGTTCGGTGACGACGTGCAGCAGATCTACCTGGAGGTCAAGCGCCGCGTGCTCGAGGAGCCCGCGGGCTCTCTCACCGTGCGCGGCCAGGTCGAGGCCTGGCTCGACGGGCGCCCGCTGCAGGTAGGTCTTCCGGTGGACGTCACCGTGGGCCACCACCTGCTGCAGTGGAGCGAAGGTGAGGAGCCCCTGCAGGGCCGCGAGATCCGCGTCGCGGCCATGGAAGCCCGGCTGCTCACGTTGGGCGAGGCCCCCCAGGAATCGGGGCGCCACGAGCGGTTGGATCTGCAGGTGGACACCGGCGGCGGAGCTCCGCGCACCGCGTTCTGGATCGGCGGCGGCGCGGGCGTGCTGGCCGGCGGCGTGCTGCTGGGCCTGGCCGTCGGCACGCAGACCGCCTTCTACCGCGAAGAGGATCCGGACCGGCTGGAGACCATCCAGGGCCGCAACCACGCGTTCATCATCAGCGGGCTGGGCCTGGGCGTGGCGGGGGCCGGTGTGCTGGGGGCTTCGTTCCTGGTGGACGGCACCCCCGGCGTGCGCGTCGGCTGGCAGTTCTGAGGGGATGAGCATGCGAAACCTGGTCTTCAGCAGGCGACAGAACCCCGAATCTACTGCGGTCCAGCAGCCCCTACTGCGGCTGGTCCTGCTCGCAGCGTTCTCGGTCAACGTGTTGAAAACACGCTTCTTTCGCCCGCTACTTCGCAGCACCACCCTCGCTACGCGTCTGCTGGCCCTCGCTACGATCCGGGCCGGCCGCCTGGCGGCGACCTGTTCTGTCGCCTGCTGCTTGGTGCTGCTGGCTGCTGGGCTGCCAGGCTGTGTCTGGATCTCCGACGACGAGGTCACGGCCCAGCTGGCCGAGCTCACCGACAGCGACGGTGACGGCTTCCAGGATGAGGCTTACGGCGGAGAGGACTGCGACGACGGCGACAGCAACGTGCACCCCGGCGCCGAGGAGCTCTGTGACGGGGCGGACAACGACTGCGACGGCGACACCGACGAAGACCTGCTGCTGCCCTGGTACGGCGACGGCGACGGCGATGGCTTTGGCGACGAAGCCAGCATGGAGCTGGCCTGCGATCCCAGCGGCGATCTCGTGGACAACGAGGACGACTGCGACGACGGCGACGCGGCGGTCCATCCGGGCGCCGAAGAGATCTGCGACGAGATCGACAACGACTGCGACGGCGACACCGACGAGGCCGACGCCGACGACGCCGCCACCTGGTATGCCGACGTCGACACCGACGGCTACGGCGACACCGAGA
>CAZEJJ010000147.1:0-19002 GCA_964512185.1 uncultured Enterobacterales bacterium | reverse complement strand
CGACACGGACGCCGACACGGACGCCGACACCGACACGGACGCCGACACGGACGCCGACACGGACGCCGACACGGACGCCGACACGGACGCCGACGCGGACACCGACACCGACCCCCACTAGCGCGGGTCAGGAGTCCTGCTTCCCCTCGGGTGAGGCGGCGGCGCGGCGAGCGGCGTTCTTCTTGGCGTCTGCGCTGGCAGCCCGGCCGCTGGCGGCCTGCTCGCCGGCCAGCTCGATGCGGGCGGCGCGCAGGGCATCGAGCCTGCGGCTGATGCTGCCCACCGCATCGGCCTCCGTCGCCGCGGCCCCCCCTGTGCTGGCCAGCATGGCCTCGAGATCGTCCAGCACGTCGGCCATCTGGTCGAACTCCTGGTCGATGGCTGCCACGGAGCGACGCAGGGGCTCTCCAGCCTCGGCGTCGTTGATGGCCTGCAGGGTGCGGGTGAGCTCGCGGCGTGACGTGGCCAGCTCCACCTGGCGCTGGTGCAGGCGGTGGAGATCCCCGCGAAAGTCGAGGGCGATGGGGGCGGGGAGCTGGTGCTCCACCAGGCGCAGCGCGAGCTGATCCACGCGCTTCTGCAGCCCGGCGATCTCGGGGCGGGGATTGAGCCTGGGGGCCGGCCCACCCCGTAGCGCCCTGGGCGAGCGGGTGAGCGCCACCACCGCCAGCACCATCCCTGCTGCTGCGAAACCCAGGGAGATCAGCGGAGAGACGAAGAAGGAGATCCCCGCCGCGGTGATGGAGCTGATGCCCAGGAAGCCGGCCAGGCCGCGACCTGTGCGGGTGCTGCCGCGTATAGCCGCCGGCACCCCATGGGCACCGACCCGCTCCACGATCTCGGCGGCCTGTCGGGCCGAGCTGGCCGCCGCCACCACCAGGCCCTGGCGCCGCGCCGCGGCGCGCTCGACGGCCTGCTCGGTGACCCCGGCCATGGTGGCGGCCAGGTAGCGGGCAGAGGGGGGCAGATCGTCCACCTGCGCGATGACCAGGTGGGAGCCTGGGCGGCGAGCCGGGGCGACGCGCTGCGTGGTGGCCAGCGCCGTGGTGGGCACCCGCACGGTGGAGAGCGGGGGAGTGGAGGCCGCCCTGGGCAGCTGGATCTCGGGGGGAGCCGCGGCGTAGGGGCCCAGGTCGCGGACGGCGGCCACCCTGCGCTGCGGGTCCACGGAGAGCAGGTCCTGGACGAGCACGTCGGCGCGGGGTGGCAGCCCCGGTCGCAGCGAAGAGGGCCTGACCGCGCGGTGTGTGCGAGAGAGCAGATCCTGGACGTTGCGGGCGGGCACCGGCCACTCACCCGTGAGCGCGCGGAAGAGCAGGACCCCCAGGCCGTACAGGCCGCTGGCGGTGCTCGGGGGGGAGCCGCGCAGCACTTCGGGCGCGGTGTAGCGCGGCACCTCGAGGACGGCGTCGGGGGACGGGATACCCAGGGCGCGCACGCGAGGTACACCGGCGGGATCGAGGGTGATATCCTGGGGGCGCAGCCGCCCGCGGTGGTGGGTGCGCTTGTCGAGCACTGCGGGTGTCAGCCAGTGGGCCAGCTGCACGGCCTGCTCGGGATCCAGCTGGAGCTCCACGTCGTCAAGGGTGCCCGCGGTGAGCCGGCTGATGCACACGGTGCCCTGCTCGGTGGCCAGAGGCAGGCAGGGGAGAGCGGACTCGGCGCCGGGGCTCGACGTGCTCGCCGCCTCGAAGGCCTGCTCTGCGCCCGGGCGCAGCCTCACCGAAGCCCTGGGCTCAACCAGCTCCATGGCCTCGCCTGTCTCCAGGTCGGTGAGGCCGTAGCGACGCAGCTCGCTGGTGCCGGCGAGCTCTGCGCCCACCTCCCAGCGGCCTCCGATGCGCTCACCTCTGCGCCGGGCCAAGCCTGGATCCTCCTTCGCTGCTCGATCCCAGCCAAACCCAGCCGGGACCGAGAGCGTATCGTGTTTGGGGCGGCACCGTGGCGAGCCGGCTACAGTCCTGCTGTGAGGAGAGACTGGGTCCGGAGAGTTCTGCTGCCCTGGGTCATCGCTGCGGCTGCGCGGCTTCTGGCTCGGAGCTGGCGTGTGCACAGCACCGGCCGTGAGCTCCTGGACGTGGCCCTGGCTGAGGGTCCGCTGGTGGCGGCCTTCTTCCACGAAGACCAGCTGCCCCTGGTTGCCCTGCATCGCCACATGCGCATGGTGGGCATGGCTTCCCTGAGCCGCGACGGGCAGCTGTTGAGCGACGTGGTGCAGCGGCTCGGCTACCGGGTGATCCGAGGCTCCACCAGCCGAGGGACCCTGCGGGTGGGCCGCGCAGCCCTGCGCGCGCTGCAGCAAGAAGGAGCGAGCCTCGCCCTGGCGGTGGACGGGCCCAGGGGACCGCGACGCAAGGTCCAGGAGGGTGCCGTGGCCTTCGCGGCCATGGCTGGGCGACCCCTGGTCTTCCTCGCGGTGCATGCGGCGCCCGCCTGGCGCGCCCGCTCCTGGGATCGCTTCCTCGTCCCCTTGCCCTTCGCGAGGGTGGAGCTGCGCTACGGGCTGCTCCCGGCCCCCGCCACCGGTCGCGCTGCGCGCAAGCAGCTCACCCAGCGCCTGGAGGCGCGCATGAAGGCGCTGGCGGAAGGCTAGAAAGTCGATGCGTGTAGCACCCGCAGCGCCTACGCGGACACGATCCCCCACTCAAGATTTTGAACACCGGATCGCGTCCGCAATACCGGACGCGATCCTCCAATCAACCGGTTGAACCCGGGATCACGTCCGCAATTCCGGACATGATCGGCCGCTCAACTTTTTGAAGGACCGATCGTGTCCGTCCACCCCGCTGAGCACGACAGCCAAGCGAACAAGCAGGTCCCCGAGGGTCCGGAGGGCAGAAATCTCTCCTCGGCTCCGGACTGGGGTGCTCGGCGCCCGGGTGGGCCGCGCAGCCCTGCGCCCCCTGGTCCTCCCCGGCCAGGCCCGCCACCCGCCCCCCTGGCGCCGGAGCGGCCGCCGCTGCCCCCTCTCTGCGCGCTCTGTGGTGAGTCCCCCGCTGCCTGGCCAGGAGTGCACCACAGAGCCCGCAGAGGGCACAGAGGGGTTCCGGGCCGTGAGCTGCGGTGGCTTCGCTGTGCCGGGTGGCTGCGCTCTATGACTCCTTCGGTGCGCGCCCCTGGGGCTTCTGGAGGCGGGCCATGGCCGGCTCCTGCTGCTGTCCATCGTCGCTGTACTCGTAGTCCGGCTCGGCGGTCACCTGGTCGTTGACGGCGCTGTAGTCACCGCTCAGGCGCTCGCGAGCGCGGCGCAGCAGGCTGCGGGAGCGCTCTCGAAGTCTGAAGGGGCTGGCCATGGGCGTGCTCCATCGGGCCGGGGGGAGGAGGGGCCACCGCAGCGGCCACGGCAGGGAGCTAATGCCCACGGCGCCCACCGCGCAATCGCTGGGCCGCTTCGTGGTATGAATTGGGACCCTGCGCGGGCATCGGAATTCCCGCGATCCTCCGGCGCCCGGCGCCCTGCTCGGTGGAACATGAGCCGCAAGACGATCACCCTGGAACAGATCATCCTCTTCCTGCTCGAGACTCCCATGTTCGAGTGCCTGAGCGCGGGGGAGCTCTCCGAGATCGTGCACATCATGCAGGTGCGCCGCCTGCGCGACGGGCAGGCGCTGTTCCACGAGGGCGAAGAGGGCGACGGCTGGTACGTGGTCTTCGAGGGCAAGGTGGTGGTGACCCGCTCAGAAGAGGTGGGGCCAGTGCGCGAGATCGCCGAGCTGGGGCCCAGGGCCTGCGTGGGTGAGATGGCGGTGCTCGACGGCTGCCCCCGCAGCGCCACCGTAGCCGCGCGGGGCGAAGCCACGGTGTTCCGGTTCCCCCGCTACGAGTTCGAGGGGCTGCTCACCGACGACAACCTGGCCGCCTACCGCCTGGTGCACGAGATGGCCAAGGTGCTCTGCCAGCGCCAGCGCAAGGTGACCAACGAGCTGTCCGAGGCGGTGATCCAGCGCAACATCTCGGCCAAGAAGCTCCGCAAGCGCATCGGCCCCATCATCGACGAGCACAAGGTCTCAGAGTAGCCCGTGTGGTGCCTCCTGCTGGTCTCCGCGGCGGCGGCCGGCGCGGTCCCGGGCTCGGTGCTGCCGCTGCTGGAGTCGCCGGCCGTCGAGCAGGCCTTCACCGAGCGCGCCCTGGCCCAGGGCACCCGCGGTGCCGGCACCACGCTGGCCTGCCGTAGCTTCGCCGAGGCATTGTCCTTGTGCTTCACCATGCGGGATGGGGAGCGGCGACGCCTGGTCACCCGCGCCGACCTGGCGGGCTGGCAGGTGGACCTGAGCGAGCTGGAACAGGTGGCGGTGGAGCGCGCGCAGGCCTCGCTGGGGCCCGAGCGCCCGCAGTGGGTGCAGGTGGAGGGCGACAGCCGCCGCTACCTGCTCTCCGCGGAAGGTGACGGCATGGACCAGGCCGCGGCCTTCCAGCCCCGCCAGCTGGTGGAACGCTTCGACGGAGCCCAGGTGGCGCTGGGGCTGCCCGCCAGGGGCGTGCTGATCGCCTTCCCCCTGGGCGACAGCGAGCTGGAGCACATCGTGGCGGTGGGCATCCGCCGGCTGTGGGAGACCCTCGAAGATCCCATCACGCCCCTGGTATACGCGTGGAACGGCAGCGGCTGGGTCACCTGGGGTCAGGCGAAGCCCGGCACCACCACAGCCGCCGATCCCTTGGAGCGCCCCTCACCCTAGACGTGGGATGCAGCAGGCGATAGACCCCCTGCCCGCTGCGGAACACCAGATCGCTGCTGCAGCTTGCCCTGCCCGCGGCGCCGAGCTCGGGGTGCTGATACTCACCTTCACCCGGCACTACAGCTTGGAACCCGCTTCGCTACACCGAATCTGTAGTGCGCCTGCCGTTCCTCGCGCCGGCCTGTTCTGTCGTCTGCTGATAGAGTCCTGGATCATCGCGCTCCCCCGAGCTGAGGAGGCACATTGTTCTCTCCCTTCCGACGCGTCGTGCGCAGGCTGGCCCGGGCGGTGGCTCGCCAGGTGGCACGCGACTCTCTCTTCGAGAAGCCCGGGGAGAGGTCCCCGATCACCCAGCCCTCCAAGCCGCACGCCACGGGCTCTGCCGGCTCCGGACCCGGCGAAGATCCGGGCTGCACCTGCGCCGATCCCCGATGAACACCGGCCCCCGCATGGGCCCCTTCCTCCTGGCAGCGGCGCTGGTGGTCGGCTGCCAACGCACGCCCCCTCCCCAGGCAGCCGTCGATCCACCAGCCGCGAGCGGAGACCTGGTGCTGCTGCACACCAACGACCTGCACTGCCACTATGAGCCCACCGCGGCTCCCTGGCTGGAGGGTCGCCGCGCCATCGGTGGCTTCGCCGCGCTCGACAGCTACCTGCGCACGGTGCGCGCCCAGGAAGGCGAAGATCGGCTGTTGGTGCTGGACGCGGGCGATCTGCTGTCGGGAACGCCCCTGTCGGAGCTGGAACACGAGGGTGTGCGGGGCGGAGAGATGACCGCCTTCGTGCAGGAGTGGGGCTTCGACGCCTGGGCCCTGGGCAACCACGAATTCGACCAGGGCATCGACAACCTCGAGGCACTGGTGGCCGGCTCCGCCGTGCCGGTGCTCTGCGCCAACCTGGAGCCCGTGCCCGGCACCGGGCCCATGCAGGGGCTCGAGCCCGCCATCATCTTCGAGCGGGCCGGGCTGCGCGTCGGAGTGATCGGCGTGATCAGCGGTGAGCTCGAGCGCTTCGTGCCCAGCAGCAGCATGCAGCGCCTGCGCCTGCTGGACCCCGTCCAGGCTGCCACTCAGCAGGCCCAGGCCCTCGATCCGCTCACCGATCTGCTGGTGCTGCTGTCCCACTCCGGCCTGGAGGAAGATCGCGTGCTGGCGGCACAGGTGCCGGGCATCGACCTGGTGATCGGTGGCCACTCCCACGACGCCCTGCTGGAGCCGGAGCTGGTGGGCCAGGTCTACGTGGTGCAGGCGGGCAGCAACGCCCGCAGCGTGGGGCGCCTCGATCTACGCGTAGAGCACGACGCCATCGTAGAGCTGCGGGGCCAGCTGGTGGATCTGGAGCCCCAGCCTACCTGGCAGCCTGCCTCAGCCCAGGTGCTGGAGCGACTCCAGCGCGTGGGGGCGGCCATCGACGCCAGCCACGGGGCGGTGGTGGGCAGTGTTGGCCAGGAGCTGCTCCGGGACTCCTACCGGCAGTCATCGCTGGGCCAGTGGGTCACCGCGGTGCTCCAGGACGCGCTGGGCACCGATCTGGCCATCTACAATTCCGGCGGCCTGCGGGCGGATCTTCCGGCCGGACCCATCAAGGTGGCCCACCTGTACAGCGCGCTGCCCTTCGGCAACCACGCCGTCAGCTTCGAGATGTCGGGCGCCGAGCTGCGGCGCGTCGTCGAGCGCAACGCGTTCTCGGAGCACACCCGCGACACCAGCAGCCTGCAGTGTTCGGGGCTGGACTGGAGCTGGCGGGCCGCAGGATCCGGGCAGGAGATCCTGTGGATCACCGTGGGGGGTGAGCCCGTGGATCCGGAGCGCGGCTACACGGTGGCCGCCAACAGCTACATGGCACAGCACATGGACGAGATCCTGGGCCTCTCCGAGCGTCCGGTGGAGAACTCCGGAGCCACGGTGTTGGAGCTGGTGCAGGCGGCCTTCGGGGTCGATCCCCTCGTCCCCCCCCCGGCCCGAAGCACCCGCTCCAGGTAGCCGGGATATAGGCGCGCCATGCGACACACGCGCAGCCATGCCCTCGTCCTGGGGGCCATGTTCGCCTTCTCGCTCATGGCGCTGTTCACGAGGCAGGCGGATGCGCCCTTCCTCACCGTGGCAGCCTGGCGCGCGCTGCTGGTGGCCCTGATCTTCGGCGGCTGGACCGTGCTGGCCTCGCCCGAGCGCCTGGAGGCCCTCAAGCCAGACCGGCGCACCGCGCAGCTGGGCGCCATCTACGGCCTCCTGCTGGCTCTGGCCTCCTCCACCTTTGTGGGCGGCTACGCCTTCACCACGGTGGCCAACACCATCTTCCTGCACAACCTGGCTCCCATCGCCGCTTTCCCGCTGGCCTGGTGGTTCTTCAGGGAGAAGCCGCTGGTCAGCGCGCTGTCGGGCGCGGCGGTGGCCACGGTGGGCGTGGCCCTGCTGTCCGGCGTGTCGCTGTTCCACTTCAGCCACTTCAGCCACCCGCGCTTCCTGGCAGGCGACAGCCTCGCCCTGATCTCCGCCCTCGGCTACGCCGGTGTGCTGGTCTGTACGCGCGCCACGCGGCGCGAGGGCACGCCCATCCTGGCCACCCTGTTCGTGGCCTGGAGCGTGGCCGCGGTGGTGCTGGTGGTGCTGGCCCTGCTGCTGGGCACCATGGCCATCTCCGCCTCGGGCCTGCTGTGGGTGCTGGGGCTGGCGGTGATCTGCACCAACCTGCCCTTCTACCTGCTCAACCTGGGCATGAAGCAGGTGGGCGCCGGCATGGCCGCCGTGCTGTCCATGTCCGAGGTGCTCTTCGCCACGCTGCTGGGATGGATCGTCTTCGGCGAGGTCCTGGCCCCCGTGGGCTGGCTGGGCGGCGTGCTGGTGATCATCGGCGTGCTCTACGCCCTGCTGGCTCGCGACTCGGCCTCCGACCCTGAGCAGCAGCCCGTACCGGAGCCCCTGTCGGAGCCCGCTCGACGTCTGCGGCTGGCGCGCCTGGTGCTCTGGCTGGGGCTGCTCAACGGGGCCGCACTGCTGGCCCTGCTGGGTGGCTTCCAGGTGGGGCTGCTGCTGGCCTGGATCGCGCTGCTGGGCATGCTGCGCTGCGCCCAACCGCTGCTGCCGGGCTTGCTGGGCGGCCTCGCGCCCACCGTCGGTCGCTATTCCAGCGCTGCCCTCGCGGCGGCCCTGCTGGCGGCGCTGGTGTGGCGCGGCGGCTGGTCCGCGGGCTCCGCCAGCTGGGCGGGCGTCGCGCTGGGCCTGCTGGTCTTCCTGGTGGACATTGCCATCGCCGCCAGGGAGCCTGTGAGCGAGCGGGATCCCGCCACCACCGTGCGCGCCGCGCTGCTGTTGGTGGCGCTGGGCCAGTGCCTGGCCCTGGTGGAGCACTCAGGCTCACGGGTGCTGCTGGTGCTCGGCGCAGCGGCCACGGCCATGGGCGCCTGGGGGCTCGCCCTCGACGCCCTCGCCCAGCGCCAGCCGGCGGGTGCTGCGGGGGCCGCCAGCAGCTCCAGCCGCATGGACGCCCTGGTGGCCCTGCTGCGCAGCCCTCCGCGGCTGGCCGCAGGTCTCGTGCTCGTCTACCTCATCGGGGGGTTGAGCACGGTCCCGCCAGGCGCCCGCGCCATCGTGGAGCGCCTGGGGGCCCCGCTGCAGGACCTGTCGGATCCCGGCCTGCTGCTGCGCCTGCCTCCTCCCCTGGAGCGGGTGATCCTGGTGGACGTGGCGGCGGTCCGGCGGGTGGACATCGCCCAGCCCGAGACTCCGCTGCTGTGTGGTGACCACGCCATGGTGGCGGTGCAGGCGGTGGGGCACTACCGCGTGTCCGATCCCCTCTCTTTCGCCTTCCAGTCCGAAGATCCGGGGGCCGCCCTGCGCATGGTCCTGCGCGCCGCGCTGGTGAGCGAGGTGGGTCACCACTCCCAGGACGGGGTGCTCACCAGCGAGCGTCGCAGCATCCAGGAGCGGGTGCGCAGCTCCGCCCAGGTCGTGGTGGACCGGGTGGAGCTGGGGGTCGAGATCCTCGAGGTGCAGCTGGTGGCCGTGCAGGTGCCCGCCGCGGTGGCGGCCTCCTACATGGATGTGATCTCTGCCGACGAGGAGAAGCGCACCCTCGTGAACGAGGGCGAAGCCTACGCGGCCCAGGTGCTGCCCGCGGCGTTCGGCGAAGCAGCGGCGCGTACCCTCGGCGCAGAGGGCGCCGCCCTGCGCAGCGCCGCGGCGGCGGCGGGCCGTGTGGCCCGCATGCAGGCCATCCACCAGGGTGTCGAGCTCTCCGCTTCCACCACCCGCTACCGGCTGTACGCCGAAGCGGTGGAGCGAGCCCTGGCGAGCCGCCGGCTGGTCCTCGCGCCCGCAGAGCGGCGCATCTGGCTCGGCGGAGCGGGCCACGAACCCCAGGCCTTCGAGGGAGCCCGGCTCCCCGATGCCAAGTGACGAGGTGCCCATGAGCAGCCCGCGCTTCGGAACCCCCACCCTCGCCGCTGTCGGCGCCGCCCTGCTGCTGCTGCTGGCGGGGGGAGCCTCGCTGTACACGGTGGATGCCCGCGAGGTGGCGGTGGTCCTCTCCTTCGGTGCGCCTGTGCGCACCGTCACCGAGCCCGGCCTCTACTTCAAGGCGCCCTGGCCCCTGCACGAGGTGGTGCGCTTCGACAGCCGCGCCCGCGTCCTGGCCGTCCAGCCCGCCGAGCTGCTCACCCAGGACAAGAAGAACCTCGTGGTCGAAGCCTTCACCCTGTGGAGGGTGGAAGATCCCCAGCGCTTCCTCGAGGCCTTCCGGCCCCCCGGGGTCGACGTGGTGCAGTGGGACGACCTGGTGAAAGCCGCCGAGCTGCGCCTGGGTGACCTGGTCAACAGCCGCGTCGCGGGCGCCCTGGGCACCAAGGAATTCTCCGCCCTGCTCAACGTGGAGTCCGCAGAGACGGAGCTGCTGCCGGTGGGCGTGGGAGCGGAGGTCACCCAGGTGGCCGCCGACCGCTTCGGCATCGGCGTGCTCGACCTGCGGCTGCGCCACGTGGGCCTGCCGCTGCAGAACGAGCAGTCCATCTACGAGCGCATGCGCGCCGAGCGCAAGCGCATCGCCAACGCCTACCGCTCCGAGGGCGAAGAGCAGGCCACCACCATCCGCGCCCGCGCCGACCGTCAGGCCGCCGAGATCCTGGCTGAGGCAGATCAAGAGGCCGCGCGCATCGACGCCGAGGCGGAGGCCGCCGCGGCCCCGCTGTACGCCGAGGCCTACCGCGCAGATCCCGAGTTCTACCGCTACCTGCGCAGCCTCGATGCCCTCGAGGAGGTGCTCGGCTCCGGGTCGGAGTCCAGCGCCGCCGTGCTGGTGCTGGACAGCGAGAGCGAGATCTTCCAGCCCCTCACCAGGAGCCCGCGTTGAGCCAGCGCCTGCCATGGATCGCCGCCCTGTTGTTGGTGGGCCTGTGGCTGGGCTCCGGCATCATGGTTGTGGACACCGGCCAGAAGGCCCTGGTGTACCGCTTCGGCGCGGTGGACCGCGTCCAGGGTGCCGGCCTGCACGCGCGCCTGCCATGGCCGGTGGAGAGCGACGATCGCATCAACGTCACCGAGGTGCGGCGCGTAGAGCCCGGCCCGCGGCGCATGCTCACCAGCGACACCAACCTGGTGCTGCTGTCCCTGGCCGTGCAGTACACCGTGGCCGATCCCGTCGCCTTCACCTTGAGGGTCGAGGATCCCGAGCGAGCCATCGCCGCCATGGTGCTGGGGGCGGCCACCGCCGGCGCCGCCAGCATGGACGTGGACGATCTGCTCACCACGGGCCGCGGCGGCCTGGAGCGGCAGATCCTCTCCGCGGGCCAGCGCGCGGTGGACAGCGCCGGCCTGGGGGCGCGGCTGGTGGCTGTGGACGTGCGCGAGCTGGCGCCGCCCGGGCCGGTGGTGGATGCCTTCAACGATGTGTCCAGCGCCCGCGGTGATCGCGAGACCCTGGCGCTGTCGGCGGAGGCCTACTCCAGCAAGCTGCTGCCCGACATGCGTGGGCAGGCCGCCGAGATGAAAGAGAGCGCGCGCGCCGCCGCCGCGGTGCGCCTGGCCACCGTGCGCGCCGAGACCGCTCGTTTCCAGCAGCTGCGCGCCGTGTGGAGGCGCGACAGGGAAGGAACGCGGGTGGAGCTGCACGCCGAGCTGCTGGCCGAGGTGGCCCCGCAGCTGGAGCTGCTGGTGGTCCCCACCGGCACCGAGATCGTCCTGCCACCCAACGGTCGCCCATGAAGAACCTCAAGCTCCTCGTCAGTTGCCTCGTCCTGGTCAACGTGGTGGTCATCGCCTGGCTGCTGCTGCGCAGGCCGCCGGGCGACAGCAGCACCGATCTGCAGGGCACGGTGGCTGAGGTCTTCACCGATCAGACCATGCAGGAGGCGCGCTACGATCTCTCCGATCGGGCCAGCGAGCTCAACCTGCTCGTGGTGAGCATGGACGCCCTGCGCTACGATCGCACCGGCATCGCGGGCAATCGCAGCGGGCTCACGCCCAACCTGGACGCCTTCGCCGAAGAAGCGGTGGTGTTCCACGACGCGGTGGCGGCCTCCTCGTGGACCCTGCCCTCGCACATGTCGGTGTGGACCGGCCGCTGGCCGTCGGTGCACGGGGTCACCAACAAGCTCAAGCTGCTGTCCCAGGAGCAGATGGTGCCCACCTCGCTGTCACCGGGCATCGAGACCTTCCCAGACTACCTGATCCGCCAGGGCTACCTGGCGGGCGGCTTCAGCGGCGGGGCGGGCGTGCAGGGCATGTACGGCTTCTCCCGGGACTTCGACACCTACCAGGACGACCGCTACTTCGCGGGGCTCGACTACGGAGTGGAGCCGGCCCTGGAGTGGCTCGAACAGCACCGCAGCGAGCGCTTCTTCCTGTTCCTCCATGGCTACGACAGCCACGGCCAGTACCCGCTGGCCGACAGCAAGCTGGAGGCCATCAAGGCCGACTACGCCGGCCGACTGGACGGCACCATCGAGGAGCAGGCCCGGCTGCGCGAGCAGGGGCTGGACGCCATCGACACCCCCGGCGCGGCGTCCAACCTCTCCGATGAGCTCGACGAAGAGGACGCCCGCTTCCTGACCGCGGTCTACGATCAAAAGGTCAAGGACGCCGACGAGCGCCTCGGCACCTTCCTCAACCGCTTCCGAGCCATGGGGCTGCTGGACGAGACGCTGGTGGTGATCATGTCCGACCACGGCGACGAGCTGATGGAGCACGGCTCGCTCGACCACGGCTTCACCCTGTACGAAGAGCAGCTGCACGTGGTGCTCATGTTCCGCTTCCCGGGCTACGCCCGCCGGCAGGACGTGCAGCAGACGGTGCGCCTGGTGGACGTCTTCCCCACCGTCGTGGATGCCCTGGGGCTCGAGGGCCCTCCCGGGGCGGATGGCCGCAGCCTGCTGCCCCTCATGCGCGGCGGCAGCGTGGATCTGCCCATCTACTCCGAGACGGACTACCGCCTGTTCGTGCACCACCGCATGACCCGTCGGGGTGACCACAAGCTCGTGCTCGACCTGGCCGATGGAGAGAAGGAGCTGTACGACCTCAGCACCGATCCCCACGAACAGAACGACATCTCCTCCCAGAACCCGCGCGTCACCTACGAGCTCGAGCAGCAGCTGCGTGGCTGGATGGACAAGACTCGTACGAACCCGCAGGACTACATGGGCATCCAGCAGAAGCCCATCGAGATCTTCTGAGGGGCGCTACTCCGGATAGAGCACGACGTCGCCGGCGCAGATGTCCACCAGGCGCCTGGAGCTGTCCAGGTTCTTGTTGACCCCGGTGACCTTCACCACGTCCGAGTCGTGGTCGAAGATCCCTTCGACCTGGATCCAGCTGGCCATGAGCCTCAGGGTGCTGCCCCCCGGGCGCTGGATGTCCAGCTCGATGCTGTAGCTCTGCTCCATGCTGTTGGTGCCGTCCTCACCCTCGGCCCGCTGCGGCAGCCAGGTGAGGATGATCATGGCCGGCGTGTCCACGCCCTGGACCTCGTACACGCCGTGGCGCAGCGTGAGCATCAGCTGGAAGTCCAGGGTGACCCCCACCGCGGTGGTGGTCACGTCGTTGTCGGTCAGCAGGAATGTGCTCGACAGCTCGCCGAGCTCGAAGCCCGCGGCCCAGGGGTCGACGGTCTCGCTCACCCGCTCGAAGTCCTCGTCGGGCGTGGCTCCCTCGTAGTCGCTGCGGGAGCTGAGGAAGGTCCGGCTGTAGGCGTCGAACTCGCCGAAGACCAGGTGCTGATCGGTGCGCACCAGGTAGCCCTCCACCTCGTCCCAGCCGCAGCTCAGCTCCGACAGCGCCACCACGCCCGGTGCGTATTCCAGAGTGACCTCGGTCTCGATGGGCAGCGCGGCGACGTCTTCTTCGGTGAGGAAGTCCAGCGTGAATTCGCCCACGTTCTCCATGTCGGCGCTCTCGCCGAGCAGGTCGTCGCCGTCCTCGTCGAACCAGTCCATGAAGCCGGTCAAGCCCGCCGACAGCATGTCGTCGTCGCTGTAGAACTCCCTGAACATGTAGGTGACGGAGTCCTGCAGCCCTTCGGGTGCGGGAGGCGGGGGCCTGCAGCCCCACAGGGCGGGCAGCAACGCGAGGGCGACGCTGACGGTATACGGCGAATTCAACCGCTCTGCCTCCTGGAGGTCGACATCCAGGGAGGGTGGCGCGAGATCCGCCGGCCTGTCAAGCGAGAACCGCTGTGGGCGTGGGTGGGCTCAGATGGTCCAGTAGGCGCAGGGCTGGGGGAAGCGCTGTTCGCTGGCGCTCTGGGGCCCGCCGCGGGAGCTGAAGTCCCGGGCTCGCAGGGAACGCGCGGCGCGAGGCACGTAGCTCTCGCCGTCGAGGGTCCCGCAGAGGGAGGGCTGCGGTGCGAAGGGCTCGATGGGGGAGGTGGGGGTCACCGACAGGTCAAGGTCGATGCGGATCCAGTCCATGGTGGACTCCGGGGGAGGGGGTGGCGATGCCGGGGCGCAGGCCGCGACGGGGGGCCCTCATGCACAGCGCGTGCCAGCCGCTTGTCAGGACGGACCTGTGGGCTGAAACAGGCTCCTGGACCGCTTCTGGGCGATCGGAATCCCCAGCGGTTCGGGGGCCGGAGCTGAGCCGGGCGCGAAGCGGGCTTCGCGGTGCCGGCCCCGGAGCGCGAAGCCCGCTTCGCATGCGGCTCCACCCGTGGCGGTGCTACCCTGGGTGCCATGTCCCGCGCCACCTCCCCCCTGGCCTGCGCCGCCCTGCTGGCCTTTTCGGCTCCGGCCGCCAGCGCAGGCTCGCAGATCGCCGTGGGGGAGCGCATCGAGTGGGACGTGCGCTACTACGCCGTGCGCGCCGGCACCGCCTGGGCGGAGGTCCTGGCGGGCGAAGGCGGCAGCCTGGTCCTCAAGGGTGGCGCCCGGAACGCCGACTGGTACGCGCGCTTCTACACGCTGGACGACCTGGTGGAGAGCCACTGGGACCCGGCGGGTCCGGGCTCCACCCTGTACCTCACCCGCTTTCGCGAGGGTTCCTTCCACCAGGATCAGCGCATGGACATCGATCCCGGCGGCATCAGCGTGGCGCGCAAGCAGCGCTTCGACGAAGGCTGGCGGGACTGGGTGGACGAGTACGACGGGCCTGGGGAGCCCGTAGAGGATCCACAGAGCGCCTTCTACCGCCTGCGCGGCCTGCCCCTGGTGCCCGGCGCCAGCTACCGCTTCCCCGTCTTCTCCGGCCGCCTCACCTGGCAGATGCGCGTGCGCGTGGGCCAGCCCCAGCAGCTTCAGACCGCGCTCGGTTCGGTGCAGGTGCTCCCCCTGCAGCTGTTCACCCAGCACCAGGGCGACCTCGAACAGCGCGGCGCCATGGAGCTGTTCGTCACCCACGACTCCCGGCGGGTCCCGGTTCGTGCCATCATGCACAGCAACGTGGGGCCCATCCGGGCCGAGCTCACCTCCTACACCCCAGGTACAGAATGAGCGGCACCCCCGACCTCCCCTGGAGCATCGACTCCGAGCTGCGGCAGCTGCTGGTCTGCCCAGGCTGCCGCGGCGAGCTGCTGGACGAGCAGGAGGGCCTGCACTGTCCCGCCTGCTCGCTGCTCTACCCCGTGGTGGACGACATCCCGCAGATGATCGTCGAGGAGGCGCGGCCATACCCCGCCGCCCCCTGAGCGTGCTGCAGGTGGACTCGGCCACCGAGTGGCGCGGGGGCCAGGTGCAGCTCGCCCTGCTCCTGCAGGGGCTGCGCGAGCGTGGGCTGCGCGTGCTGCTGGCCGCTCCGCCCCGGGGGGAGCTCGCGGCGCGGGTGGGGGCCCCCGACCTTCCCCTGGCCGCGGGCAACGACCCGCGCGCCGCCTGGCAGCTCCGGAGCTGGCTGGCGCGCAACCCGGTGGACCTGGTGGCGGCCCAGACCTCCCACGCCCACGGCAGCTGCGTGCTGGCGGGGCTGAGCCCCGTGGTGCACCGGCGGGTGGACTTCGCTCCCTCCTCGTCTCGGGCCAGCCGCTTCAAGTACCGGCGAGCGGGCCTGTTCGTGGCGGTCAGCGACGGGGTGCGCCAGATGCTGCGCGCCGCGGGCGTGCCCCCCCACCGCATCCGCGTGGTGCACGATGGGGTGCGGCCCCTGGGCGCGGCCGATCCTGCCCCCGATCTGACGGGCGACGGCCCCCTGCTGCTGGCGGTGGGAGCGCTGGTGGAGCACAAGGGCCACCGCGTCCTGCTGGAGGCGCTGGCGCGGCTGCCCGGTCAGCGCTGTGTCATCGCCGGCGAGGGCCCCTCGAGGGGCCGCCTGCAGAGGCAGATCGAGGCCCTCGGCCTGCAGGGCAGGGTGCAGCTGCTGGGCCAGCGTCAGGACGTGCCGGCGCTGTTCGCGGCCGCCGACCTGCTGGTGCATCCCTCCGTGGAGGAGGGCATGGGCCAGGTGGTGGTGGAGGCCATGGCGGCGGGGCTGGCGGTGCTGGTCAGCGACGCCGGAGGCCTGCCGGAGGTGGTGGGAGATGGCTGCTGCCCCGTACCCGCGGGCGATCCGGCCGCGCTGGCCGCCGCGATCCGGACCCGCCTGGACGATCCCCGGCGCTACGATCTGCCGTTGGCGAGGCTGCGGGCGAGGGAGCTGTTCTCCGTGGAGGCCATGGTGGAGGGGACGCTGCAGGCCTACACGGACTACGTTCAGCAGGAGCAGCGCCCGGACACCGCGAGGAGTGAGGCTTGAGCCGCCAAGACGTCAGCCTGTCGGAGGCCTACCACCAGGACTGCCGCCTGTTCACCGGCTACTCGCCCTGTGTGCACGGCGGGCGCTGCCCAGGCTGTGAGCACTACCAGCGGGGCGCTCCGCAGCTCCTGTTGATCAACCTGGATGCCCTCGGTGACGTGCTGCGCACCACCGCCCAGCTGCCGGCCCTGCACCGCAGGTGGCCCGATGCCGTGGTCACCTGGCTCACGCGCGCCCGGGCGGTCCCGCTGCTGCAGGGGCACCCCCTCATCGATCGGGTGGTCGCGCTGGACCTGGACGCCACCGTGGAGCTGCGCGCGCGGCGCTTCGATCTGATCCTGTCCGTGGACAAGGGCGCGGTGGGCGCCGGCCTGGCCCAGCAGCTGTCGGCGGCGCGCAAGCTGGGCTTCGGCCTGGCCGCCGACGGCAGCATCTTGCCCTTCAACCCCGGAGCCCGCTATCTCTACGACAGCGGGCTGAGCGACCAGCTCAAGTTCCGCGACAACCAGCGCAGCGAGCCCGACATGCTCGCCGAAGCCCTGGAGCTCCCCTACCAGCGCGAGCCCTACCGGCTGCACTTGTCCCAGCAGGAGCGCGCTGGCCCGCCCCGGGCCGTGGGCTTCAACACCGGCTCGAGCCCCGGCTGGCCGCGCAAGCGGTTGGCGCTGGAGCTGCAGGTGGCGGCCATCAGGCGCGTAGCGGAGGCCACCGGCGAGCCGGTGCTGCTGCTGGGGGGGCCGGAAGACAGCCAGCGCAACGAGGAGCTGGCGAGCCGGCTGGGCCCGCTCGCCGAGCCCACCCCTACCGACCTGGGCCTGCGCAGCGGGGCGGCCCAGGTGGCGCGCTGCCAGGTCGTGGTCAGCGGCGACAGCCTGGGCATGCACCTGGCCATCGCGCTGGGCTGCCACGTGGTGGCCTGGTTCGGTCCCACCTGTCCGCAGGAGATCGATCTCTACGACCGCGGCGTCAAGCTGCTCGCCAGCGTCTGCTGTGCCCCCTGCTGGCAGGCCGGCTGCCAGCGGGAGCCCGCCTGCAACGGGGAGCTGGACCCGGATCTGGTGGTCACCGCCGTGCTCGACTGCCTGGTGGCGCGGCGCGAGGGCAGGGTGCTGGATGAGCTCAGGGGCGGGAGCTGGGCGCCCAGGATCCGGCGGCGCGACGACGTTCGATGAGCACGGACTCGATGACATCGCCCTGGCGCAGACGCATCAGCACGTCTTGGCCCTGGACCACCTGGCCGAACAGCGTGTAGTCGCCGTCCAGGTGGGGCTGGGGGGAGAGGGCGACGAAGAACTGGCTGCCGGCGGTGTCTGGTCCGCTGGTGGCCATGCCCACCGACCAGGCCTGGTAGGGAGCCGGGCTGAGCTCGTCGGGAGAGCTGTAGCCGGGACCTCCGTAGCCATCGCCCCGGGGATCCCCGCCCTGGACCACGAAGTCCGGCACGATCCGATGGAAGGCCAGGCCGTCGTAGAAGCCGGACTCCGCCCTTTCGACAAAGCGCCAGCAGGTGTCGGGGGCCAGGGAAGGATGGAAGCTCATGGCGAACTCACCCCGGTTGGTGAGCACGCGGGCGCCCAACAGCGCGGACAGCTGCTCGGTGTCGGGAAGGCTCGCCCTGAGCGGGGCGTCGCCCGGCTCGAGGCCCAGCTGCTCCCCGACCCTGCGGGCGGCCCGGCGCAGGCCCGGGTCCTCGCGCTCCTGCAGCTCATCGACCAGGGGCACGAGGCGGGCCCGTGTGCTGTCGTCGAGGCTGTCGGCTCCCGAGGTCTGCAGGGCCATGTCCAGCGCGTCGAGCATGCTGGTGGTCCACTCGTGTCCGCTGCGCTCCTCCAGCAGCTCCGCGGCGAGGGCCGGCAGCGCTGGGTGGCCCGCCTCGGCCAGGGAGTAGGCCACCAGGCCCGCCACCACGGGATCTGGCTGGTGCAGCAGCTCCGTCAACAGCTCGGTGGGCGCCGCGGGATCGAGGCTGACCAGGGTCTCGGCGGCGGCGGTCCTCACCGCCTGGGAGCGGTCCTCGGTGGCGTACTCCAGCAGCCTCGCGGGGTCGTCGAGGGAGCGGATCATCGCGGCGCGGATGGAGGAATCCACGGTGGGATTGAACCAGCCCTCTGCTTCAGCGAGCCTCCCGGCAGAGGCGAGCAGGGGCAGACAGCGGGCCTGCATGTCGGGGTCCCGGATGTCCAGCAGGGCCTGCAGCGGGGCCTCCATGGCGTCGTCCCAGGGCAGGCTGCTGGCCGCGCCGACGGCGGCCACCCGCACCGCGCGGTCAGGATCGGCCAGCAGTCGCGGCACGATGTCCGCCGGGGGTGCTTCAGAGCGCCCAGTCAGCCCCCTGGCCAGGGCCACGCGCACGCCGATGGCGGCATCGTCCACGGCCACCTGAGCCAGCGCATTCCAGCTGGCCTCCGCCAGCCCCGAGGCGGAGGCTCGCACCAGCCAGGCCCGGGCGATGGGATCCGGCTGTCGCTCGGAGGCGCGGGCCAGCCGCTCGTCCTGGGTTGGGGAGAGGTCGGCCGGCCTGGTGCGGGCCAGGGCGAAGGCGGCCGCCCGGCGCCGATCCAGATCCAGCACGGCGAGCTCGTCCAGCAGGAGCCCCAGCAGACCCGGCGGCGGGGCGCGCAGCTCTCCGCGCACGCCCAGGCGGCCCAGGGCGCGGCTGGCGGTGGCGGCGAGGCCGGCATCGCCCCCCCCCAGGAAGGCCCGCAGAGCGGCGACGTCCTCTGTGGTGCCGCAGCGGCCCAGGGCGTCCAGCAGCGTCGCCTGCACCCAGGGGTCCTCTTCGGAGCCCAGGGCGCTCTGCAGCGCGCCGGCCACATCCTGCTGGTGGCCGAGCCCGAAGGCCGCTTCGCGCCTGATCTCTGGTGAGCTGGAGCTGAGCAGGGGCAGCAGGAGCGCCACCGCGGCCTCGTCGTGCAGCTGACCCAGGGCGCGCGCGGCGCGGGCCACCTGGGCGTGGTCGGCCAGGCCGAGGTAGGGCGCGAGCTCCTCCGCGGGTGCCCGGGAGAGCTCCAGCCGGGCGATCCGCGTCCAGGCATCGGGCTCGGCCATCGCGGGCGGGCCGTCCGGCGGCGGCTCTGGGGCGCCGGCCCGGGCGGGGAGCCCGGCCCAGCGGCGCACGGCGCGGGGGCCCCCCCCCCGGGGGGGGGGGGGGGGGGGGGGGGGGGGGGGGGGGGCGGGGGGGG
>CAZEJJ010000146.1:0-19004 GCA_964512185.1 uncultured Enterobacterales bacterium | reverse complement strand
GTGGTGGTGGAGCGGGTCTTCGCCTGGCCCGGCATGGGCACGCTGATCTTCGAGGGTATCCAGCACCAGGACACCCCCCTGGTGCTGGGTTGTTTCCTGATCTACGGCCTGCTGGTGGTGCTGGGGGGCCTGGCGGCCGACCTGACCTCGGCGGCGCTCGACCCCCGCATCCGGCTGGGCTGAGCCATGCAGAAGGCACCCGCGAGCTGGCAGCGCCTCACCATGGATCCCGTGTCGGTCTGCAGCGCGGCCCTGCTCACGGGGCTCGGCCTCGCGGCCCTGCTGGCCCCGCTGATCGCGCCCCACGATCCTGCCCAGGTGCACCTGGGCCCGAGCTTCGCAGCCCCGGGCGGGGAGTTCGTGCTGGGGACCGATGCCGTGGGCAGGGACTGCCTGTCGCGCCTGCTCTGGGGCGCGCGCATCTCCCTGCCCCTGGGCCTGCTGGCGGTGGCGGTGGCCACGGTGGTGGGCACGCTGGTGGGAGCCACGGCCGGCTTCGTGGGCGGGCGCACCGACCAGCTGCTGTCCTGGTCCACCGATCTCTTCCTGGCCCTGCCCCGGCTGGTGCTGCTCATGGCAGTGGTGGCCCTGTTCCGCGGCCTGGAGTCCGGCCACTTCCTGCTGGTGGCCCTGGTGCTGGGTCTCACCGGCTGGATGCCGGTGGCTCGCCTGGCGCGCGGCCAGGTGCTCTCCCTGCGCCAGCGGGGCTGGGTGCGGGCGGCCCGCGGGCTGGGGCTCTCCCCGGGCCGAATCCTCTGGCTGCACCTGCTCCCCCACGCCCTGCCCCCGGTCCTGGTGCACGCCTCCCTGCTTGTGGGCGGTACCATACTGGTGGAGGCCGCCCTGTCCTTCCTGGGCCTGGGGGTGCCACCGCCCACACCCAGCTGGGGCAACATGATCGCCGAGGGCATGCGCAGCCTGCAGCACTGGTGGCTCACCCTGTTCCCGGGGCTGGCCATCACCGTCACCGTGGCGGCCTTCAACCTGCTGGGCGATGGCCTGCGAGATGCCCTGGACCCCAGCCTGGAGGAGGGATCGTGAATGAAATCCCGCCCCTGCTGCAGCTCGACGGCCTTCAGGTCAGCTTCCGCACCGCCGGCGGCCCGCTGGTGGCGGTCCGCGACCTGTCGCTGCGGATTGATCCCGGCAGCATCCTGGCCCTGGTGGGCGAGAGCGGCAGCGGCAAGACGGTCACCGCCCTGGCGGTGATGGACCTGCTGCCCTCCCACGCCAGCGTCGAAGGCGCGGTGCTCTACCAGGGACGCGATCTTCGCGCGCTCCCCGAGGCAGAGCGCAACGCCCTGCGAGGCCGACAGGTGGCCATGGTCTTCCAGGAGCCCACCAGCGCCCTCAATCCCGTGCTGCGCGTGGCGGCGCAGGTGGCCGAGCCGCTGCGGGTCCACCTGGGCCTGAGCCGCTCCGCCGCCCGCCAGGAGAGCCTGCGCCTGCTGACCCTGGCGGGCCTGCCCGACCCCGCGTCGGTGGCCGATGCCTACCCCCACCAGCTCTCTGGCGGGCAGTGCCAGCGGGTGCTGCTGGCCATGGCCCTGGCCTGCTCCCCTCGCCTGCTGCTGGCGGACGAACCCACCACCGCCCTGGACGTCACCGTACAGGCCGGGATCCTGGAGCGCCTCGCCCGGCTGCGGGACGAGCTGGGCCTGGCCATCCTGCTGGTGAGCCACGACCTGGCCGTGGTGTCCAGCCTGGCAGACCGGGTGGCGGTGATGTACGCCGGCAGCCTGGTGGAGCAGGCCCCCGTCGAGCGCCTCTTTCGAGAGCCCGCCCACCCCTACACCCGCGGCCTGCTGGCCTGCCTGCCCGATCCCTTCCGTCCCGGGAGCCCCCCCGTACCCATCCCCGGGCAGCCCCCCGACCCGCTCGAGCCGGTGGCAGGCTGCGCCTTCCACCCGCGCTGCGCCCAGGCATTCGCGCGCTGCCGCGAGGAGCGACCGGCCATGGAGCCGGTGCCCGGCAGCGACGAGCACCAGGCCGCCTGCCACGCCCTGCAGCAGGTGCGCCGTGAGCAGCGGTCATGACCAGCCACGCCCTGCTTCAGATCCGCGGCCTGGTGAAGCGCTTCCCTGCCCGCCGCGGCCTGCTGGGCGCCCGGCGACCGGCGGTGAAGGCCGTCGATGGCGTGGACCTGGACGTTCCGGCTGGCCGCACCCTGGCCCTGGTGGGAGAGAGCGGCTCGGGCAAGACCACCGCGGCCCTGTGCGCCCTGCGCCTGCTGGAGCCCGACGCCGGCAGCGTCCACTTCGATGGACGCGACATCACGGCGCTGCCCCCTCGCGAGCTCCGACCCCTGCGCAAGGAGCTGCAGGTGGTCTTTCAGGATCCCAAGGCCAGCCTGAACCCCCGGCTGTGCGTGCGCGATCTGGTGGGGGAGGCCCTGCTGGTGCACGGGCTGGCCACCAGGACCGAACTCGACGATCGTGTCGTGGCGGTGCTGGGGGAGGTGGGCCTGCCCGCCGATGCCCTGCAGCGCCTGCCCGGCTCCTTCTCGGGCGGGCAACGACAGCGCGTCGCAATCGCCCGGGCCCTGGCGCTGGATCCACGCCTGGTGGTGCTGGACGAGCCCACCTCGGCACTGGACGTGTCCATCCAGGCCCAGATCATGGAGCTGCTGCTGCGCCTGCAACTAGAGCGCGGGCTGGCCTACCTGTTCATCAGCCACGACCTGGGGGTCGTCCGCCACATGGCGAGCGAGGTTGCGGTGATGCGAGCGGGCCGCGTCGTGGAGCGGGCAGCCACCGAGCGGCTCTTCCAGCAGCCAGCTCACGCCTACACCCGCGGCCTGCTGGGCTCGCTGCCGATCGCGGGCTCAAGCCAGAGAGGGCGCTGAAGCAGCCACATATCGGCAAGAAAAACACCACCCATCGGCACGTCGACCGGACGACTTTAGCAATTTCCTGGAGAGAGATCATTTATTTCTAAAGTACCTGCAGCGCTCGTCCGATGAGCTCTCTGGCTGGCTGATGTGTGCGTGGACTGTGCTCCACGTCCGGGCGCCAGCCACGAAGGAGGTTCGGATGCAACGAAGGGATGCCTTGTTGTTCGCCCTGGGGGGCAGCCTGTGCATCTGGGCCCTGGACACGAACCGGCGGCTGGTCACCGATCCCATCGATCACCACCGCTCACCCGATCTCGACCAGCCCGCGCAGCGTGTGACGGCGGTGACGGTGCACACGGGCGGTGCGCTGGCCCGCAGCGGACTCTGGGATGTCAGCGAGCGCGACGTGCCGCGCTACCCCCTCGAGGTCCCCGAGCGGCCCTATGTGGCCGACCGATTGATGGTGCAGCTGGCCGACGGCGTCGCCCTGCAGGCCCTGGCCCGCGAGCACGGCGCCCGCATGACCAGGCTGCCCGGACCCTCCGGCTACGGCGAGCTGACCTACGCGCCCGGAACGGTCCTGGGCCCCGAGCGTAGCGCCCTGCTGGACGACCCGCGCGTGCTGGACGCCGGCCGCATCGGCGTCATGCACGGCTGCAGCGCAACCCTCCCGGTGTCCTGGCAGGTGAACGCCACCAAGGCTGATGAGGTCCCCCGAGCAACCGATTACTCCGGTGTAGTGGTGGCCGTGCTCGACACCGGCGTAGCCTACGAGGACTACAGCGACGAGCAGGACACCTATGTACAGGTCGCCGGCATGGCCGGGGTGGGCATCGTGGCCCCCTGGGATTTCGTCAACGACGACGCCCACGCCAACGATGACCACCAGCACGGCACCCACATCGCCTGCGCCATCGCCTGCACCGGCGCGGTGCAGGGCTACGCACCCGGCGCCAGCATCATGCCCCTCAAGGTGCTGGACCACGACAACAGCGGCACCGAGACCGCCCTGGTGGACGCCATCTGGCACGCGGTGGACAACGACGCTGACGTCATCAACATGAGCCTGTCCTTCAGCCTGGGCTACCTGCCCTCCATCGCACTGGCCGACGCGCTCAACGCCGCGCACGACGCCGGGATCGCGCTGCTGGCCGCCTCGGGCAACGACGGGGCCTTCAACGCCACCTACCCCGCCGCCCACCCCCGCGTCTTCGCGGTGGGCGCCACCGCACTCAAGGGGGACAACGACCAGCAGGAGGTCGGCTACTCCAACCGGGATCCCGCGGTGGACATCGTCGCACCCGGCGGCAACCTGGACGCGGACGACAACGGAGACGGCTACCCCGACGGCATCCTGGCCGAGACCATCTCCTTCCAGGACCCCAGCAGCACCGGCTACTGGTTCTACGCCGGCACCAGCCAGGCCACCGCGGTGGCCTCCGGCGCCGCCGCCTGGCTCGTCGAGCAAGGCGCCAGCCGCGATCAGATCTACACCGCGCTGCAGCTCGGGGCCTCGTCCCTGGGCTCGGAGATCGAGGACGGCTACGGCACCGGCAAGATGCGCCTCAAGGAGACCCTTGACCAGCTCGACAGCGGCGCCGCCGGGGCCGTGCCGGAGCGCTACGTCGCCGTGATGCCCTACATCAAGGACTACGACGACGAGCTGGAGACGACGGCCCTGGTCACGGTCCTTGACGGCGAGGGCGGCCCGGTGTCGGGCGTGGAAGCCTGGGTCTACTTCGTGGACCAGGACGGGGTGGGCGACGCCCAGAAGTGCGGCACCGACGGCGACGGGCGGTGCACGGTCGGGATCGACAAGGTGGACAAGTACGACGACGCCACCGGCGAGGAGATCGCCCGGGCCTGGGCCATCAGCGTGCCCACCATCTCCGAGGATCACACCTCGACACACCCCGGCAGCGCCTTCTTCGCCACCGACGCGCTGGAGATCCTGCTGGCCGCCATGGACCTGGACGGCAGCGGCCTGGCCACCTCACCCCTGGGCTTCAAGTGGGACCGCGATGTGGACTACGCGGACATGGACGCTGTGGCCGATGCCTACGTCTTCATGAACCTGGGCACCGGCCTGGCCACCTCGCCGCTGGGGGTCATCGCCACGCCGCCCATGATCGAACCCCACGCCTCCATCGAGCACGTGGACCTGGACCTGGACGGCACGGGCCTGGCCACCTCGCCCCTGGGCGTTGTCACCATCTGCCGCATGACCCTGGGCGGCACGGGGCTGGCCACCTCGCCCCTGGGCCTCACCCAGTTCACCATCCTGCCGCTGGGGGGAGTGGGCCTGGCCACCTCGCCCCTGGGCTTCACCCCGCCCACCATGCTCGATCCCCTGGCCAGCAGCTACGACTCACCGCTGTTGGACCTGCGGGCCGACCCGGTGCTGCTGGGAACTGGGCTGGCCACCAGCCCGCTTGGCTTCGAGGGCACCGTGATCGGCGAGCAGCTCGACGCGGGCGGCTGGATGCTGGCCGAGGGCTACGGCGCTGGCACCGCGCTGATGGGCAGCGGCCTGGCGAGCTTCGAGATGGGCGAGTCCGTCACGGCGCGCGCTGGAGCTGGTAGCGAGCCGCTGGAGTAGCGCGCCGCTGGCCGAGCCGGCTCAGCGCTGCGCAGCGACGAGGGGCAGCCGCCAGGTGAAGATCGCCCCGCCCGCTGGGTGGTTGGCCACCTCGATGCTGCCACCGTGCTGCTCGACCACCCGCTGGCAGATGTACAGGCCGAGCCCGTAGCCCGACTTGGCCCCCTGGGCCTGGCTACCCCGGAGGAAGACGACGTCGTGGGCGCCGTCGGGGATGCCGGGGCCGTGGTCGCGCACACGGCCCACCGCCATGCCGTCCCGGCCCCTCAAGGCCACCTCCACCCCGCGGCCCTCGGGTGAGTACTTCATGGCGTTGGTGACCAGGTTGCTCACCAGGCGAGCCAGCTCGTGGGAGTCGCCCTCCACCCAGAGATCCGCCTGGATGTCGGTGTCGATGACCACCCCATGCCGGGCGGCCACGTGCTGCATCAGCCCCACACCACTGGTCACAAGCGCGGAGAGGTCCAGGGGCATGCCTCCAGGTCTGGCCTCGTCCAGAATCCCGCTGGCCATGGAGCGGATGCGCTGCGCGGCTTCGAGCAGGTGCACCAGCGGCTCCCGGTCGGGATCATCGGCCGCGCGGCCCGCCAGCAGCTTGCTGGCCACCACGTGGATGGCCGAGGCGGGGCTGCGCAGGTCGTGGGCGATCTCGGCCGCCCGCTCGTTCCTCTCCGCCACCTCGGCCAGGTGGCGGGCGTTGGCCACCCCCACCGCACCGTAGGCCGCCAGAGCGCGCAGCAGCCGGGCGGCGGCGCTCAGCTCCTGCTCGCTCACCACGCGGCTGTCCACGTAGATGGCGCCAAGCCGGCGCTCACCATCCACCATGGGCACGCACATGGCGGAGCGCAGGTCCATGCTGATGATGCTGCTTGCATCGCGCAGGTCGCTGCGCTCACCCAGGTCGGCGGCGATGATCTCGCGGCCATCCCGCAGCGCGCGCTCCACCACCGACATGGAAGGCCTGCCCTCGTCGGCCCCCTCGCCCAGCGCCGTGGCCGAGAGGGTCAGCTCCCCGTCGGGCTCGAGCACCAACACGAAGGCGCGCTCCCCGTCCAGCAGGTCCCGGGCGGCGCGCGCGATGGCCTGCAGCAGCTGGTCCGCGTCGCGCTGCTCCACCACCGCCACCGCCAGCTCCATCAGCCGCTCCAGGCGGTCGGCCTTGATGCTCACGCCCTGCACGGCCCGCACGCGGCTGACCAGGGCATCGGCGCGACGGCGCAGGTGCTGGTGGCTCACCTCGTCGGCGAAGACCAGGGCGCGGGTGGCTTCCTGCAAGGCGTCGTCGCTGCGCCCTACCACCAGGTAGGCCTCGGCCACCCAGATGCGCGCCTCGGCCAGCGCCCCACCGGCGCCAGCCTGGCGCAAGGGCTCGAAGGCCCTCTCCACCGCGATCTTCATCTCATCCAGGCGCCCCGCCCGGGCGTGGCAGAAGGCCAGCAGGGCGGCCGCGCGCCCCACCTCCATGGCGGCGCCCGCCTCGGTGGCCCGCTCCAGAGCCTGCCTCGCCAGGCTCGTGGCTCGCGGGTCGCGGCGCTGCACGGCGAGCTCGGCGCGACGGCGGGCCAGCTCCAGCAGCTCACCCTCCAGCCCCTGCTCGAGCGCCACCCGCTCGGCCTGGTCGAACCAGCGCTGGGCCCGACGCCAGTAGCCCTGTGCCAGGTAGACCTCGCCGAGGTTTCCAGCCGCCATGGCCACGTACCGGGGTACATCCAGCTCCTCGGCGCGCTGCACCGCCCAGAGGCCCGCCTCGATGGCCCGCTCCCAGCGGGCCAGCTCTCGATAGCCCACGCAGAGGTTGACCCGCACCCGCACCTGCTCCAGCGGGACGTCCAGCCGGTCGAAGAGCAGCTGGGCCTGCTCCCAGCGGGCCACGGCCCCGGGGCGGTCCCCTACGGAATAGCGGGCCACGGCGGCGTTGTTGAGCATGCGCGCCCGATCCAGGGAGCCCAGCCCGGCGTCTTCGCCCGCGGCGCGCTCCAGGGCCTCCACCGCATCCCGCATGCTACCGGCGTGCCAGTACAGGCGGCCCAGGGCCCCGTCCAGCAGGGCACGCGCGGCCAGGCCGCGGCCCAGCTCATCGGGCAGGTTCTCCAGCAGAGCGAGGCCCTCGGGCAAGCGATCCAGCTGGTGCAGAGCCTGGGCCAGGATCACGCGTGCCCGGAGCCAGCGATCCAGATCCCGGCCGGAGCTCGGGGGCTCGACACCCGCCAGGAGCACTGCGGCGTCGGCGGCCTCCTCGTGTCGTTCGGCGCGGAAGTGCACCTGTGCGGCCACCAGCAGCAGCTCCTGGGGGGCTGGCGCGCCTTCCAGCGCCGCCTCGGCGCTACGCACGCACTCCAGCGCGCGCTCGTCGCTGCCATCCAGCGTGGCATAGACGCCGGCGAGGGCCACCAGCACGGGCACGTCCTCCGAGCCGGGCTCACGGTCCTCGAGCCAGCCCTCCCCCACCTGGCGCGCCTCCACGGCGCGGCCCGAGGCCGCCAGCGCGCGCATGCGCGGCGCGACCAGCTCGACCACGGCAGCAAGCTGCCACAGTCCATCGGCCAGCCGCGCCGCCTCGGCGGGATCGCGCGCCAGCCCGGCTTCGAGGATCGCAGCCCCGCGCCGCTCCGCCAGCAGGCGATCGCCAGCTCCGACGACATGCCACCCGAGCCGCACGAGGTCCACCTCGGACACCTGCAACAGGCGATCCAGCACCTTGCGGTGGACCTGGCGGGGATCGGGCACCATGCCCTCGAGGGCCTGGGTGCTGGCCAGGCCGCGGCAGGTGGCGAGGCGCGCCTCGAGGCGCACCAGGTTGGCGTCCACCAGCTCCGTCAGCGCCAGCCGGACGCGGTTCTCATCCAACCCCAACAGGGGCACCAGGGCCGCGGCGGTGGTGGGCGTGTCCAGGATGGCCAGCGCGCCTCCCACCGCGCGAGCCTCTCGGCTGAGCTCGGCCCCGATGGCCAGCTCGGGGGCGCCCTCGGCGGCCAGCTCGGCGAGCCGGTCGAGGTCCACATGCCAGCGCTGGGCGCGCCAGGTCAAGGCTCCCCAGCGCACAGCCCCCACCAGGAAGATGCAGGCCGGGCCGGGCAGACCATCGGAGACCGCCAGCAGCAGCTCGGCGAGCCGCTCGCGTCCCTGCACAGGACCGAAGATGCCGTCCACCAGCTCACCCAGCCCGACCAGGTCGAGGGGCTCCAGCAGGCAGCTGTCGTCAGCCCAGCGAGGAGCGTGCACCGCCGTGGCGCAGAGCTGCGCCTGCTCGTGGGCCGACAGCGCCTGCAGCACGAGGCCCACCGAAGCTTCCCGCTCGTGCAGATCGTCGACCAGCACGCTCAAGCCATCGGGGGAGCGGTCCACCAGGGCCCTCGCCGCACGCCAGGCACGCCGCTCGGGATCGGGCTCGGCGGGTAGCTCCACCGGCGCCCCCGGCAAGCCCGGGCTGGCCAGGGCGTTCTCCACGGCGGCCCAGGGGCGCTCCGAGCCCTCCAGGCGCACGAAGGGCCGCCCCCGCGCCCGCAGCTCCAGGGCCAGCCAGTCCACCAGGTGGGTGCGGCCGGACCCGTGTGGACCGACCAATGCCAGCCGGCCGCCTCCGTCGAGCCAGTCGTGCACCGCAGATCGGGCGTGGTGGGCCAGGATCACGACGCTGCGCGCCCGCCGCCGGACCATGGCGGGATCGATGCGCGGCAGCTTCACGCCGTGCCGTTCGAGGCGGTCGGCCACGTGGGCGGGCGGTGGCCGGTTGGCGGGATCCGGCTGGAGCAGGGCGAGGGCCAGCTCGCGCAGCACTGGCGGCCCCATGAGCGGCTCCGGTGCCGCCTGCGCCCGCTTGAGCAGAGCCTCGGAGAGGTCCAGATCGGGCCAGGGCAGGTGACCGTGCAGCAGCTCGTAGATGACGATGCCCAGGGAGTAGGCGTCGGCCTGGAAGCTGGCGGGACCGCCCTGCAGGCGTTCCGGTGCGGCGTGGGACAGCGTACCGCCCGCACGGGTTCCGGCGAGCCCGAAGTCCACCACCTTGATGCGGGGCGCCTGGATGGACTCCACCAGGATGTTCTCGGGCTTGAGATCGCCGTGGCTGATGCCCGCTCGGTGGATGGCAGCCAGAGCATCGGCCAGCTGAGCCGTCAGGGCGAGCGAGGTGTCTTCGGGTGCAGGTCCTGAGCGCAGGTAGTCGGTGAGGGGGCGGCCGCGCACGAACTCCATGGCCAGGTGGTGCAGCGGTGTGCTTCCACCGCCCAGCACCGCCACCACCGCGGGGTGGTGGATGGCGGACAGGGCTCGCAGCTCGGCCCCCGGCGGATCCTGCAGCACCTTGAGGGCCACCACGTTGCCCTGCTCATCCTCGGCGGACCAGGTGACGCCGAAGCCTCCGCGGCCCAGCTGCTGCTGGAGCAGCCAGCCCGAGAGGCGCTGGCCAGGCAGCAGGGAATTCAGGTCCACGACGCCGCTTCCAGGTCCTCGTCCGCGAACTGGTGGAAGATCCTGTGCATCTCGGTCTTCTCACGCTGGAAGATGGCCACCAGCTCCGGATCCAGCTGACCTCCGGCCACGTCCATCAGCTCCTGATCCGCCTGCTCCAGGCTCATGGAAGCCTTGTACACTCGGCGGGTGACCATGGCGTCGAAGACATCGGCCACCGATACCAACCTCGCCCCTATGGGGATGGCCTCGGCGGCCAGGCCGTGGGGATAGCCGCCCCCGTCCCAGCGCTCGTGGTGATGCAGCGCGATGTTGATCGCCAGGTCGGGAAGGCTGGCGGAACGCATCACCTCGGCGCCGATCAGGGTGTGGGTCTTCATCTGGTCGAACTCTGCGGCGCTGAGGCGTCCCGGCTTCTTGAGGATCGCATCGGGGATGCCCACCTTGCCCAGGTCGTGCAGCCCGGCGTACTGGTGGATCTGCTGGATGAAGGCTTCGTCTGCCCCTTTGGCCCTCGCCAGGTGCGTGGCGTAGCCCACCACGCGCTGGATGTGCTTGCCGGTGTCGGTGTCGTTCAGCGTGCTGGCGCGCTCCAGCGCCGCCACCAGCCCATGGGTGAGCCGCTCCAGCTCTCGGGTGCGCACTTCGAGGTTGCGCAGCGCGGTGTTGCGCTGCAGGGTGACGGTGCCCAGCACGTCCACCAGCGCAGCGCGGCGGGCCATGGCCATCAAGCGCGCGGAGTACTCCAGGGCATCCACGGGCTTGACCAGGAAGTCGTCGGCGCCTGCCTGCAGCAGCTGGATCTTGGTGCGGCGCAGATCGTCGGAGGTGATGACCATCACCGGCACCTTGGAGCCCTTCTTGAGCCGCCGTAGCCGAGCCACCAGGCCGCGGCCATCCAGGCCGGGCATGTGGTAGTCGGTGACCACGATGTCGGGCTGCAGGTGCCCGAAGACCTCCAGAGCCTCCATGCCGTTGGAGGCCTCCACTGCCCTGAAGCCAGCCCTCCGGCTCAGATCGGCCAGATGGGTACGCTGGATGTCCTCGTCGTCGACGATGAGCACGAGGGGCTTGGCCATGATCTCATCCAGGGGGGCGCGGCGGCAGCAGGCAGCGGTCAGGAGCGACTCAACGCGCTGAGCATGCACCAGCGGGGCGGGACCTGCGGGTACAGACAAGGTATCGGATCAGAGGTCTTCGATCTTTCGCAAGAATGTGTGTCGGCCGATACCCAGCCTGCGAGCCGCCTCCGATCGGTTCCCGCCGCCGACTCCAGGGCGGGCTCATGTTCGCGTACATTTCTCGGCCTGCCGCAGCCGTGCTGGGCCGCGCGGACCTCGGGCGCCGGCTGGGGGAGCAGGCGGGCGCTGAAAGAGGGGGATCAGGCCGCGGAGCGATCGGGGACGAACAGGCTCACCAGCACGATGACCACCATGGCGCCGAAGAAGGCGGGGATGAGCTCGTACAGCCCCGTAGGCTCCTTGAGCCACAGCTTCCAGATGATGGTGACCGCGGTGCCGGTGAGCATGCCCGCCAGCACGCCGACGCGCGAGGTCCGCGGCCAGTACAGGGAGAGGATGAGCGCAGGCCCCAGGGCCGCTCCCAGTCCGCCCCAGGCGAAGAGCACCAGCCAGAAGACGAGATCCTTGGCCACGAAGGCGAGCGCCATGGCCACCAGGCCCGAGACCACCACCACCACGCGCGACAGCCGCAGCTTGCGGGCCTCGTCCAGCGGCTCACCCTTGTGCAGCACCTGCTCCCAGAGATCCCGCACCACAGTGGAGGCCACCACCAGCAGCTGCGAGTCCGCCGTGGACAGGATGGCGGCGAAGACCCCGCCCACCAGCAGACCGTACAGCACCGGCCCGAAGTAGCTGGAGGAGAGGACCAGGTAGATCATCTCCGGATCCTCGTTGGGGAGCCCGGAGACCTCCGGCACGACGGCGCGGCCCACCAGGCCGATGGCGATGGCCCCCAGGCCGAGCACCACGTTGGAGACGGTGCCGATGACGGCCGAAGGCACCAGCTGGCGCTCGTCGTCGATGGACATGTAGCGCACCACGATGTGCGGCTGTCCCGGCGAGCCCAGGCCGATCCCCACGAAGCCGATCATGGCGCCCAGGCCGATGGCCACCGGATCGAGGTGCTGCGGGGTGAGCTGGGCCAGGGTGCCGCTCACCGCTCCCCAGCCTCCCAGCTCCACCAGCGCCACCACCGGCAGCAGCACCAGGCCCACCAGCATGATGATCGCGCGGATGACATCGTTGTAGGCCACCGCCACGAAGCCGCCGAGCACCATGTACACCAGGATCAGCGCCCCCGCCGCCAGCAGGCTGACCCACAGCGGGATCTCCAACGCGGTGCTCAGGGTCTTGGCCCCGGCGTTGAGCTGGGCCGCCACGTAGGCGGTGATGAACACACCGATGATCAGCGCCCCCACCAGCCGCAGCAGGTGACGGCGATCGTCGAAGCGGGCCTCGAAGTAGTCCAGCAGGGTGATGGCGCCTTGACGTTGGGTGTCCCTCCGCAGCCGGCGCCCGACGGTGACGAACTGCAGGGCCTCCACCGCGATGTAGCCCACGATGGCCCAGATGGCGCCGGCGCCCATCTTCCAGGCCATGCCAGACAGGCCCAGCACGAGCCAGGAGGAGCGCCCGGAGGACACCGCAGACAAGGCCACGGTGATCTTGCCCATGGCTCGCCCGCCCAGGAAGTAGTCGGACTGGTCGCGCGTGCGCCGCATGGCCCACAGACCCACACCCACAGGCAGCAGCAGGGTGAACACGAAGACGAGGAGGGCCACCGGATCGCTGAGCTTGTCGTAGACGTTCATGGCTGCTCCTGTCTCGGGGGATCGAAGATCCGGCTCGGCGGTGTGCGCAGGTCGATGGGGACGGAACCGTCGCGTCCGGCCGCGCCGCGGGGCAGGCTCCAGGGGTCGAGGGGTACCCGGCTGGTCCCGTTCCAATCCGCGGTGCGCCACGCCCAGGCACCGGGCCAGCTGGCGAAGGGCTCTCCGAAGATCGCGGTGAGCACGGTGCGCTGGCGGACCACCGCCTGGGACAGGCTGCTCGGGTAGTGCTCGCGGTTCAGCACCACCAGGGCCAGGCCCTGGCCGCGAAGCCGCTCCAGATCCGCAGCGTCGAAGTCCAGGTCGCCTCCCAGGCTGCCCGATTCCACCCGCTGCAGCCCGCGCAGGAAGCTGTCGCCGGCCACGAACTCGTCCCAGGCGGGCGGTCGCACCCGATCCACCCACAGGCCGTGACCATTGAGCAGGGTCTTGCCGTGGACCAGCTGGTACAGCAGCGGCTTCTGCGACAGGGCCACGCGGGGCGACAGGGGCAGCTCCAGCAACACCTCCCCCGGCTCGTCCGCCAGCTGCTGGTAGAAGGCCGGGGGCCAGGCCAGCGCGGTGCTGTGGGCGCGCACGCCGGGTCCCTGCAGCACCAGCAGCAGGGGAGCGGAGAGCACGAGCACCAGGGCCAGCCCTGCCTCCCAGCCGCGCCGCTTCATGGCAGGCAGGGCCCGGGCCGCCAGCAGCACCAGCGCCAGGTTGCACACCAGCACATGCCGCGAAGGCCACCAGAAGCGCCGCAACGGGGCCGCCACCCCGTAGAGCGACTCGAAGGGCGACACGCCCCCCAGCGAGAGCTGCGGCCCCATGGCCAGCAGCAGGAACAGGCCCCAGCTCACCACCAGGGCCCCATCCAGACCAGGCCGGTCGCTGCGTCCCGCGATCAGCTTCACCACCTGGACCAGGGCTAGCAGCACCACCGTGGCCGGAAGCGCCTGGCCCACGAAGCGCCCCATGCGCACCAGGCAGGGGATGGCCGGGACGAGGCTGTCGCGCAACGCCTCCGGGTGGGGAAAGAGATCCTCGCCGGTGCCCGGCAGCGCCTCCCAATTCAGCAGGTACCAGGCCAGCGGTCCCGTCACCAGCAGCAGGAAGCTCCCGCAGAAGGCCACCAAAGGCCGCCAGGGCAGGGCCGCCAGGCGGGCACCGCGCAGGCGCGCCTCCACCGCCGCGCCCAGGCCCAGCAGCCCACCGAACAGCACCATGAACAGCCCGTGGTACCAGTACAAGGCCGAGGCGATGGCCAGCAGGGCCCCCGCCGCGGCACCCAGCACCAGGCCCGGACGCCGAAGGAAGCGCAGCCAGGCACCGGCGAAGAGCAGCAGCCACACGAGATCCGCCTGGCTGAAGCGCCCGGAGCCCAGCTCGCGGGCGGCGTAGGCGCCGGCCCCCAGCGCTGCTCCCGCCAGCAGCGCACCCGGCCAGGTGGCGCCGGCCCCGCGCGTGGCCCAGGTGGCCGCCAGGCCGTTGCCCGCCAGCAGCAGCACGAGGAAGAGGTTGGCCCCCAGGGGCCAGCCCAGCAGCAGGTGGAAGGGCAGGTACAGGAACCCCTCTCCGCCGTTGCCCGCCAGAAACGGCGAGTCGCCCACCGGCCAGTAGTAGGCGTCGTTGTGCAGCAGCCCCTCGAAGCCGGCCAGGCGCTCCGCCACCCACACCAGCAGCCACTGGTTGCCCGCGCAGTCGGGATGGCTCACCCCGCAGAGCATGCCCTGGCGCGGATCGAGCCACACCGGCCAGCAGGCCAGCAGGGCCAGGCCCAGGCTCACCACCAGGGCGGCCAGCCACCACCAGGCCGCCCGGCCTGCCTCGCCTCGGGAGGACGCCTGCTCCATGCCGCTCCTCTATTCCACGGCGCCGGCGCACGATACCATGGCAGCCAATGACCGCCCCGTCCCAGCCTCCCCCGGTCCCTCCCCCCTGGCAGCGCCCCCTGGTGGCCGCGGGGGTCGGGCTGGCCCTGGTGTCGCTGGCCGCAGCCCGGCTGCCCTGGGCCGGCGAGGAGCCACTGTTGGCCTTCGAGGGCGCCGAGGTGTGGGGCCACCTGTGGACCTGGTGGTGGCACGGCCAGGCCCTGCCCGGCTGGCCGGAGGGCACCGAGCTGGCCCTCGGCACCAGCCAGTGGCCCGTGATCGATCCGCTGCCGGCGCTGCTGGGCTCCCTCCTCTGCCGCGGCCTGGGCCCGGCGCTGGCCTGGAACCTGCTGGCCATGGCGGCCCTGGCGGGCGCCTTCGCCGGCGGCTGGTACGCCGCGCGACGCTGTGGTGGCGACGGCATCGTGGGCGGCTTCGTGCTGGCCATGGCGCCCGTGTTCACGGGCAGCCTTGTCTCCGGCCTCAGCGAGGACGCGGCCCTGGGCTTGCTCGCGGTGGCGGTGGCCCTGGTGCTGCGCCCCGGGGAGACACCCTCCTGGCGCTGGGCGCTGGGCACCGGGCTCGCCCTGGGAGTCCTGGCCTGGTGCGGGCCCTACCTGGCCTGGCTGGGGGCGGTCGTGGCCCTGGTGGCCGGGCTGTTCCAGGGGCTCCGGCGACCCCGTTCGCTGCCCCGCTGGCTGGCGGCCGGCCTGCTGGCGGCCCTGCTGGCCCTGCCTCCCCTGCTGGCCCAGGGCGAGCGGGCCCTCAGCGGCACCGGCCACCACGCCGGTGTGCGCGTCGTGCAGGTGGAGCCCCTGTGGCGGGTGAACCCCTGGGGCGCTGCCGACCTGGCCAGCTTCGTGGCACCGGGCCGCGCCGAGATCCCCAAAGATGCGGTGGTGCGGCTGCACCCGGTCTACCTGGGCTGGATGGCCCTGCTGTTGGCTGCGGCAGGTGGTCGCAGCCGCTGGTGGTGGCTGCTGCTGGGATCGCTGCTGGTGGCCCCCGGCGAGCAGCTGCAGTGGCTGGGCCAGAGCACCGGCGGGCACAACCTGGCCGCCGCAGCCCTCGACTGGCTGCCGGGCGGAGCGCAGCTGAACCACCACGCCCGGCTCTTCCTGCTGGGCCACCTGGCCCTGGCGGTGCTGGCGGCGCGAGGGGCGCGGCGCCTGGGGCGGTGCCTGGGCCGCGCCCGCATCGCCACCGGCGCCGCGGCTCTGGTGGCACTGGAGTACGCCCTGCTCGCCCCCCTACCCTGGCCTCTGCCAGCAGCCGACGCCACCCCACCCGACTTCCTGTCGGAGCTGGAGCCGCTCACCACTGGCGGCGTGGTCACACTCCCCCTGGGTGTCCCGGGTGTCTCCCCGCAGCGGCCGCTGCTGGACCAGCGGGCCCACGGGCGCAGCCTGGCGCTCGACCCCAACCACCCCGGGCCGCCCTTCTGGCTGCCCCGCAGCCAGCTGGGCGCGTGGCTCGTGGTCCTGGGCCACGATCCCACCGCAGCTCCACCTGCCCAGCTGTCGGCGGCGAGCATCCTGGAGCGCGGTTTCACGATCCTGGCGGTGCAGCGGAGCCTCCAAGATCCCGTCCAGCACGTGCTGGGCGCCCCCCAGGCCCAGGGAGATGACGGCGCTGCCTGGGACCTGCGGGCCTACGAAATCCGGCGCCTCTCGAGGCAGGAAGAGCTCGAACAGCTGGCCACTCCCGACGCCGCGCCCACCACGGCCACCGCACCAGCGGATATGCTGCCTGTGGAGCAAGCCCCGTGATCAACCAGAAACGCCTGCGCGAGATCCTCGAGCTGCTGGAAGCCAAGGGCTACCTGCACAGCGGCCAGGTGGCCGATGTGCTCAACCGCGGCCGGGACCAGGCCCGCCACATCCTGCTGGACAAGCGCGCCGAGCTGCGCCGCCTGCTGGGCCGCCAGCGGGTCAACTACCGGGTGCAGGAGGTGGAGCTGGTCGCCTCCTTCCGCTTCCATCGCGCCGATCGCGACGAGGAACCGGTGGATGAGGAGCTGATCACCCGCGCGGTGGCCGAGGCCATGCAGCTGCCGTTCGTGCACCTCGATCCCCTCTCCCTCAACTACAAGCTGGTCACCGAGAGCTTCGGAGGCCCCTTCGCCGAGCGCCACCTGGTCATCGCGCTGGAGGACACTCCCGAGCTGCTCACCCTCGCGGTGGCCGATCCCTGGGACCAGGAGCTGCTCGACAGCATCGCGCGCTTCAAGAACAAGGCCGTCAGCCCGGTCATGGCCACCAAGACCGAGATCCTCCAGGTGATCGTCGAGTTCCACGGCTTCCGCCGCTCCATGCGGGCCGCCGAAGAGGAGTTCCGCTCCGATCTGCCCGACCTGGGCAACCTGGAGCAGCTGTACCGCATGAAGGGCGCGGCCGAGCTCGACGCCACCGACCAGCCGGTGGTGCAGGCGGTGTGGTACCTGCTCAACTACGCCTTCGACAACCGCGCCAGCGACATCCACATCGAGCCCAAGCGCGAGGAATCCCTGGTGCGCATGCGCATCGACGGCGTGCTGCACCGCATCCACCGGCTGCCCAAGCTGGTGCACCCGGCCATGATCTCCCGGGTCAAGATGCTCAGCCGCATGGACATCGCCGAGCGCAGGCGGCCGCAGGATGGGCGCTTCAAGACCCACTTCCAGAACCAGGAAGTGGAGATGCGCGTCTCCACCGTGCCCACCGCCTTTGGCGAAAAGGTGGTCATGCGCATCTTCGATCCCGGCGTCTACGTCAAGAACTTCGAGAACGTGGGCCTGTACAGCCGCGAGCGCCTGCTCACCGAGCGGGTCCTGTCCTGCAAGGCCGGCATGGTCCTGGTCACGGGCCCCACCGGCAGCGGCAAGACCACCACGCTCTACACGGCGCTGCACCACGTCAACTCGCCGCGCATCAACATCTGCACCCTCGAGGACCCCATCGAGATCGTGCAGGAAGAGTTCAACCAGTTCCCGGTGCAGCCCAAGATCGGCTTCACCTTCGGCAACGCCCTGCGCACCGTGCTGCGCCAGGATCCCGACGTGGTGATGGTGGGTGAGATCCGCGACCCCGAGACCGCCGAGAACGCGGTGCAGGCTGCCCTCACCGGCCACCTGGTGCTGTCCACGCTGCACACCAACGACGCCGCCAGCGCGGTCACCCGTCTGCTGGATCTCAAGGTCTACCCCTTCCTCATCGCCTCCGTGCTCCAGGGCATCATCGCGCAGCGGCTGGTGCGCCGCATCTGCCCCAACTGCGCCACCGACGATGTGCTCACGGAAGAGCAGATCCTGAGCCTGCGCATCGCGGGTGCCCGGGGTCGCAAGCTCAAGGTGCGCCGCGGCGCGGGTTGCATCAAGTGCCGTGGCACGGGCTACCGCGGGCGCACCGGCGTGTTCGAGGTGCTGCCCATCACCCCGCGCATCGCCCGCCTGATCTCCGAGCGCGCCCCCGCGGTGGAGATCAAGAAAGAGGCCCTCAACGACGGCATGATGACCCTGCGGGAGTACGCCATCAAGAAGATGGCCATGGGCGAGACCACCTTCGAAGAGGTGCTCGCCATGACCGACGAGGTGGACGTCTACGCCTAGCGCAGGCGGCTAGTGGTGCGGCCTGAACATGGCCCTGAGGTGCTCGAAGATGCCGCTCTGGTCCTTGCCTGCCAGCTGCTCCAGCTCGCCCTGATCCAGCAACACTGCGCCGCAGTCGGGGCAGATCTCGATCTCCACCCCGCGGAACAGCTCGGTGTTCATGTCTGCTCCGCACCTGCCGCACTTGAGCCAGTGCAGCTTCTTGCGCGCCTCCAGCGCCTCGGCGGTCTTCCTGGCCTTGAGATCCGCCGCCATGCGGGCTCTCTTCTCATCTTCAAGGCGCTTGAAGTACTCCTCTTCCATGCTCAACCTCCGTCACGATTCGGTTCCGCCTGGGGCGGGAGAGGGTTGTCCTGGTCCTGCCAGCCTTCTTCTGCGGCGGTGCTCTCTGCGAGCCCGCCCGCGCCGCGCCTGTCGATGGGTGCGCTGTCGAGCTGTGCGGAGACCGCCAGGTAGGGCTGCAAGGCCTCGACGTGGGCCAGCGGCTCCCAGCGCACGCCGTCTGCGGAGACCAGGTCTTCGCCCCGCGCGCGACGCTCCATGATGAGCCGGCGCATCCGATCGAGATCGCGCACCCGGTACTCCCGGCCTGCGCGCCGCAGCAGCAACGGCCGCCCACCCCAGCCGCCCTGGTCACCGTCCGCTTCCACTCCGGGCAGATCCTGGATGGGAGGCGGCGAGGCGCCGCGGGGCGGCGGCGCCGAAGGCCGCGGCTGGGGTTCGCTGGCGGGACGCCCCCCGCTGAACAGGCGGCTGCGCGGCCGCGCGTCCGGGTCCTGCTTCTGCCGATCGGCCACGAGGACTAGGAGCGCTCGGGAACGAGGCGGCAAGCCTGCCGCCGGTTCATGTCGTAGCGAGAGCCTCCAGGGCCGTAG
>CAZEJJ010000145.1:10068-19142 GCA_964512185.1 uncultured Enterobacterales bacterium | reverse complement strand
AGGATCTTGTCGCGCATGTCGATCTCGAAGCCGGCCATGACCGACAGCACGATGATCAGCGCCATGACGCCCACGGTGACGCCGGCGATGGACACCAGGGTGATGGCCGAGATGCCCTTGGCGCTGCGGCGGGAGCGCAGGTGGGACTGGGCCACGCGCCAGGCGAAGCTCAGCTCGTGCAGCCTGGGGCTCCACACCAGCAGCAGCACCACCACCGCCACCAGCGAGCCGAACACGAAGCCCCACTCGGGCAGGGAGCCCGTGAGGCTGCGCACCGCTGCGCGCGTGAGCTGGAGGTAGGCGGGCTCTTCCATGGGGGCTACCCGGCGGGCTCCTCGGCCGGCGCGTCGTCGGAGCCGGAGCTCTGCGGGCGCAGCGTGGGGAAGAGGATGACCTCGCGGATGCTCTGCTGGTCGGTGAGCAGCATGCAGAGGCGGTCGATGCCGATGCCCTCGCCTGCCGCCGGCGGCATGCCGTAGCAGAGGGCCTCGACGTAGTCGGCGTCGTAGTACATGGCTTCGTGGTCGCCTTCTCCGCGCAGCTGGGCCTGGGCGCGGAAGCGCGCGGCCTGGTCCACCGGGTCGTTCAGCTCGGAGAAGCCATTGGCGAGCTCCTGGCCCGCCACGATGAGCTCGAAGCGGTCCACGAAGCGGGGATCGTCGTCGCAGCGGCGGGACAAGGGGGAGATCTCGACGGGGAAGCGGGTGACGAACACCGGATCCACCAGCTTGTCTTCCACGAATTCGTCGAAAAACAGCTCCCAGAGCTTGCCCATGGTCACAGGCAGCGGCGATTCGTCCCCGGGGTGGGTGGCCAGCCAGTGGTCCCGCAGCGCGGCGGGGTCTTCGAGATCCCGCTCGCGAAGCCCGGTAGCCTCGGACAGCAGCTCGCCCATGGTGGCGCGGCGCCAGGGTGGCGTGAGGTCGAGGTCGAGATCGCCCCAGCGCAGCTGCAAGGAATCGTGCAGGCTCGAGGCCAGGCGCACCACCAGCTCCTCGGTGAGGTCCATCAGCTGGGTGTAGGTGGCGTGGGCCTGGTAGAACTCGAGCATGGTGAACTCGGGGTTGTGCTTCAAGCTCAGCCCCTCGTTGCGGAAGCTGCGGTTGAGCTCGTAGACCCGCTCGAAGCCGCCCACCACCAGGCGCTTGAGGTACAGCTCGGGCGCGATACGCAGGAACAGGTCGATGTCCAGGGCGTTGTGGTGGGTGACGAAGGGCCGGGCCGCAGCTCCGCCCGGGATCGCCTGCATCATCGGGGTCTCCACCTCGATGTAGTCGCGCTCATCGAAGAAGGCGCGGATCTGGCGCACGATCTGGCTGCGGGCCAGGAAGGTGCTCCGGACCTGGTCGTTCATCATCAGGTCGACGTAGCGGCGGCGGTAGCGGAACTCGGTGTCGGTGAGGCCGCGCCACTTGTCGGGCAGGGAGCGCAGGCACTTGGACGCCAGCTGCAGGCTGGAGGCCCGCAGGCTGAGATCGCCCCGCCGGGTGACCATGAGGCGCCCGGTGACCCGCACCCAGTCGCCCAGATCGAGCCGCTTCCAGAGGGCGAAGGCCTGCTCGCCCAGCAGGTTCTTCTTGACGAAGATCTGCAGGGCGCCGGCGCGATCCTGCAGGCGCGCGAAGCCCGCCTTGCCCATCTCGTTCTTGGCGCGCATGCGGCCAGCGATGGTGAATTCCCGGTCGAGCTCGGCCACGGCGTCGGCGTCGAGCCCAGCCGCAGCGGCGACGCAGTCGGCGGTGGTGTGGGGCACCGGCCGCCCCGCCGGGAAGGTGGGCACACCAGCGGCGCGGAGGGAGGCGAGCTTGTCCCGTCGACGCGGGTCGAGCAGCTCGACCTCGATGCTGGCGAGGTCCACTTCAGGCATCGGGCCTCCTCCCAGGGAGCGCACAGGCTGCGCCTGTTAACGCGACCTTCTCCCCCACGCCCGCGCCTTTGCAGGCGCCGCGGACAGGTGGGTCAGTTCATGAAGATGGAGGTGCCGGCGAGGCCTGGGCACCAGCTGGCCTGGGTGGTTCCCGAGACCAGCCCCGAGCCGGAGGCCTGGGTGAACTCGTAGATGAAGTCGCCGTCGTAGTCGTTCATCTCCACCTCGGCGACGATGAACCCGCCGCCGCCACCCGAGAGGGTCAAGGTCCAGTCCTGGGGGGCGCCCTGCCAGTAGCGACCCGACCAGTAGTAGCCCCAGTCGCCCTGGTCCCGCTCCTCGTAGACGAAGCTGCCCTCGCCCAGGGTGCAGTTGATGGCCCAGGTGACCGAGAGAGGATCGCTGTTGAAGCTCACCTCGCTGCCGTCGAAGTCGTAGACCAGGGCCGACAGGTTGCAGTGGCCGGGCTCGAACAAGGCCGTGGGATCGTAGTCCCGGGAGGTGCCCAGGAAGTCGATGACGTCGTCGCAGGTGGCGCTGGCAGAGGATGAGAAGTAGAGCAGCGCCTTGCCGCTGGCTTCGTAGCCAAAGACCTGGTGGGTGGTCACCTCTCCCACGTCGGAGCTGTCCAGCTCGATGCTGCCCTCGACGATGCCGGCAGCGTCGCCCGAGTCCCCTTTGGGGCAGGCGACCAGCAGGGGCAGGGCGAGCATCGGGATCCTGGCGTTCATGGCGACTCCGCGGCGGGGGCAAGGAGGATTCTAACGTTCCAGTCTCGACTGGTCGGCCCGCCGGATCAGCCAGGCTTCCATGAAGCTGGTGATGTCGCCGTCCAGGAAGCGGTCGACGTTGCCGGTCTCCGACTCGGTGCGGGTGTCCTTGACCAGGCGGTAGGGGTGCAGCACGTAGTTGCGGATCTGGCTGCCCCACTCGATGCGCAGCTTCTGGGAGTGCTCCCTCTCGGCTTCTTCGCGGCGCCGCTCGATCTCCGCCTGGTAGAGCTTGGCCTTGAGCAGCTTGAGCGCCTGGGCCTTGTTCTTGTGCTGGCTGCGCTCGCTGCGGCAGACCACGGCGGTGTTGGTGGGCAGGTGGGTGATGCGCACCGCCGAGTCGGTGGTGTTCACGTGCTGGCCGCCTGCTCCGCTGGAGCGGAAGGTGTCGATGTGCAGATCGGACTCGTTGAGGTCGATCTCGATGTCGTCGTCGGCCGCCGGGAACACGGCCACCGACGCGAAGGCGGTGTGGCGGCGGGCGGCGGAGTCGAAGGGCGAGATGCGAACCAGCCGATGCACACCGATCTCGGCCTTGAGGTAGCCGTAGGCGAAGCTGCCGTCGATGGCCAGGGTGCAGCTGGTGATGCCGCCCTCTTCGGCCAGCTGCTCATCCACGATGCGGGCCTTGTGTCCCTGGCGATCCGCCCAGCGCAGGTACATGCGCTTGAGCATCTCGGCCCAGTCGGCGGCGTCTTTGCCACCGGCGCCCGGGTTGATCTCCATGAGCGCCGAGGCCTCGTCGCCCTCTTCGCCGAGCATGCGCTGCATCTCAAGAGAGCGCGCCGCCGCCTCGAGGCTGTGGGCGCTGTCGGCCACCTCTGCCAGGGTGTCCTCGTCGGCTTCTTCCTGGGCCAGCTCCAGCAGGATCTGGGCGTCGTCCAGGGACTCGCGCAGGTGGTTGAAGCCTCTTACCGTGCGCTCCAGGCCGGCCTTTTCCTTCATGAGGGCCCGGGCCCGATCCTGGTCGGACCAGATGTCCCCGCTGCCCGCCAGCTCGTCAAGCTCGCCGATGCGTTCGAGCTTGCCCGCTACGTCAAAGATGCCCCCTGAGGGCCTCCACGCGAGTCTCCAGGGCCTTCATCCGGGTGCTGAGATCGTGCGGAATCATGGGTCGCAGCCTCCTCTGGCGGAGCAAGGTAGCACCCCCCTGCCCTGCTGCGCCAATCAGGCACTGGCGATCAGCGCGAGCAGGCGGGCGGCTTCGGACTCCATGGCGGTCTCCTGGGTGTCGTCCTGGTGATCGTGTCCCAGCAGGTGCAGCAGGCCGTGCACCAGCAGCACGCGCAGCTCTCGCTGCAGACTGTGACCGCGTTCCCTGGCCTGCCGCTGTGCCGCGGGCAGGCAGATGACCAGGTCGCCCAGCAAGAGGTCGTCGGGATCGGCGCCTTCGCCTTCGCGCATGGCGAAGGCCAGCACATCGGTGGGGCGATCCTGCCCGCGGTAGTCGCGGTTCAGCCGCCGCATCACGTCGTCGTCACAGACCAGCAGCGAGAGCTCGGTCTGCTGGAGAGACAGGGCCTGCAGCAGCCGCTCCGCGTCGTCGACGAGCTCCTCGCCCTGCCAGGGCACACCCTCGACCACCAGGTCCACAGGCATGCTACTCCTCCTTGAGGTCCTGGGTGGCTGGGGCCTCGTAGGGGATGGCCGACGAGGACTCGTCCTCCCAGTCGTCGTCGGGCAGCAGGTCGGGATCGCTGTCGTCTTCACGAGGCATGACGCCCACCGAGTCGGCGTCGCCCAGGGGGTTGAGCAGCTCGAGGGTGATCACCCCCTTGGCGGGCGCGGGGGGGTGCTCCTGTTCGCCGGTGACCGTGGCGGACTCGGGGTACTCGATGCGGTGGTGGTAGATGCTCATCATCACCTCGGCGAAGGCCTTGCCGATGGTGTACAGCTCCTTGAGGGTGAGAGAGCAGTCCTCGAGCTGGCCATCGTTCATGGCGTCGCTGATGAGCTTCTGGATGACCCCCCGGAAGCGCTCCGGGGTGGGCTGCTTGAGCGCCCGACAGGCGGCCTCGACCTTGTCGGACAGGTGCAGGATACCCGCCTCGCGCGAGTCGGGGCGCGGGCCCGGGTAGCGGAAGTCGCTCTCGTCCACCGGCAGATCGGGGGGCGCCTGGCGCTTCTCCTTTTCGTAGAAGTAGCGCACCAGCCCGGTGCCGTGGTGCATGCGGATGGCGTCGATGATCGGCTGCGGCAGCCGGTTGTGCACCGCGATGCGCGTGCCGCCACGGATGTGTCGGATGATGATGGAGGCCGACTTTCTGGGCGGCAGGCGGTCGTGGGGGTTGGGGATGTCGCGCTGGTTCTCGACGAAGTAGTGGGGCTTGGAGATCTTGCCGATGTCGTGGAAGTAGGCGGCCACGCGCACCAGCAGCTTGTCGGCCCCGATGGCTTCGGCAGCGGCCTCGGACAGGGAGCCCACGATGACGCTGTGGTGGTAGGTGCCCGGGGCCCGCAGCATGAGCTGGCGCAGCAGCGGGTGGTTGAGGTTGGCCAGCTCCAGCAGCTTGTAGTCGGTGACGAAGCCGAACATCTCGAAGAAGGGCACCAGCCCCAGCACCAGCACGCTGGAGATGATGCCACCCAGGCCCGCGAACAGGATGTCCCAGGTGAGCACCGCCAGGCTGGGGCTGGGGGTGTCGCCCAGGTGCAGGTGTAGCAGGTCGATGAGCAGCACAACGGCGCCGTTGACCACCGCGGTCTGCAGGCCCGCGCGCAGCACCGTGGCCCGCTCGGTGGTCTGGGCCACGCCCCCCGCAGCCGCCACCGACGAGACCAGGAAGAACAGGGTGTAGAAGACCTGCTGCTCCATCATGACGCCGGCCAGCAGCGAGGCCACGATGGCGAAGACCAGGGCGGTCTCACCGTTGGCCAGGATGCGCACCAGCATGGCGCCGCCCGCCACGGGCACGATGTACCAGAAGCTCGACGGCAGGGGCCCGTTGGCCGCCCCGGTGGACACCCCCGCGCCCACCTCTAGCACCACGCGCGCCAGCCCCAGCACCAGCAGCAGGATGAAGGCCATGGCCTCGAGGTTGCGCAGCTGCTGGGTGAAGCGGCTGACGTAGTGGGCGCCGTACAGGTAGAAGGTGGAGATCACGATGGTGCAGAAGGCCAGCAGCGAGAGCATCACCGCCAGGGTGGAGCTGCTGCTCTTGACCGAGTGCAGGCCCTCGAGCACCTGGATGTGCCGCTGGGTGAGCACGTCGCCCTGGCGGAACAGGCTGGTCCCCTGCTTGACCTTGATCTCCACCGGCAGCACCTCGTCGGCGGCCGACGAGCGGCGGGCCTCGGTGAGATCCGGACGCGAGGTGACGTTGGGCCGCACCGCGGAGCGCGCGATGGCCGCCGCGGCGCGCTCGGCGGAGGCGCCCAGGCTGGTGGTCTCGTGCTCCAGCGCGTAGATGGCCAGCGTCTGCCGGGCCTGCTCCACCGTGAGCACGTCCTCGAACTTCTCCAGCAGCACCTCGCGGCGGCCGTCGGTGGTGATGCGGATGACCGACAGGGCCTTGGCTCCCGGCGGCACCATCGCAGCGTTGGTGATCACCAGGTGCCGCATGGCGAGGCCCACGAACTCGTTGGCCAGGGCCTCGAGCTCGCTGTCGAAGCCCGCGTCGAGCAGGGCGGCCACGTGGGTCTCGTCCAGAGCCAGCTCCAGCGTGGCCAGGAACTCGGCGGTGATGGTCTCCCGCAGCTCGGGGGGTGGGAACTCGGCGTCTCCCTCCTCCAGATCCTGGCGGGCTCCATCGAGCTTGCGGCGCGCGGCGTCGAAGGACAGGGAGATGCGGTTCTGCAGGCGTGGACCCAGGGTGGCGTCCAGCTCGAAGACCGACGGGATGGTGCCGCGCACCTCCGACTGGAGCTGGGCGGTGTGATCCCAGTCGATGTAGCTGAACGAAGCCGGGGCGGTGAGATCGCTGGGTGCGACATCGCCGACGGCGAAGTCCTGCTCGGGCACGCGCACGTGGTCCATCATCAGGAAGGCAGCCACGGTGCAGACGCCCAGCATCAGGCCTGCCCGGCCCAGCGGCACCGCACCGAGCCTGGTGCGCAGCCAACGCCAGCTGAGCCAGCGTGCGAGCCTAGTCTTGCTGCCCAAGGACCGCCTCCGGTGAGGGTTCGCGCTCCTCCATGTCGCCCGGCGCCGCCTCGCGCTGCGCGCGCTGCTCCCGCCGGGCATCTCGCTGATCATACGCCTCGATGATGCTCGCTACCAGGGGATGGCGCACCACGTCGGCCCTGGTGAAGCGCACCACCTGGATCCCCTGCACCCGCTCCAGCAGCCCCACGGCCTCCACCAGACCCGAGGTCTGCCCCGGCGGAAGGTCGATCTGGGTGATGTCCCCTGTGACCACCGCTTGAGTCTCCTGCCCCAGCCGCGTGAGGAACATCTTCATCTGCTCGCAGGAGGTGTTCTGGGCCTCGTCGAGGATCACGAAGGCCTCGTTCAAGGTGCGTCCGCGCATGAAGGCCAGCGGGGCCACCTCGATGATGCCCCGCTGGATGAGCCGTGCGGCCTTTTCGTAGGGCACCATGTCGTGCAGCGCGTCGTACAGCGGGCGCAGGTAGGGATTCACCTTCTCGATGAGATCCCCAGGAAGGAAGCCGAGTTTCTCGCCGGCCTCCACCGCCGGACGGCACAGCACGATGCGTGCCACCTCGTTGCGCTTGAGCGCCGAGATGGCCATGGCCATGGCCAGGTAGGTCTTGCCGGTGCCCGCGGGGCCCACGCTGAACACCAGGTCGTGCTCCCGGATGGCGTGGACGTACTCGCGCTGGACCGGGGTGCGCGGGAAGATGCTGCGCCGGCGCCCTGGCACGAAGATGGTCTCCGTGAACAGGGCCACGATGTCCACCTGGGGGTCCTGGGACACCAGCTTGCAGGCCTGCATCACGTCAGAGACGTGGATGGGCTGGCGGGCCAGCGCCAGCTGGTGCAGCTGCTCGAGCGCGTGGCGGGCCAGGTGCACCGAGCCGTCGTTGCCTTCGATGCGCAGCTCGGCGCCGCGCCGGCTGACCCGCACCCCCAGGGAGCGGCCCACCTGGGCCAGGTTCTGGTCCAGCTCGCCGCAGACGGCGCGCAGGGCCTCGTTGGGGCCCTGGAGGGTGAGCTGGAGCTGCTGGCTGCTTTGGCTGGGGGCAGAGATGAAGGACCTCCCGTGATGCGGCCCTGTTTCTTCGGGGGCCGCGCGGTCTAACCACGTGGCGTCCCGGAGGGCTGCTAGGACTGGCTCTTTTTCTTGGACTCGCCGCGGAAGCGCTGCCGGAACATGCGCTGGGCGGTCTGCCGGATCACCGAGGAGACGTTGTGGTTGCGGGTGAGCTCCTGCATGTCGCGCTTCTGAAGCCCGCTCACGAGCCCCACGCCCACACTGACAGGGCACTTGGGGTTGTTCACCAGCGCCACCTTGACCGGGTACTTGCGCAGCCACTCCCGGTTGGTGGCCACCTCGCGCAGCACCTCGTCCTCGATGTTGCGGTTGCCGGCCAGGGCCTTGACCTCGCCGTCGGTGAGGCGCCCGCTCTTGACCACGGCCAGGGAGACCTGCTTGTTGCGGTCGCGGATGAGGATGCTGCGCACCTCTTTGTTGCCGATGTGGGCCAGGCGCACCTTCTGGCCCACCGTGAGGGTGGCCATCTTTCGGTGCATGCTCTGCTTCTCTTCTTCGTCTGGGGGGCCGTCGCGGTCCTCGGTGAGATCCCAGGAGAAGCTGGACAGGTCGTCGGTGAAGTCGAACTCGAAGCCCTGGAACAGGTCGTCGTCCTCTCCGGCGGCGTCGAGGTCGAACAGGTCCAGGTTCTCCTGAGCGCGGGCCTGCAGGGTGGGCGACTGCTCACCCGCCAGCGCCGCCTCGATCTCCGCTTCCAGGTCGAGAGCAGCGTTGGGAGCTGCGCCCGCCTTGGCGAAGCGCTCGCGGTCCAGCTCGGGCAGCACGCGGTTCATGCGCAGGAAGGCCGCGGCCTTCTCGAGCAGCTTGTCATCGCAGGCCGGGTTGTCGTAGAGGCTGACGAACACCTGGGGGGTCATGACCAGCCGCTCGCGTCCGTAGGCCACCTGTTCGCAGACATCGGCGTTGGCGCGCGCGGCGATCATGATCACGGTGCGATCGTTGGCGTTGCGGATGCGGTAGATGCAGGAGTCCAGCTCGGGCTCCTCGCTGCGCAGCACCGCCAGGAACTCCAGCAGCTTGGCGTGGGTCTGCTGGTTGACGGCAGCGATCATGGCCTGGGTGGAGAAGCCGCGGAGGGTCTGCAGCGCGACGTCGCGCACCTCTGGCTCGGGATCCTGGGAGAGCAGGTAGCAGCAGCCCAGCAGATCGCGCGCATCCTTGCTCAGCTCGGCCCGGGCCCCCGCCCCGCCGCGCGCCCCGGGGGGCGGCGGCCCCCCCCCCAACCCCCGGGGGGGGGGGGTGGCGTGGGGAACCAGCAAGGGC
>CAZEJJ010000145.1:0-10058 GCA_964512185.1 uncultured Enterobacterales bacterium | reverse complement strand
CCCCCCCCCCCCCCCCGCGCGCCCCCCGTGCCCCCGCGCGCCCCGCCCCGGCCCCGGCGGCCCCTCCAGGGGGGCCTCCGGCACCACCACATCGCGCATGGCGTCGGGTATGCCCAGGCGGTCGAAGGGGATCATGTCACCGAACATGGCGGCTCCTTCGGGGCGGGAGACTACAGGCTAGCACAAGCTTGGCCACGGTTGAACACCGCGGCCAGCCTCGCTGCCCAGCCGCGCCGCCAGGGGACGATGCGCGGCCCGCCAATCTAATCGTCGTCGCCGTCGTCGCTGAAGGGCGAGGCGGCCCTGATCTTGTCGATCAGGTGGTTGGGCACCGGCTCGTAGCCGGAGAACTCCATGGTGAAGGCGCCCTTTCCGCCGGTCATGGAGCGCAGATCGGGAGCGTAGCGCTGGATCTCGGCCAGGGGACACACGGCCTTGATGACCGTGCGCTTGCCGCGGGGTTCCATGCCCAGCACACGACCGCGGCGGGCGGTCACATCGCCCATGATATCGCCCATGGACTCGGACGGGATCAGGATCTCCATGGCGTAGTAGGGCTCCAGCAGCTTCATGCCGGCCTTCTCCATGACCGCCTTGAGACCCTTGGAGCCGGCCATCTGGTAGGCCACGTCCTTGGAGTCCACCGGGTGGTACTTGCCGTCCACCAGGGACACGCGGATGTCCACCACCGGGTAGCCGGCCAGCCCGCCGTTCTTCATCCGGTCCCTGATGCCCTTCTCCACCGACGGGATGTACTGGCGTGGGATGCGGCCACCGACGATCTTGTCGACGAATTCGAACCCCTCGTCGCGCCCGGTGGGCTCGACGTCGAGGAAGCAGACACCGAACTGACCGGCACCGCCGGTCTGCTTCTTGTGCTTGCCTTCCACGTGGTGGACGGCCTTGGCGAGGGTCTCGCGGTAGGGCACCGCGGGCAGCTCGGTGGTGACCGTGACCTTGAACTTGCGCTTCATCTTCTCGATGGCGGCTTCGAGGTGGGCCTGGCCCATGCCGTTGAGCACCATGGCGTTGGAGATGACGTCGTAGGTGACGGTGATGGTGGGATCTTCGATGACCAGGCGCTCCACCGCGGTCTTGATCTTGTCTTCGTCACCCCTGGAGACGGGCTTGATGGCGAATGACATCATGGGCTGCGGGTAGTCCATGAGGGGCAGGTTGCGCACGTTCTTGAGCTGACAGAGGGAGTCGGCGGTGCGGGTGTCCTTGAGCTTGGCCACCGAGATGATGTCACCGCAGACACCGCTGTCGATGCCGTCGCGCGCCCGGCCGCTCTGCACGTAGATGCTGCCCAGGCGCTCGGACTGCCCGGTGCGGCCATTGGTGACCACGCCGTCGACAGGGGTGCAGCCCGCGTAGATCCGCATGATGCTTACCTGGCCGACGTTCTCGTCGATGAAGGTGCGGATGACCTTGCCCACGAAGGCGCCGTCGGGGCTGCGATCCACCTGCAGCGGGTTGTCGTCGTCGTCGTGGCCGTCGAGGGGGGGAAGATCGCCGGGCACGGGGCCGTAGTCGGCCACCAGGTCCATCAGGGGCTGCACGCCCATGTTGTGGCCGGTGGCGCCGAAGAGCACGGGCACCACCTCGCCGGCGCAGAAGGCCTTCTTGAAGGCGTCCATCATGGGACCGCGCTCCAGCTCGAAGGTCTCCATGTACTGCTCGAGCAGGTCGTCGTCGGTGGAGGCGATGTCTTCGATGAGGGTCTCGCGGGCGGACTCCACCTCGTCGGCCAGGTCGTCGGGCACGTCGCCTTCGGTCAGGTCACCGGAGTCGTCGTGGGGCCAGGTGAGGCTCTTGAGGTCCACCAGGTCCACCACGCCCTTGAAGCCCTGCTCGGCGCCGATGGGGATCTGCAGCAGCAGAGGCTTGACGCCGAGGGTCTCCTCGATGTCGGCCAGGCAGTTCTTCCAGTTGGCGCGATCGCGGTCCATCTTGTTGATGAACAGCACGCGGGGGATGTGCTTCTCGGCGGCGCGGTTCCAGAAGCGCTCTGTCTGCACCTCGACGCCGTCGGGGCAGGAGACCATGATCACGGCGCAGTCGGCTCCGTCCATGGCGTTGAAGCTGTCGTAGAGGAAGTTCTGGTCCCCGGGAGTGTCGATGATGTTGAGCTTCTTGCCCTTGTACTCGACCGAGGCGAAGCTGGAGGCGATGGAGCCGCCGCGCTTCTGCTCTTCGGGCTCGAAGTCGAAGGTGGAGGTGCCCGCTTCGGTCTTGCCCAGCCGGGTGGTGCCACCCGCGTTGAACAGGATGCCCTCGCCCAGGGAGGTCTTGCCGCAGAAGCCGTGACCGGCCAGGGCGACGTTGCGGATGTCGTTGGTGTCGAAGACCTTGGCTCCCATGCTCTCAGCTCCAGGTTGCTGCGGATGATGAATTTCGAACAGCCGGCAGCGAGCGCCGGACACAGGGGCGCGTACCTTAGTCGCGCGCCTCGGGCGGGTCAAGCCCGTCGACGTTGCGGTTCTGGCGGCTGTTCCACCGGGACTCGACCCCGCGGAGGCAGGGGCCAGCCCAGCTACCTCTGCTCCACCAGGCCGGCCTGCTGGATCTGCTCCAGCATGCGCTCGGCGACCCAACGGTGGCCGAGGTGGTTCATGTGCAGATCGTCTTCAGGTGCCCGCCGGAGCTGGTGGGGCTCAGCGGGCAGGGGCAGCTCGCGCACCTTGACCTCTGAGGTCCACTGGGCACTCCTGGCCTTGATGGTGGCGCTGGCCCCCGCCTCCAGCAGCGGCAGGGTGAACACCACCGGGTCGAGAAAACCCAGCCCGCGCAGGCCGGCCATGTCGGGGCGCAGCACGTGGTCCCGAGGCCATTCCTCGCCTTCGCCAGTCTCGATCGCCAAGCGCCAGCTGAAGTAGCGCCAGGCCTCGGAGCGCCTGAACAGCCAGGTGCTCACCACGCCTGTCCAGTAGGTGTACGCCTCGGGCTCATGCCGCAGGATCCAGCCCTCGCCGCCGCGCACCAGGTGGCGCGGTAGCTGGGGACCGAAGTCGTTGTCGCACATGAGCAGGACGGACAGGTCCGGGGCGATGACCTCGCTGACGGCCCTGGCCAGCACGGGGAAGTCGGTGGGGTGATAGCCGCACTCGGCGATGACACAGACCTGCCAGTCCGGGCCCAGCTGCCGGGCCAGCAGCAGGGGCCAGGTGTCCACGAACAGGGCCTCGCCCTGGGCCGTGTGGGTCTCCACCGTCAGGCTGTCGCCCATGGCCAGCAGCGTGGAGCCCGGAAAGTCCGCGCTGCAGCTGCCGAAGGAGGTCTCCAGGCCCCGCTCGTCCAGGGCGAAGATCCGGGGCAGGTAGTCCACATCGCGCAGCGCCGCGGGCACCTCGTGGGCCAGGCCGCGGGGATCGGTGTTGGCCTGGATGGGCCTGCCCTGGTGCAGATCCAGCTGCATGTGGCGGGCTGTCGCCTCCACCGCGAGGGCCGCCGACGCCAGGGTGATCAGCCCCACGACCATGGCGCCGATGGCTCTCCGGAGCTTCATGGACACGGGACTATCACCCACCCTCTGGGGGGTCCAAGGGCAACGCGACCCGGTCCGGCCAGTTACAAGCCGGGCCGAGGAAGACCCATGATCTCCTTGCTGGTGCTGCTGCTCGCCTCCTGTGGCTCCCCTCCCGTGGGGGAGATCCCCGCGGCCGTGCACTCCGAGCGCCCCCGCACCGCCATGCCCAGCACCGGCGCCGCCCCCCTGTGGAGGGCGCTGGAGCAGCTCGACGAGGCCAGCTTCCAGCTCCCGGAGCACAACCTGCCCGGCGAGAGACCCTCCGATGGCGTCTACGAGCTGCCCGACGGCTGGCGCAAGGCCGGCGGATCCGACGCTGTGGCCCTCTACAAGCGCGACATGCCCCTCACCCTGCCCGCCAAGCGCTACCGGCAGGCACCGGCCGGGCTGGTGCTGGAGGTGGGCGGCGAGGCCCTCAGCTACCGGCGCGACCTCGACCGGTCCGAGAGACCACGGCCTGGCTGGGCGGTGCTGGGCGGCACCCTGTGGCTGGCCCTCGATCAGCCCCCCGCCCAGCTGGACCCGCCCGCCCGCCTGCTGCACGCGGCCACCGGCGATCTGCAGCGGCGCTTCTCCTACGGGCTGTCGGGCATGAGCCCCCAGGAGTTCGTCACCGTGGTGGCTACCCTGGGCGCTGAGACGCGCAGCTGCATGCTGCTGCCCGCACCGGGCCAGGTCAGCTGGCAGCTGGAGCTGCCCCCCGGAGCCGTGCTGCAGTTCGGCGTGGGCCTGCGCCCGCGCATCGACCTGGCTACCCCCGACAGCGACGGCGTGCAGGTGCAGGTGCGGGTGGGCGAGCAGATCGCCTGGAGCGGCAGCGCCAGCTCCACCGAGGCCTTCGAAGAGGTGCAGGTAGACCTGGGCGCCTGGAGCGGGCAGCAGGTGGAGCTCACGCTGGTCACCGATCCAGGCGACACAGCGGTGAACGACCTGGCCCTGCTCAGCGCCCCCATCCTGTTCGGGGAGCCCCAGGGCGCGGTGCGCCGCGTGGTGATCGTGGGCATCGACACCCTGCGGCCCGACCACCTGGGCGCCCAGGGCTACGAGCGGGCCACCTCGCCCGAGCTCGACGCCCTGGCCCAGGGCTCCTACGTCTTCGAGCGGGCCTATGCCCCCGCCCCGCGCACCAAGCCCAGCTTCCGCAGCTCCTTCACCGGGCGCTACCCCCTGCCGGCCGTCCACACCCCCACCTTCGGCGAGGTGGTCCGCGAGGAAGGCTTCGTCACCGGCGGCTTCGCGGCCAACGTGCACCTGGTGCCGCGCTTCGGCTTCAACGACGGCTTCGACCACTGGTACTACGACAACGGCGCCAAGGCCGACGAGCAGGTGGACCGGGCCCTGGCGTGGCTGGAGCGCCACCAGCAGGTGGACACCTTCCTGTTCCTGCACATCATGGACCCGCACATCTTCTACGAGGCCCCGGGGCGCTACAAGAACCTGTTCGTCGAGGACAGCCCGCCCCTCAGCTTCAAGCGCCGCTTCAACCGCTGGGACATCTCGCGGCTCGACAAGGCAGGCGAGATCGGCGCCACGGAGCGGGAGTTCATCGAGGGGCGCTACGACGGCGAGGTGCGCTACACCAGCGCTGAGCTGGGCCGGCTCTTCGCGGGCCTCGACGCCCTGCCCGGTGACACCCTGCTGGTGCTGCACACCGACCACGGCGAGGAGTTCTGGGACCACGAGGGCTTCGAGCACAACCACACCCTCTACGACGAGCTGGTGCGCACCGCGCTGTGGATCCGCCCCCCCGGCGGCTGGCAGGGCGGGCCTCACCGCATCGAGGAACAGGTGGGCCTCATCGACCTGGCCCCCACCCTCTACGAGCTGCTGGACATCCCCAGGGCGCGCTGGCCCACCGTGGACGGCCGCTCCCTGGCCCCCCTGCTGGACCCCGCGATGGCCGGGGAGGAGCCGGATCTGAAGCGAGAGCTGGCCGAGCGCCCGCTGCACGTGGGCTACCTGATGTACGACACGGAGCGCTGGGCCGTCGTACACCGGGGCGGCAAGTACATCCTGCACACCATCAGCGGCGAGGAAGAGCTCTACGACCTCGACGCCGACCCCGGCGAGCAGAACGATCTCGCGCTCGATCGCCCCCAGGATCTGCCCGCCTGGCGCCAGCGCCTGGCCCAGGCCACCGGCTGGCCCGTGGGGCCCGGGCTGCGCGTCACCCTGAAGGGACGCAAGGGCGAGCCCTTCGAGCTGGTGTTCCCCGCGCCGGTGGTGGAAGCGGGGGTGCTCGATCCCGAGGCCGGTCGCAGCCGGCGGGCCAACCTGGAGTGGGGAGAGAGCCCCAAGACCCTGCCTGCAGAGGTGGCGGCGGTGAGCCTGTCCGAAGATCGCACACGTGTGCGGGTGGAGCCGGGATCAAAAGGGCGGGGCACGCTGTACGTGCTGTTTGGTGAAGAGGCGCCACAAGGGGTGACGGTGGACGGCTCGGAGGCGGCTCGGGAGCTGGGGCTGGATGCCGGGTCCATCGCGTACGGAGGGAACCGGTTCGAGCTGGCGTCAGGGACGATCATCGCGCCCCGGGATTCCATGGCGGAGCGGGTGGAGAGGACGGCCGATGACGACGAGGCCATCGAGGCGCTGCGGGCGCTGGGGTATGTGGAGTAGGGTTTCCGGGTGATCTGGAACGGTTGAACGTCTGCTATCGGGGGCTCAGAAGGGCTGTGCCCGGCCTTGGACAGCCTGTGCCCGCCCGTTTTGGGCACTGTGCCCCCCCGGTTGACCACCCGGCGTCAAGAAATGTGCAACATCAAGGGCCTACGCCGTCCATGTAGGTACAAAACGGGGGATAAGACGGACAAACCGCCCTCGAGGTGTCAACGCGGGAACCCGCGCGTACAGGTAGCCTGCCAGCCAGGCGTGCTGGTCGTCAAGGAGCGTGTCGAGGAGGGGGAGAACACCTCCTGGGACGGCTCATGCTCCGCCACGTAGGCAGCTTGTTCTGAAGTCGGTGATGGTCCGTGGTGCTGCTCTTCTCTTCAGGCGCCCACGGCGAGTGGAACGAGTGCGCTCTCGGACTGCTCACCCGGCGGCGCGCGGGCGGCAGCCTGCTCGAGCTCCTTGACCACGCGCATCGTCGCCGGTGGCGGACCCGCTGTGGAGCAGGACGGTGCGGAGGCCCATGGGAGCCCCACAGTAGCGTCCACTGGCGGCGCGGGTACGATCTCGCTGCGCCAGGCGTGGTTGGGTGCGAAGACGCCGTGCTGCTGCACAGCGCATAGGGCTCCCGTTCTTCCTCGGGGGCGGGATGAGAGCGATGCTGCGCTGCAGCAGCTCACTGCGGCTGAGCTGGAGTGCTGCGGTCCCATCGGACCAGGGCGTTTTCAGCCGCAGGAGGATGGAGCCATCGGGCTGTTCTTCCAGGCGCTCTCGCCCCAACGGGGGCCGTGAGATGTACATGCTGAGCCGCTCCAGGCCGGCGCGGTCTCGTCGAGCCGCTCGGACGCCAGCATGCAGGTTGTAGCCATCGCACACGGCGCACCGAGGCGGCAGCTCGTACACCCTGCCCCTGTGGACCTGGATGCGCTTGGCTCTCCGGCCAGCCCGCTGGCCCAGCGCAGTGCGCCCCGCCGTCGAAGCGGCCTGGAGCAGCAGTCACCGCCCTGCGCCGCGTAGCCGGAGGGCTGCCCGCAGGCCTCGAGGGTGGCGCTGTCCAGGCCGTAGCTGTCGTCGTCCTGGTCGAGGTACCAGGTGAACGCACCCGACAGGCCCGCGTCGTCGTCGTCGATGTCGCCGTCGCAGTCGTTGTCCAGCCCATCACAGGTCTCGACAGCCCCCGGGTACACCGACCCGTCGGTGTCGTCGCAGTCCGTGGCGTCCTGGACCCAGCCCGAGCTGGGATCGCAGCTGACCAGCTCGAACTCGGCGTTGCCCCAGCCGTCACCATCGGCGTCGGCGTACCAGATCTCCGTCAGGTCCTCGTCGAAGCTCCCGTCGCAGTCGTTGTCCAGGCCGTCGCAGCGCTCGGCTGCGCCGGGGTGGATCTCCGCGTTGGCGTCATCGCAGTCGCCCGGCTCGCTGGCGTACCCAGGAGGCTGCTCGCAGCCCGGGAGCCCCCCCAGGTCGGCGTCGCCCCAGCCATCGCCGTCCCCGTCGACGAACCAGGGCCCCCCTCCGTCCTCGTCCACCTCACTGTCGCAGTCGTTGTCCACACCGTCGCAGATCTCCTCCGCGCCCGGGTGCCCCCCCTGCCTCGTCGTCATCGCAGTCCTGGTCCGAGCCGAAGCCATCACCGTTGGCATCGACAAGCCCGGCCTGGCCGCTGTCGTCGGGCTTGGGGTCCCCTTCACCACACGCGGTGCAGAGCAGGAGCAGGGAGGGCACGAACAACGCCAACGTCGCCTTGGTCATCGCTGGTCACCCTCGGCGCTTCGGGTGAGCAGCACGACGCCTGCGGACCAGCCCCAGTGGCACCAGCCCCAGCAGCAGCCAGCCGGTACCGCCAGCTGGGCCACCGCTCGCGCAGCCCTCGCAGCCCTGCTTGCCGCCGCCGATGTCCGTGTCGTCCAGGCTCCCGTCGCCGGTGTCCGAGAGCAGATCCTCGCCGTCGCAGTCCTGGTCGATGCCGTCACCCGGGATCTCGACCGCGCCGGGGTACACGCTGGCCTCCCCGTCGTCGCAGTCGGGCTCGGCGCTGGCCTCGCTGTAGCCCTCGGGGGCCTCGCAGGCGGTCAGGCTGTCGTCCTCGTCGGTGTAGCCGTCGCCGTCGGTGTCCGCGTACCAGCTGGCCGCGTCCGCCGCGTCATCCTCGTCGGTGTGGCCATCGCAGTCGTTGTCGATGCTGTCGCACAGCTCGGTGGCGCCGGGGTTGACCGCCGCGTCCCCGTCGTCGCAGTCGGGATCGACGCTGGCCTCGGTGTAGCCCTCGGGGGCCTCACAGGCGGTCTGGCTGTCGTCCTCGTCGGTGTAGCCGTCACCGTCGGTGTCCGCGTACCAGCTGGCCGCGTCCGCCGCGTCGTCCTCGTCGGTGTGGCCGTCGCAGTCGTTGTCCACACCATCGCACAGCTCGGTGGCACCGGGGTTGACCGCCGCGTCCCCGTCGTCGCACTCCTCGCAGGCCGCCCAGCCGTCGTCGTCCTCATCGGCGTAGCCGGTGGAGCCATCGCAGTTGTAGTCGGCGGGGTCCGTGCAGTCGCTCTCGTCTGCGCCGGGGTGGTAGGCGACGTCGCCGTCGTCGCAGTCGCCGCCCTGCGCTGCGTGGCCCGAGGGCTGAGTGCAGGCCTCCAGTGCTGTGCCGTCCAGACCGAAGCCGTCGCCGTCTCCGTCCAGGTACCAGGTGGACTGGCCTGTCACGCTGGCGTCGTCGTCGTCGATGTCGCCGTCGCAGTCGTTGTCCACCGTATCGCAGATCTCGCTGGCCGCGGGGTGGATGGTCGCGTCGCCGTCGTCGCAGTCCGTGGAGTCGGCCGTGAAGCCTGTCGGCTGGAAGCAGGCATCGGCGCTTTCGCCCCCATCGCCGTAGCCGTCGCCGTCGCTGTCCAGGTACCAGGTGGACTGGCCCGTCACGCTGGCGTCGTCGTCGTCGATGTCGCCGTCGCAGTCGTTGTCCACCGTGTCGCAGATCTCGGTGGCCGCGGGATGGATGGTCGCGTCGCCGTCGTCGCAGTCGGTGGCATCGGAGACGCGGCCCACAGGCTCGAAGCAGGCGTCGGTGCTGTCATCCGCGTCGCCGTACCCGTCACCATCGTCGTCGGTGTACCAGCTCGACTGACCGGTGATGTCCGCGTCGTCGTCGTCGATGTCGCCGTCGCAGTCGTTGTCCACCGTGTCGCAGATCTCGGTGGCCGCGGGGTGGATCGCCGCGTCGGTGTCGTCGCACTCCTCGCAGGCCGCCCAGCCGTCCGCGTCATCGTCGGCGTAGCCGGTCGAGCCGTCGCAGTTGTAGTCGGCGGGGTCCGCGCAGTCGGTCTCAGCGGCGCCCGGGTTGTAGGCGGCGTCGCCGTCGTCGCAGTCACCGCCCAGCGCGGCGTAGCCCGAGGGCTGGGTGCAGGCAGCGAGCGTGGCGGTGTCCAGTCCATACCCGTCGCCGTCACCATCCAGGTACCAGGTGGACTGGCCCGTCACGCTGGCGTCGTCGTCGTCCACATCGCCGTCGCAGTCGTTGTCCACCGTGTCGCAGATCTCGGTCCCGACCGGATTGATGGATGCGTCGCTGTCGTCGCAGTCTGTCGCGTCGGCCACGGAGCCGGTCGGCTGGAAGCAGGCGTCGGTGCTGTCGCTGGCGTCGCCGTAGCCGTCGCCGTCGTCGTCAGCGTACCAGCTGGACTGGCCGGTCACGCTGGCGTCGTCGTCATCCACGTCGCCGTCGCAGTCGTTGTCCACCGTGTCGCAGATCTCGCTGGCAGCCGGGTTGACGGTCGCGTCGCCGTCGTCGCAGTCCGTGGAGTCCGCCACGTGGGTGCTGGGCTGGGTGCAGGCCAGGGTGCTGTCCCCGCTGTCGCCGTAGCCGTCGCCGTCGTCGTCGGCGTACCAGGTGGACTGGCCCGTCACGCTGGCGTCGTCGTCGTCCACATCGCCGTCG
>CAZEJJ010000144.1:0-19149 GCA_964512185.1 uncultured Enterobacterales bacterium | reverse complement strand
CCGTGCGGAAGGAGAGCTACTACGAGCAGGCCATCGAGAAGAACCTGGCCCAGCTCCGCCACTTCGCCGACACCTTCGCCCAGGGCTTCGCCAACCTACCCTTCGGCGTCCAACGCCAGGTGGTGCTGCACTTCGTAAAGCAGATGGAGCTGGTGGGCCGCAAGGAGCTGCACATCACCCTGAAGGTGCCCTTCGACGACAACGGGGTGAAGCTGCTGCAGGAAGGCGGCGAGGGCGGCCTGGGCGGGCCTGGGGGCGATGGGGTGGATACGGTGGGGAAACCCGTGCTACCGGCGGTTTCTGTTCCGAGTTTGTCTGAGCCACTACGGCGGGCCGGACGGCGACTGGTAGCCAGGCCTCTCACCAACGAACCTTCTCCGGCTGATAGACTCGGCCTTCCCCTGTAGCGGCGAGCGGCGCGCGAATTGAGCGGAAGAAGGCACGAAGCCATCTGGATCATCGGCGGCGCCCTGCTGCTGGCCGCCGTCATCCTGGTCTGGGCCCTCCTGTCCCGCGAGCAGCACCTGATCCCCTACGTCTACCCCATGTTCTGAAGAGGGCCCTGCATGGGTACGGATCGCAAGACAGCGCGCATCGGGAGCCAGCGGGCGCTGGTCTGGGCCATCGCCGCCGCCATCGTCCTCGGCGCGGTGCTCGCGGCCATCCTCATCCGGGCAGACAATTCGGGCTTCGCGTCGGGCGTCCTGGCAGAGACCTGGGATCGCCTCGACGGCGAGACCTGGCTACGCCCCAAGCTCCACCGGGCGAGGGTGTTCATCCCGGCCCGTCCCCTGAGCCGCAACGAGGACGCAGGCCCCTCGAAGGAGCGCCTCGAGCTGATCACGCGCGTGCAAAGCTTCGAGGTGAGCACCAGCGCCCAGCGCCTGCGCAACAGGCGGGTGAAGAAGAAGCGCGCCGACGCCACGCGAGTCCTGGTGATCGGCGACTCCGTGTCCTTCGGCTGGGGTGTCGAGGACCACGAGACCTGGCCCCTCCAGCTGGAGCAGCAGCTCCGCGACAAGGGCCGGGAGGTGGAGATCATCAACGCGAGCATGCCGGGCGTGTTCTCCGCCACCATGCTGCTGTACTGCCAAAACGTCGCCCCCGACTTCGAGCCCGACCTGGTGCTCTGGGTGCGCAGGCCCGAGGGCCTCGATCAGCCACCCTACGATGAATACATCGGCCGCGTCCTGAGCTGCCGCGAGGCCCTGGGGGTGCCCGCGCTTCTGGTGCTCACGCCCATGGGGACCTTCGACTGGGGCTACCCCCAGGTCTCCGAAGAGGCCATGATCCTCCAGGAGGCCTGCGACCGCGCGGGCCTTCCCCTGCTGGCACTCAACCCGCTGTTCGAAGAGGCCGCCCGGGGCCGCGGCTACGCCTTGAGCCGCGAAGGCGACGTGTACCTGCTGGTGAACCAGGCGACGGGTGAGCTGCGCCAGGCATTCTCCGCAGACGCGCCGGTGGGCGATGCGCTGCACCAGGCCCCCCCACAGTACCACTCCGTTATCCCAGCGCCCTTGCCCGACGCGCACTTCCACCCTCCCCCCGAGCTGCCCGCGGCGTTCTACGCCCTCCTGGACCGGGACCACAGCATCGTCGAGCCGCTCTTCGTGGACGGCAGCCACCTGAGCGTCGAAGGCGGCGCGGTGATGGCCAGCGGCGTGGCCGAGGCGCTGGAGCCCATGCTGGCGGAGCTGCGCCCAGCGCGCTGACTCAGGGAGCCGGGGCTGCTCCCGGGAGCAGGCGCTGCTGCTGCAAGACCTGCAGGATGCCGCGGGCCAGCAGGCCGTGGCCTTCCTGGGTGGGATGGCAGTGATCGAGGAAGAGCCGATCGTCGGGGATGCCGTCGCTCACCTGCTCCACCAGGACCGCCTCGGCCTCCACCACCCGCACATGCTCATGGGCCGCCGCCTGCTCCCGGAACAGCTCGCTGTGGGCGGTGGGGGCCCGCAGCGGACAGGCGTCGTGGTCGCGGGCGAGGCGGTAGGCCCCGGCGGCCTCGTCCCAGCGCTGCAGGGCGTCCATGGCCTGGGCGCGCCGGTAGTGGAGGGCCGCGAGCTGCGGCTCGACAGCCAGGGCCTGGTCCAGCAGCTCCAGCGCGAGCTCGGGTCTGGCCGCGGCCAGCAGGGCTGCGCTGCGTTCGAGCAGCGCCTCCGCGCTGGAGGGGTCCCGCGCGTCCGCGGGCAGCCCGGCGAAGGGGGGCCAGCGCAGGTGGGAGGGCACGGTGAGCAGCACCAGGGGCACCCCCGCCGCGCCGCTCAGCTCCACCATGCGCTGCACCCGCGTTCGCGTGGCCTGCTCCGCGGCCTCCCGTTCCTGCCTACCCCGCTGACGACAGATGGGAGCCAGGGAAGGTGAGTCGAGCCGCTCGTTCCGCTCCCGGAGCTGCTCCACGCTGAGCCCCCAGGCGCTGCCTCCCCGCCGCCCGAGCCAGGCCCCCAGCAGCTGGCGGGTTCGATAGCGCCCGAGCCAGCCGGCGCTCAGGCGCTGTTCACGACGCCACAGGGCCTCGGTGCGCTGCTCCAGGTGCTCGCTGCTGCCGAAGGAGGCCACGATCAGATCGGGGGCATAGCCCAGCACCTCCTCGAACACCGCCAGCACCCTGAGGGAGGCGAAGCCCCTGCCTCCACAGTTGATCACCCTGTACTGGACAGGATCCTGTCGCTGCTCCAGCGATTTCCGGAGCTGATCCGTGTAGCTGGACAGGGCGCCGGACACCTCGTTGCCCGCGTGTCCCCAGGTGATGGAGTCGCCCACGGAGAAGACGCGGAACTCGCCCTCGGGCTTGGCCACAGGGAAGGGCGCGGCGTGGAAGGCGTCGGCATGCAGCGGGGAGACCACGCGCTGGCCGCCCTGCACCCGGAAGACCTGCAACGAGCCGTCCAGGCCCCTCAACAGCGGGTTCTCGGGCGCCTGGTAGTCCACCAGGTGCAGCCCGACCTCCAGCAACAGGAAGGGGCTCAGGATCAACAGGATCCGCAGCAGGGGCCGGACCAGGCGCCCCATGACAGGGGGTGCGCTCCGCCTCGGTTCGAGGGGATCCGAAGGCCCGCTCACGGTGGCTCCTCGGCTGCCCGCAGGCTGGCGCGCTCCTCCGCCTCCACCTGCTCGAGGATCGCCGGGAGCACACCCTGGGCGTAGAGCCGGTTGCCGAAGTCGGTCAGGTGCACCGGGTCCCACCAGACCCAGCCTCCTCGAGCCTCCTGGTCCGCGATGTCGGTCGCGTCTACCAGCGCGATCCCGTGCTCCTGGGCCAGGCTGCGCATCACCTCGTGCATGTCGAGGGTCTTGTCGGGAGCCCCCACGCGCGCCCCGGGCTCCAGGCTGAACACCAGCCGGATGTCGCGCTGCTCGCAGAGCTGGATCAGGCGGGTGAGGTTGTCCCGGAACAGATCCACCCGGTGATCGTTCACCGACATGCTGGCCACCACCAGGAAGGGGTCCAGCTGGATCCAGTCGTTCTCGAACTGGGGCACCAGCATGGGCGAGCCTTGGGCGCAGATGCCCGCGTTGACGCACTGGTAGCGGCTGCCATCCAGGGAGGTCCGCTGCCGCAGCGCCCGCTCGACCCGAGCCACCCAGGCCTGGGACTCCGAGGAGGCTCCGGAACCCCAGGTGGTGGAGCCCCCGAGGAAGAGGACGCGGCGCGTGCCGGGAGGCCGCTGGCGATGGTAGCGATCGGCGATGGCCTGCAGATGCCCCCGGGTGTCGAGCTTCATGCAGCTCTCTCCCTGGCCCTCGGTGAACTCGTACCAGGGGTAGGTGGCCGACAGGTAGACCAGCTGCTCCGCCGCCGCCGGCAGCGCGGTGACCCCCAGGGCGAGGCCCAGCAGCGCCACCTGCAGCCCGTAGCGGTCCGTAAACCGCGCCCGGCTGCCCGCGTAGGCCAGCACCATGCAGCAGGCGGCCGCCAGCACCGCGAAGCCGATGTTGAACATCGCCATGACCAGGTCGATGCGCTGTGTCAGCTGGTTGGCCATGGGCCAGCTCGGTCCGACGTGCAGGGGCAGCACACCCAGCCATGCCACGAGGCCGACGGCCCCGGCCAGGTAGAGGGGAACGCTGAGCCAGGCCGCCCGCCGACCGCGTCGCGCCCCCCGCACGAACAGACCCGCCAGCAGCGCCCAGGCGGCCAGCCCCGCCGCGAGGGCCAGCAGCCAGCCGCGCCAGCTTCCTTGCGCACCATGGAAGCCCTCGTACAGCTCACCCCCGGGGAAGGAGCCGCGCAGGCGCACGTCGTCCACGTAGGCTGTGTGTGCGGTGCTGCGGAAGCCGATCCGACGCTCGGGCGCTGCGTCGATCTCCAGGGAGCCCAGGTCTCGCCCGTCGAGCCGGATGGCCACCTGCGAGCCTTCGAAGGACAGCCGCAGCCGGTGCCAGCCGCCCGGCAGCGCCGCCAGGCCGGGCACCGGCTCGAAGCGCGCGAAGCCCCCCTCGGCGTCGGCGCTGTAGAGCTGGCCCTGTGTGGCGGGAGCCGCCTGGATGATCAGGCCTTCAGAGCCGCGCTCGTGGTGCTGCAACAGGACCCCGAGCAGCGCACCCGGGGTGAGCTGGAAGCGAAGATCCAGCTGATCGAGGGGCAAGGCGCGGTGGTAGACCAGCTCCTGGTAGGCAAAGTAGGCCCCCAGATCCAGCCGGTTGCGCGCCAGCGACACGCTGGTGCGGGTGAAGCGGCAGGACTTCTCCAGGGTGCGGCCCAGCTGGGCCTTGATGCTGACCCAGCGACCGTTGGCGTCCAGGCTGTTGATCCGGGAGTGGTGGATCTCGGCCACCGACAGGGTCGCCACGAGCAGCCCGAGCAATCCCAGACACAGCGCTGTCCAGTGCTTACGCATGTTGCCTGGTAACTCAAGCCTTCCCGAAAGGGCACCGCTCACCGCCTGCGTGTATACTCGGACCGGCAAGGAGGACCCATGCATACCAGGCGTTCAACCTGCGGCCCGCGGCGGCTCGCCATCGCCGCGCTGGGGCTGTCGCTGGCGGCCTGCCCGCCTCCCGCTCCCGACAGCTCGCCGGCTGCCAGCGGAGCCAGGGCCCATGCCAAGGACGAGGCCACCACCTGCGACTCGGCCCTGCACGAGAGCAGCAGCCTGTCCGCCCAGTACACCTTCGACCTGGACTGCGCCCTGAGCGCCCTGCAGGCCGCCGGCTGCGACTTCGAGCTGGACCTGGATGGTGACGGCGCCTTCCTGCACTCCTCCACCATCGAAGACATGCAGAACGACGAGATCGGCTGCATGTGGGGCACGCGCTGCTCGGGCTGCGACGACGGCGACAGCATCGCCAGCGCCAGCGCCTGCGACACCCTGGCGGACTTCTCCTACTTCACCGAGGACGCCTGGGCAGATCTGCAGCTGGCCTGCCCCAGCAGCGACCCGGGCAGCGACGTGGGCTGCATCGTGGAGGGCGTCGCCTTCAACGCCGAGGAGATGAGCTGCGCCCTGGAACGCTTCGAGACCATGACCTGCGACGAGTGCATGGAGCAGCTCGACTCGCGAGCCTGTGAAGACGCCCTCAACGACCCCGATGGCTGCATGTCGGGCACCGCCTGCACCGGCTGCGAAGACGGCGACAGCCGCGATGACGGCGTGGACTGCAGCGAGATCGCTGCCTACTCCTACTTCGGCGCCAGCGCGGCCGAGGACCTGCTGGCCTGGGTGCAGTCCGAGCCCTGCGAGACGGCCTGCGAACCCGACTGCGACGGCAGAAGCTGCGGCGACGACGGCTGCGGCGGCAGCTGCGGCAGCTGCGGCGAGGGCGAGAGCTGCGACGACAGCGGGGCCTGCGTGGCCGAGGGCTGCACCATCGAAGGCGTCTCCTACAGCGAGGACGAGCAGGACTGCGCCATCTGGTTCTTCGAGAACATGAGCTGCACCGTTTGCACGGAGCTGCTGGACTCGCGCATCTGCGAGGACGCCCTGAACGATCCCGACGGCTGCATGTCGGGCAGCACCTGCACAGGCTGCGAAGACAGCGACAGCCGCGATGACGGCGTGGACTGCGTGGAGATCGCCACCTACTCCTGGTTCGGCCCCTCCGCCTCCGCTGATCTGCTCAGCTACGTGCAGACCGAGTCCAGCTGCGGCGCCAGCGACGTGGAGGTGGAGGGTGTCTCCATGACCGCCGAGGAGGCAGAGGCCGTGGTGGCTCTCGCCAACGACGCCGGTGAGACCACGCTGGACGTGGATGTGGGCCTCGACTCCAGGGCCGCCGCCAACCTGGTGAGCAAGCGCCCCTTCGACACCATCCAGGACGTGGCGGCGGTGGCCTGGGTGGGCGGCGCCGCCCTGCAGGCCATGCTCGACTACGTCAACGGCACCCCCACCGAGCCCGAGGACACGGGCGAAGCCGAGGAACCCGAAGAAGAGGAGGCCTGCGCCCTGGTGGTCTCCAGCTCCACCAACGACGACGCCACCGACTACTCCCGGCTGCTGGAGCTCTCCACCATGATGGACGCCCCCTGGGCCGAGGTCATCCCCCTCAAGGCGAGCGGCTGTACCAACTGGCAGGACGACGCCGCGGCCACCGCCATCATGATCGAGGCCATCTGGGACGCCAGCTTCTACTGGAGCTACTCCTCCTTCCCCTCCGGCTACGTCACCACCACCGGCCCCACAGAAGGTGGCGCCAGCTACGCCGGCGAGCTGGCGCTGACCCTCGTCGTCATCGACGAGCGCATCACCGACGGCGACTGGGATCCGGCAGAGAGCACCGAGAGCACCGATCTCTACGCCCGGCGCGAAGAGCTGGTGGAGGCCCTCAAGCTGGACTCGGTGAGCGACCCGTCCGCCTACGCGGAGATCCACATCTACATCGACATGTCCGAGTGCTCCCAGGAAGCCTACGCGCTCATCGAGCTGGCCACCGGCGTGGTGCTGGTGGTGCACGAAGAGGCGCACTGCTGATCAAGGGTGAGCTCCATGGCGGTGAGCGCCCAGCAGAATATGGTCCTGCAATGAGCCGCCACCTGCCAGGCCTGCCGTCCACAGCCCAGCGCTGCCTGTGCACCGCCATGCTGTGCCTCGCCGCCGGCTGTGACGGCTCCGATGGCGAGCTCCGCCCGCAGCCCGAGCCACCACCACCCGGCCCCCAGGAGGAGATGAACGCACCGCTCCTGCCCCAGGAGCCGCTCAACGGGGTCATGGCCGATGCAGCGCGGCACGTAGGTCGCGCCCAGATGGAGGGCACTCCCCAGTCCTGGAACGCCGCCGTCACCTTCCTGCGCGCGGCCATCCACGACGAGCCGGACAACGCCGGGCTGCACACCATGCTGGGCAGGCTGTACCTGGCCCAGGCGGTCCAGGCCGAGGTCCAGGCCACCATCCAGCCCCCTCCCGCCGAGGGGCTCGAGGCTCTGGAGCGCGCCACCGAGCTGGCCCCCGAAGACCTGGACCCCCGCCGCGCCCTGGCCGAGTACCTGCTCCTGACCGGTCAGCCCGAGCGCGCCATCGCCCAGCTCGAGTTCGTCTTGGAGCGCGAGCCCGAGGAGCTCTACCAGATCGCCAAGGCTGGCCAGGCCCGGCTGGCCATGGGGCAGCTCGACGAAGCCGAGGCCCTCTTCCGCCAGGCCGAACAGCGCAGCCGCGGCAGCGAAGACACCCGCACCTGGGTGCGCGCCGTGGATGGCCTGGGCGATGTCTACCGCGCCCGGGGCGAGCCCGAGGCCCTGGCCCAGGTCATCGCCACCTTCAAGGACGCACAGGCCACCGGCTACGTGGAGCCCTCATCCCACGCCGCATCCTGCGTCTTCGCCTCTCTGGGGGACATGTACTCCGCCACCGGCTCCGGCAGCGCCGCCGCCGAGAGCTACGCCCACGCCGCCGACGTGGAGCCCCACACCATGGGCCACCAGCTCGAGGCGGCCCGCCTGCTGTTGGAGCAGGACCAACCCACACGGGCCCTGGTCTACCTGGAACGCAGCGCAGGGCTGTCCGGCCAGGAACGCTGGCAGGATCTCTCCGAGCGCACCCGCGCCGCTCTGAAGAGACGAGGCGACGCCGCGCTGCTCCAGGTACCACCCGACGTCGACGCCGCCCTCGCGCAGGCCCTGTCGGCCTTCGACGCCAGCCAGGTGGACCGCTCACGCCTGCAGGCCGAGCGGGCGGCCCGCGCCAGCCAGGACGAGCAGCCCCACGTGCTGCTGGGCTTCATCCTGATGCTCGAGGAGAAGCCGCACCTGGCCCGATCCTACTTCGAGAAGGCCGCCGGCAGGGCCGCCACCCTCCAGGGATCCCAGGTGGGCATGGCGCACCTGGCGGTGAGGGAGAAGGACTACCCCGGGGTGCTGCGCCTGGTCGCAGACGCCGCCCAGCCCCCTGTCCCACCCCCGCATCCCTCGCCCGACTCCACCGACGTGCAGGCCGGCTACGACTGGCTGGTGTACCGCATGGCCTGCCTGGCCCACGCCTGGAGGCACTCCAACCAGAAGGAGCACGACGAGGCCGTCAGCTGGTACGAGACCGTCATCCAGGCCCACGAGGGCGATCTGCTGGCGCGGCTGGGTATGGCCAACTCCCTGACCGCCCTGAAGCGGCCGGCTGAAGCCACCACCCACCTGGAGCGGGTGCTGGCCCTGGATCCCGACAACCAGTACGCGCTGTCGGGCCTGGCCCTGTTGCACTACAACCAGGGCCGCGCCGAAGACGCCGAGCAGCTCTTCCAGCAGGCCCTGCGGCAGGACGGCGAGCGCTACACCTGCCCCTACGAGGGGCTGGGGCTGGTCTACCTGCGCCAGGGGCGCACCGCCGAAGCAGAGGAGGCCTTCAGCAAGGCCATCGCCATCAACCCCGACATCGAGTACCTCAAGTACAACGGCCTGGCGCGCATCAAGATCGAGCAGGGCCTCACCGCAGAGGCGGAACAGCTCCTGCGCAAGTCCATCGAGAACTACCCCTACGACCCCGAAGCCCAGCAGATGCTGGACCACCTGAGGTCGCGGCGGTAGCGGCGGCCTCTCCCGCAGCACCACCAGCACCGAGGAACTGAACGACATCCAGCTCGCCGGCTACGAGACCGGCTGGTTCACCGCCGTGGCCTGCGCTTCCATCGACGGTACCAATATCTTCTCCTTGGGGCACGATGCCGGAGACATCGTCGACGGGACCTCGGGAGAGGTGGCCGGGAACGGCACCTGCAGCGTCGGCTCCTACAACCCCACAGCCACCGCCTACCGCTGCGAGGTCGATCAGACCCAGGTCCTCATCCACAACAGCACCTACCACCCTCCGTACCTGTGGGAGTCCTGCGCTAGCGGCAGCACGATCAGCAAGGCGGGTCAGTGGCCCTGCTACTGGGGCATCAACGACATGGAGCTGTCATCGGATTCCACCTACCGCCACGTGGTCACGGCCTGCGACTCCAGCAGCTTCTAAGGCTGCCACGTCAACTCTGGCGACGGCACGTACTCCCTCTACCTGGACACCAGCGAGATCGGGGGGTCGGGCTGGGGCTCGGTGTCCGTCACCCTCTCGGGAGTCGATCTGCAGGACGTAGACGTGGCGGGCCACGGCTCTGGCGGAGCCGTGGACTTCCGCAGCGGCGACCAGCTCCAGGCGGGGTACCTGGAGTAGGAGGCCGACGCAGAGCTGGCCCGGCGTGAGCACGGAGCCTCCCTCTACCGATGGTCCGGAAGGAGGCCTTTCGAGCTTGCTCAGTGGGCAGTGCCCAGGTAGCCGAGGGCGCGTAGCTGCTCGATCTCGGCGTCCTCCAGAGCGACCGCAACCCCTCCGGCGCGCCCTGGCTCCAGGCCTCCTCTGCCCTGCACCAGCCGCTGGAGCAGTAGCTGGGCGACGGACTCGAGCAGCGCCGGGTCTGTCACGATCTGGTCGCCCTGACCGTGAGGATCAAGCTGGAACAGGTTGACGCGCTTGCTCTCAAGGTTGGCGATGACGCGCCGATCGTCGACGGTGATGGCCACCCGAGGCTTGCCGTAGAGGCAGTCCCCGGACAGGACGTCGCGATCTGCGGGCAGCTCCGGACCCTGGGTGGCCAGGTGGGGGCGCAGATCGATACCCCGCTGCTGGGGTGGCAGCTCAACGCCACCGAAGGCCGCGAGGGTCCGGAACAGGTCCGCGTGCTGCGCAGAACCGGTCAGGCGCTGTGGTGCGATGCCCGGGCCGCGCAGGACCAGGGGCACGCGCAGCACCTCGCCGTACATATAGTTGCCGTGGCCGAACCCCCCATGGTCCCAGAACTCCTCGCCGTGATCCGCGGTGTAGGCCAGCACTGTTCCGTCCCAGCGTTGCTGGGCCTGGAGCCCCGTCACCAGCTCTCCGAAGGCGTGATCCGTCTCCCGGATCTCGGCGTCGTAGAGCTGGTGGATGAAGGCCAGCTCGCGCTCGTTCGGGACGAAGCTGCGGCCAAGCAGGTCCTCCAGCTCGGCGGCCAGGCCGTAGGGCACCGGTAGCGGAGCGTCGGGCGCCCGGGCGGCGTCCCACCAGGGCTGCTCGCTGGGCAGGTAGGGCGTGTGTGGTTCCATGAAGTGCAGCATCACGAAGCTGGGCTCAGGGCTCTGTTGCAGCCAGGCCAGCGCAGCTTCGACCGTCTGGGAGGCTGAGCGCTCGCCCACGCCAACAGTCCCCACGTAGTCGTACTGATCGAAGCCACGGTCCACGCCGAACTCCGGGGCCAGGAAGACGTTGTTCACGAAGGCCGCCGTGCGGTAGCCCTGCAGGGACAGCAGCGCGGCGAGGGTAGGCAACCCCGCATCGAGCTTGCCGAAGCTGCGCTCGGCCGCCGGATCGCGCACGGCCCCGTGCTCCGCCGGGAGCCGCCCGGTGAGGAGCGAAGCGACGCCGGGCAACGTCCAACTGGAGTGGGAGTAGGCGCGCAGGAAGACAGCGCCCTGCTCCGCGAGGGAGTCGAGCGCGGGCGAGGTGTCTTGAGCGTGGCCGTAGGTTCCCAGCCGATCGGCCCGCAGGGCATCGACCACCACCAGCACGATGTCCGGAGACGCGGGCTCGGGCTGCGCAAGCTCCGGCTCCTGGCCAGGTGCGCAGGCGGACAGGAACAGCAGGGCGGTGGGAAGGTGGTTCCAGGGGCGTATCTCCATGATGTGGAGAGCATAGCTCCTCCACGGGCGAGCGAGTAGCCAGGGCCTACGGGCCCACAGCGCCGGTGCCGACGTGCTGAAGTCCCACTGGGAGGCCCAGGGCACCGACGTGCTGTGGCGACATGCAGCCCACGGCGCTGGCGGCGGGGTCTGCCCCTCGCCGAGGGGTTGCAGGTGGTCCAGGCGGGCAGCGGCGCACTCTTTCATCCCCAGGCGGTGCACGGCTGCACCAGGCTGGTGGTAGCTGGTGACATCGATGTCGACCCCGGTCACGAGCCAGTGCTCGAACAGGGGGCGACCGCGGTTGCGCCTCCGATGATCGTCGCCCCTGGTGGCGAGAGGGTGGGGAAGCTCACCGCCGAGGGCGATCCCCTCGCCCCGCTGCGCCTGCTTGGAGCCATGGCCGAGTACGGCTGCCCCCACCGCCGCGGGCACGCGGCGGGCGTGCACGACCTGGCGCTGCGCTCCAGGAGCTCGACGGTGGTGCGCTGGTAGTCGACGGTCGTGGCCATGGCCACGGGTGAAAGCACGGGCCGTGCCAGAATCCAGAGTGCCTACAAAGCCTGTTTTCGGCCGCCGGAGCGTCGAAGTGTCGAAGGGATCGTCGAACCTTCGACGGTCCTGCGGTCGGCCTCCTGCGGGCATGCGACCTCCAGCAGGGCGACGGCCTCGGTGCAGCGATCTTGATCTGCCAGCCTGGCGGCCAAGGACATCCGGGAGACGGAGCTGGTGGCGCGCCAGCAGCAGCGGCCAGGGCTTCGTCCACCTGGCCCAGGATGCAGCGCGCCACCTCCTCCACGTCACGGAATAGCGAAGCGAGGGTGGGATCGTCGGGAGGTGTGGCGGGGACGAGCGCGAGGGCCTCGGCCGCTCGCTCCAGAGCTACGAGCAGCAAGGCGTGCTCCAAGACCTGTTGGAAGGTGCGGCCTCAGGCCTGCCCAGGCGCGCCAGCCAGGTGCCAGCCGCGCCGAGCCGCTGGGCGCCCAGGGCACAGGCGCAGGCTCCAAGGACCCGGGCGGTCCGTGAACCGCGGCTCGTAGTGCACTGGGTTGTGGTGCCTGGTGATGGTACCAAGGCGCTCGACCTCCTCCGCGGAGACGGTGCGCACCGCAGTGAACACGCCCCCCACGGCGAGCTCTGCGGCGGCCCGCTCTCGGACGCTGCCCGTCACGCCCTCAGCTCAGCACAAGATCCAGCACCTCGTCCACCGCCATGTGCTCGCCGATGACCCTCGCGTACAGCGCCCGCTGGATCACACCCCGCTCGTCGATCAGGAAGTCCGCTGGCAGTCGAGTCTTGGTGCCCTCCATGCGCCCGGGCAGGAAGCCCTTGGCGGAGGCGCGCGCCAGGTTCCCCGCGTTGGCGGGAGACATGAAGCCCGCCAGAGAGCTCTCGAGACCGTAGAGCTCGTACAGCCGCTCCTCGGGATCGCAGAGCAGAGGGAAGGGCGGCGCCTGCTTGCCCACGTACTCGGAGATCGAGCTGGCGGGCGACTGGAACACCGCCACCACCTGCAGGCCCGCCGCCTGCAGCTGCTCCCAGCGCTCGATCACCTGGTGCACCTGCAGGTTGCACAGGGGACAGGAGGCGTAGCGGAAGAAGGCCAGCCACAGCTTGCCGCCGCGCAGGCCGGACAGCTGCAGCCGCTCGCCGCTCCAGACCTCGGCGGTGAAGTCGGGGGCAGGGGAGCCCTCGGCGAGGCGCATGCTCAGTCCATCCAGCCGATGAGCAGGTCGGCCTGCTCGTCGATGACGTCGGCGACCACGGGGCTCACCGAGTTGGTCTCCTCGTAGTGGTCGCCCGAGGCTTCGAAGAGCCAGGGAGCGTCGTCGTTCAGGATGAAATTGTAGGGCGGGATGATGTAGCCCACCTCGTCGTTGCCGAGCCCGATGATCCAGTTGAACTCCGAGCCCATGCGCTCCAGCAGGTAGGGGCCTTGGGGCGCGGCGCTCAGGTCGGGGGGGTTGGGGTTGTCGGCCTCGATGATCTCCACGCCGGGAGCGTTGACATGGCTGCCGTCGTAGCCGCCGATGGCCAGCTCGGGCAGCAGCTCGCCGGGCACTGAGAGCATGCGCACCGGCCCCAGCCCCACCAGCCCCACCTCGCTGTACAGGCAAGGCACGTTGTCGTCGTCGATGTCCTCTTCGGGGTCGTAGCAGCCCACCTCGCGCTCCATCACCTCCAGGTTCACCATGGCCTGGAAGGCGTAGTTCTCCACCAGCAGCTCGAAGCCCTGCACCGCGAAGGACAGCTGGGGATCGGCGTACTGCTGCCCCTGCTCCAGGGCGTCCAGGGCCATCTCGCCCAGCAGCTGCCCGATGGCGTCGTTCTTGTCGAAGCCCGTGGACGACCACTCGTTGCCATCCGGGTCCACCGGGTGCACCCCCAGCGGGGTCATCATGCCGCCCACCGCGGCGTTGAGGTACAGGCAGACCCCGCCCACACCGGAGCGCTCGTAGGACTCCCACACCGGGCCGCTCTCCACCGTCTCGCGCAGGGCGTGCACGAAGTCGCTGGTGAGCAGGTTGTTCTCGTCGGACATGGCCTCGGGGTGGTTGCCCCAGGAGACGATGGTGGCCACGGTGTCGCCGCCCGTGTCGGTGAGCTGCAGCGCCCCCAACATCTCGTCCACGATCCAGGGGTCGCGCCCGTCCTTGATCACGTTGTTGACGCCCTTCTCGGCGCTGTACGAGGACACGTCCACCTCGCCCACCGTCAGCTCCACCTCGCCGAGCTCGGCCATGGCCGCGGCCACCACCTCGACCACCGTCTCGCGCAGCTGGATCTCGTAGCCGGAGTCCACGCCGGTGCTGGTGATCCGCTGACCCCACATGCCCATGGTGTCGGGGCCCTCGTGGTTGTGGGTGCTGTGCACCAGCAGGTGATCCACCTGGAGCCCCGCCTCGGCCAGGGCGGCGGCCATGGCGTCCACGTCGTCGTGGAACACGCCGATCAGGTCCATAGCCACGATGGCCAGGGTGGTGTTGCCCTGCTCCAGCACCACGGCGCGAGCCCACAGCCCGTCGTTCTCGCCGCGCAGCCCCAGCTCGGGACCGCGCACACCGGCGGCGGCGCGGGTGTTGCCGAAGCCAGCCATCCACACCGCCTGCAGCACACCGTCGCCCTCGCCCTCGTCGGCGCCGGGGTAGCCCTCGTCTTCGGCACAGAGCCGATCGCAGCCACAGTCCAGGAAGGCGTCGGTGCCCTCGGTGTACATGTAGTCGTCGTCCTCCGGCAGCCAGACCTCGTAGCAGTCGGGCAGGATGCTGGCCTTGGCGGCGCCCGCCAGCAGGGCCGCGCCGTCCACCGGGTCGCAAGCACCCGAGGGATCACCCGGACAGGACAGATCGGGCCGCCAGGCCGCGGGAGCGGAGTCCTCGGGATCGGGCTTGCAGGCCAGGGAAAGCGCTGTGACGAGCAGGATCGTCGCGGTTCGCAGGTTCATGGGGCACCGGAGCAGGGATCCGCCCGAGCCTAACCCGGCGGCCGGCCACCCTCAGCCCCCCGTATTCATCAGACCGCGTAGCGAGGGCGCTGAGGCGCGAGTGGTCGGTGCTCATGCGCAGCGCCGACTGACCGAAAGCGTGTAGCAACACGCCGAGGAAGGAGGCCAAGCACGGGCGGCGAACGCCGCGCCTCAGCGGTCGCAGTAGTGGGATGGTGAGTATGGGGGGCTCAGAGCCTGTCGGAGCGAGACAGGCAGCTATGCCCCCCAGAATGCGACAACCCCGGAGCTATGCCCCCAAAGTTGCGACATCCGCCCTCCCTGGAGCCATCCCCTCCGCCGAAAACAGGCGTTCCATCGTGAGTCGCGCGGCCCATCACCGGCCAGACTGCGCTTCAACAGCCCGATCTGTCGCAAAATGGGGGGCATAGATTCCGAACTGTTGCAAAAAGGGGGGCATAGCTGCGACCCAGCCCCTGATCCGGCGCAGTGACGGCCCGTTCCGGCGTTGACCCGCCGCGGGTCGCGGGGGGATACTCACCGGCGGACGCCACCCCAGGGAATCACCATGCGCCTGCCTCTCCTGTTCCTGGTCGCCCTGCTCGCCACGGGCTGCTCCCGCATCGTGCACCTGTTCGATCGCCGCATCGACCTGGAGATCCTGTCCACCCTCCAGACCAGGTACCTGGGCAGCGTGTCCGGCGGTTCCAGCGTGGACGCCGACGACGGCGAGTTCTTCCTGGTGCTGGAGGTGGAGGTCACCAACCCCGCCTGGCGGGAGGACTTCAAGGTGCCCTACTCAGCGTTCTCGGTGAAGACCGACAGCGGCCTGGAGTTCGAGGCCTCCAACGAGTCCTCCTCGCTGACCGACGCCTGCGACGGCGACAGCAAGCTCACCAAGGGCGCCTCCCTGAGCTGCGCGCTGGTCTTCGAGCTGCCCGACGACGACGACCCGGTGCAGCTCATCTTCCTCACACCCGAGGAGCGCAAGGGCAAGGCCGACATCGAGCTGGACGACTGCACCTGGTGCGACCCGGACTGCGTGGATCTCGACAGCGATCCCGAGCACTGCGGTGACTGCGAACTACCCGTCGATGTGGACCAGCTCTGCGAAGACGGCGAGCCGGTCTGCGCCGAGGCCGGCGACACCATGTGCGAGGACAGCTGCGTGGACGTGAGCACCGACCACAACCACTGCGGCGGCTGCGACCAGCCGGTCCCTCCGGGCCACGTCTGCCAGAACGGCGAGCCCGCCTGCTCGGATCCCGACACCACCAGCTGCGATGACGGCTGCTGGGATCTGAGCGAAGACGACGAGAACTGCGGCGACTGCGGCCAGGACTGCGGCCAGGGCAGCTGCGACCGCGGCACGCGCTGCGAGGACTACACGCAGACCTCCGACGAGAGCGCCGTCTGCGACGATGTCTGCGCCGAGCAGGGCTACACCTGCGACTACGCCATCGCCTACTACAGCTCCACCTGCTACGCCGGCTACGAAGAGCTCTCCATCGGCTGCGGTGAGACACCTGAGCACTCCAGCAGCTACTGCTACTACCACTACGTCACGGGCTGCTTCTGCGAGCTGAACTTCTGACCTGAACCCTCAGGGCCTCCAGGCCAGCCCCAGCCAGGTGCCGTAGTGGGACCACTGCGCGCAGGGCTTCTCGCGCAGGCCCTCGTCGGGGCTCTCCAGCATGCAGGCCAGCCCCACGCTCAGGTCCAGCCCGGGTAGCCGCGCGATGGCGTCCCCGGCGGCCTCTCCTCCCAGCTGCAGGCCCACCAGCGAGACCGCGGCGGGATCATCCCCGTAGGGCAGGCCCGCCGGCCAGAAGCGGTGCCGCTCGCCGAAGAGCGCCGCGCCCGGCACCGCCAGCTCCGCCCGCAGACCTTCGTGGCTGCCGCCGAAGACCCCGCCCGGGTCCACCACGGGCAGCGTCACCCTGGCGGCCCTCACGGCAGCGGGCAGCAGCGACGAGGCTGGTCCGGCAGGACGGTAGCGATCCTGGCTGCCCTGGCCGCTGCCCATTCCCAGCGTATAGCTGCCCCCGATCCAGGCGGGCCAGTACCCCAGCTCCAGCCCCAGGCTGCCGTCACCCAGCCACCAGCGCTCGATGTCGTCGGCCCCCGCCTGCCCGTCGGCGGCGGCTCGCAGGCCGACGAACCCGGGGCCGAACCAGCCGCGATCGTCGAAGGACGCCCCGGCGAAGCCGGCCAGCCGGGGCTGGGAGTCCTCGCCGACCAGGGGCCGATCCGCCCAGCCTCCCAGGCTCAGCTCCATGCTCCCCCAGTCCAGCGCGCGGTCCGCCACCAGCTCCAACGCGCCACCGCCGCGCGGCTCGAGGGGGCCCTCGCCACCGGCGAAGCCGTGCAGGCGCAGGGCCACGGGCAGGCGGCGCCACACCAGGACGGCGGCCCCGCCTTCGTCGCCCCAGTCCTCGGCCCAGCCGCCCATGGCGAGCAGCTCCCAGCGACCGATGGCGTCTCCCAGGCGCAGGCCGATGTCCATGCTGCTCTGGTAGGGGGTGGCCGTAGCCCCCAGCAGCGCGCGGGCTGCGGGCCGCCCGGCGCCGTAGGGCGCGGCCAGGATGCGCTGGCTGCGGTCCACCAGGCTGGGCGTGCTCTCGGGGGGTGCGGGCCGCACCACGGGAGGGGTGGGCTCGAAGCCCAGTTCGGTGGCGGGCAGGACCTGCGCCAGCTCCAGCCGGTGCAGATCGAAGCCCTCGCTGTCCATGTCCAGGTGGAACAGGGCCGCACCGTCGGGGGTGGGTGCGGCTCCAAAGGCGGCCCCGGAGCTGTGGCTGAGCTGCCGCGGCTCGGCTCCGTCCAGCGGGACCTCCCAGATCTCCTGGAAGCCTGCCAGCCCGAGGCTGACGTACAGGGCCTGGCCGTCGGGCCGCCAGGCGGGCTGGGAGACGGCGCTCCCCTCGGGCAGATCCAGCACCTGCTCATGGCCGCTGTCCACAGCTCGCAGCACCAGCTCCCAGCTGCCAAGGTGCCGCAGGTAGGCGATGCGGTCCCCAGAAGGGGCGATCCGCGGATGATCGAGCACCACGCGCGCATCCGGCTCGGTCAGTGCCTGCCAGCCTCCGGCGTTCAAGTCCACGCGCACCAGCTGTGCCGCTCCCCAGCGCTGCCGCACCGCCACCGCCCAGCGACCATCCGGGGCCGGATCGGCGTCGGACAGCCCCGCGCCCCGGGTCAGGCGTCGCTCCCGGCCCCGGTCCACGTCCCAGACGAACAGGTCGGGCCGCCGCGACCCGTCGGGAGCCTCGGTCCAGGCCGAAAAGAGCAGGCTCTGCCCGTCGGGCATCCAGCGCGGATCCCCGACGTAGTGGGCCGCGTGGCTGCGCCGCGCATCGGGCTCCGCCGCGAAGACCTCCGGCTGCAGCGCCGGCACGTCCTGAGGGTCGCGCTCCAGCAGCTTGTCCACCTGCTCCCGCCACTCCCGCTCCGCCTCGCCGTCATCCCCGGTGGGCAGCACCAGGATGCGCGGCGAGCCCAGCTTGCGAGCCTCTACGACAGCCAGGCGCTGACCATCGGGGGACAGCGCGGGCAAGCCCGTGCTGCGGCTCATCTCGCGCCACAGGCTGCCCTGATCCACAGGCCGGGCCTCGTCGATCTGCAGCGCCGCGTGGGCCAGCTCGGCGCAGAAGCGCGCGTAGAGCTTGTCGGGAGGCTCGCCGTAGACCCCCTCGAAGGCGACGGGGAAGCCGCGCAGCTTGCGCGCCGACAGCCGCGCCCACAGATCACGCAGGCTCTGCTCGCCGCGCTGGTCCACCAGCCACTCCACGAAGCCCGAGCCCACCAGGTAGGGCATGGCCCGCCCCATCCAGCGTGCGTTGCCGTTGAGATCCTCGTAGGCGGGCAGCCGCCCTTCGCGGGCCAGGACCCGCAGCAGGCTGGCCCGCGCATCGCCGTTGGGCCGGCCGGACCCGGTGAGCTGGCCTTCCAGAAAGACCGCGTAGCCTTCCACCATCCAGAGGGGAGACTTGAGGGCCAGGGGGCCGTAGCCCAGCAGAGAGGCGGCGGTCCCACGCAGAGGGCTGCGCGAGGGACGCAGCAGGTGCACCAGGTGCACATCTTCGTGGACCACCAGGTCCTCCACCCAGGAGTGGTAGCTGCCGATGCTCGAGTCGGCTCCGGGGGCGCTGGTGAACACGCCCATGCGAGGCCAACGCAGCGAGGGCAGGGCGAAGCCGTTGGCCCGACCGTAGGGGTCCAGCACCACCACGTCCACCACCTGGCGCGGCTCGTAGCCCACGGCCTCGGTCACCGCGGCGTGGATGGCCTCGAAGCGCTGCGCAGCGTCCAGGGACCAGGCCTCAGCTTCCACCGGGTAGTGCAACCTGAAGTGGCCCGTCTCCACCGTTCGCCAGGGCTGCTGGGGATCCTGAGCCAGGGCCGAGGAGGGGAGGAGGAGCGCCAGGGAGAAGAGGATTTCGGTGCGTGTCATGCGCGGCAGACTCCACGAGCTGAGAGCAGGCGACAGAACAGGTCGCCGCCAGGCAGCCGACCGAATCGTAGCGAGGGCCAGCAGGCGCTTGGCGAGGCCGGTTCTGCGCAGCAACGGGCGAGGGAGGCATACTTTCAGCACGGTTGCCGAGAGCGCTGCGAGCAGGGACGGCCGCAGTCGCGACCGCTGGGTCGCAGTAGA
>CAZEJJ010000143.1:0-19170 GCA_964512185.1 uncultured Enterobacterales bacterium | reverse complement strand
CGGCCGCTGCGCGGCCTCGGGTCCACCTTGTCGAGCCCCTCGAGGCTCTGGGCGCGCCTCAGGAAGCCGTCGTCGGGGTCGCACCCGTGGGCGAGCAGGGTCCACAAGAGCAGGCGGAGCATGGCGGTTCTCCTCGCCCGGAGTCCACACCTGGACCCACGCGTTAGGGGGCTGGGTGCTGCTGAGCGTTCCCAGGAGGCTGCCATGATCCGGTGTCGCCCGCGGACCTTGCTGGCCGCCGGCCTGGCGCTGCTGCCCTGCACGGCCGCCGCCCTGCCCGACATCGACGACGCCCTGCGCACCGGGGCCAAGGCACCCCACGATGCTGCCGTGGTGGTGGGCATCGAGGACTACACCCACATCGCCGGCGTGCCCTACGCCACACGCGATGCCCAGGCCTTCTACCGCACCCTGGTGTACACCCTGGGGGTGCCCGCCTCCCGCGTGCGCCTGCTGGATCAAGGGGCCAGCCACGAGATGATCCGCGAGGCCCTGGCCGAGGCCGGGGCCCAGGCCGATCACCTGGGGACCCTGTGGTTCTACTTCGCGGGCCATGGCGCTGCGTCCACGGCCAATGGCGAGCGCATGATCCTGGGCCAGGATGTGCGTCCGGATCTCGCCACCTTCGAGAGCCGCGGCCTGCGCCTGGCGGAGCTGGAGGACATCGCCTCGGCGGGGGGAGCCCAGGTGGTGATGGTGCTGGACACCTGCTACACCGGCCGCGATAGGCGCGGTGACAGCCTGGTGGAGGGCGGCCGCTTCGTAGTGCCCGCCTACGCCAGCGAGCCTCGCCCGCGATCCGCCGCCTGGACCGCCGCTGGACCCAACGAGGTGGCCCGTCCCCTGGACAGTGTCGGGCACGGCGCCTTCACCTACTACGTCGTGGGTGCGCTGCGCGGCTGGGCCGACGGCCAACTCGACGGCCAGCGCGACGGGCGCGTCACCCTGGAAGAAGCCTCGCTGTACGTCGCCGATGCGCTGGCCGCCTCACAGGTCGGAAACCAGCACCCCTCGCTCGAAGCCAGCGAGTCCCAGCGCTGGACCCTCTCCGCTTCTTCCAAGCTCGAGTCGCCGCCCGAGATCGACGCCACCCTGGAGACCCGGCCCGCCCCTGTGCGTGTCGACGGCCCCGACTACCTGCGGGCCCTGGAAGCCCAGGCCCAGGCCGAGCAGCGCCTGGCCCAGGAGCGTGGCCGGCTCGAAGGGCTGCACCAGGAAGCCGTGGCGAGTCGGGCCGCGGTGGTGCGGGCCGAAGCCCGCGACGAGTGGCTGCGGGTGCAGGGCATCGCCAACATGGGCGGCGAGGCCGGGGCCCAGGCCCTGCGCACCTTCATCGAGCGCTGGGACGAGTACAGCGAAGAGGTGGACGGTGTGGTGGAGCCCATCGCCATCCCCCAGGTGGACGATGCGCGCAACCACCTGCGCGATCTCACCCGCCAGCGGGCGGTGGCGGGCCACGGGCTCACCTCGCCCCTGCGCCGCCTGGACGATGGCAGCTACTCAGACGCCAGCGGTGTGGTGCTGCGGCCCCGCGACCTGGGCCCCCTGGTGGAGACCGTCTCGCCAGAATGCGCCTTGGTGGAGAAGCGCCGCCGCCGGCAGGCAGTGGGCTGGGGCCTGGTGGGCGGAGGCCTGGGCGTGATGGTGCTGGGCTTCATGCCCCTGGCCGTCGACAACGACACCGGTGAGGCGCTCTTCTCGGCCTCCGATACCTGGCGCGCGCTGGGCTACACCGGCATCTACGGGGGCCTGGGCGCCATGTCGGTGGGCTACACCATGAACAAGGTGGGCTACGACCGGGGCGCGTTCCTCGAGTGCGCCCAGCAGGCCGTGGGGTCGGGCGGAGCGGAGGAGTAGCAGGCTGCGCCGGGTTTTCGGCGTTCGCGCTGTCTCGGGCTCGCCGGAAGCACTCGCGTTACCTTTGTAGACTCCCAGCCGAGGTCGCATCACGATGAAGCTCACCTTCTCTCCCGTTCTCGCCGCGCTCCTGCTCCTGACCGGACTCACCTTCGCTGCGGGCTGCCCGCAGCCGCCCCCGCCCGACGGTCAGCCCGTCGACGGCATGCAGGGGCCGCCCCCGGGCGGCGAGGCCGGCGGCCCCGGCGGCGAGAAGACCCCGCCTCCCGACGGTGCCCCTCCGGGAAGCGACGGCTCCTCCCCCTGCGGTGACGGCGAATGCGACGAAGCCGAGACCAACGATCCCACCCTCTGCCCGCGCGACTGCGGTGCCGAGCCTCCCGAGGGCGGCGACTGGTGCGGCGACGGTGTCTGCGACGACTTCGAGGCCAAGGAAGGCAACTGCGAAGCCGACTGCCAGGGCCGCGGGGTCGGCGGTGATCCCGGCGCCATGCAGGGCCCGCCCCCCGACGGCGCGCCCGATGCCGCACCGCCGGCCGATGGTGAAGCCCCCGTGGAGCCCGGCGCCGAGGACGATGCGGCTCCCGACGCCGAAGCCGCTCCCGACGCCGAAGCCGCTCCCGACGCCGAGGCCGCTCCCGACGCCGGAGCCGCTCCCGACGCCGAAGCCGCTGAGGCCCCACCGGCCGAGTAGCTTCAAGCCGCCAGCAGGTTCTCCAGCGCCGCAGGGTAGATGCGCACCATGCGCTCCACCTTGTGGGGATCGTCGAAGGCGCGCGCGATGCGCGGGTGGCTGCGCACCTTCTCCGACTCGTGCATGGGTTTTCTCGTGCTGCGCCAGGTCTCGTAGAGCAGGTTGGCCAGCCGCAGCATTCGCAGGGCCTGGCGCAGCTTGGGGGGCGGAGCGGGGTCGTGGTGGTGGGCCACGATGGCGGCCAGCTTGTTGGGCAGCTTCCAGTGGCGCACGATCGTAGCGCCCACTCGGCCGTGCAGCAGGTGGAAGATCTCGGGTGCCAGCTCGTTGAAGTCCGCCCGCCCGCGGAAGTGCTCCTGGATCACCTCGTCCAGGATCCACGCCAGCACGGGCTTACCGATGTCGTGCATGAGCCCGATGGTGAAGGCCTGATCGGTGTCCTTGCGGCTGAGCTGGCTGATCACCCTGCAGCCCACCGCGGCCCCCAGCGATGCCTGCCAGAGTCGCTCCATCAGCCTCTTGCGGGAGCCCTGGTACACGCTCTGCTGCACCGCGGCGGCCAGCACCACGTTGCGCACCTGCCGCAGGCCCAGGCGGGCCACCGCTTCGGGCAGGCGGGTGATCCGCCGGTCCCGGGGGCTGTAGTAGGCGGAGTTGGCCACCTGCAGCAGACGGCCAGCCAGGAAGGCGTCGCGGTGGGCCAGCAGGGCTAGATCTTCGGCGCTGGCTTTGAGATCCTCGGATCGCTCCACCACCTGCAGGGCCACCTCGGGCAGGCGCGGCGGCTCGAAGCGCCCCGCGCTCACCGCGGCGCTGACCCTGAGCCGCACCTCCCTCGGGATCAGGGCCGGTTCGGTCACGCGGCGGGGTGCGCGGTCGCGCAGCTCCCGGTCTACCTCGGCCAGCTCGCTGGGATCGAGCTCGTACAGACCGGTCTCCATGGCCGAGCCGATGGTGTCCTGACGGAGTCCATGCATGGGGGGGCTCTCTTGGGGCGGGGCCCATCCAGCATCGGTCGGACAGCGCACAGCTGGAGCAGAAATCGCGGGAGAGTCGGAGCCGAGCCTATTTCACGAAGTAGCCGGACACCTTCCAGCTGCCGTCCCAGTCCATCATGGGGGTGATGGTCTCCACCGCGCTGGCCTTGTTCTCGAACACCGTGTTGAACTGGATGACCACGTACTCGCCATCGGGGGCGCCGGGCCGGGTCTTGGTGTACTCGGCCCTGTGGAAGCCGCGGCTGGTGACAAGACCCAGGGGATCGCGGGCTCCCGAGATCTGCTGGCCCCAGCCCGCCTTGGGCACGTTGTCCTGGAAGATGCTGGCGGAGGCGTCCCAGCTGCCGTCGTGGTCGCCGGCGTCTACCAGCGCCAGCCACTCCAGGCTCGCGCGCACGGCATCGGTCCTGGCCATGGCGTGGTCGCCTTCGAAGCTCGGCAGGGGGGTGGCCTCGCCGCTGGCTTCCTTCACCGCCGCCGCGTCGTCGCTCTCGGTGGCCGTACGGTCGGGGGGCGGGGTCTCCGCTTCATTGGCCGCCGCCTCGTCGGGTGCCGTGGTGGTGGGTGCCGCGTCCTGGGAGCCGCCGCAGGCGAGCAGGAGGACGGGGAGGACGGTGAGGATCAGGCCGGGCATTCGCATGGGGATCTCCTGGATGTGGGGATCCTACTTGCGGTGCGCGCGCTAGTCCAGGACCTCCGGCTCGGACCCCTGCACCACCAGGTAGCGGTAGCCGCCGCCTGCGGTGAAGCTCTGCTCCTGCAGGTCGCTGTCGGGCCAACGCACGGTGACCTCGGCTTCGCAGGCGCTGCCCAGCCCGAAGTGCAGCAGCAGCGGGTCCTGGGCGCCGTAGTGACCGTAGCCGCCGCCCACCTCTTGGGTCTGGGTGACGCCGCCGGCGGTCAGCTGCACGCGGGCCCCGATGGCGGAGCGGTTGGCGCTGGTGCCCTCGAGCTGCAGCTGCAGGAAGTTGCCGGCGGTGTCGTTGTCTTCGCCGGTGATGTTCTCGTACAAGCGCGCGTGGAAGCTGTCGTAGCAGTCGTCCTCGCAGCGGCTGCCCGAGTGGCCCAGCACCAGGTCGAGGTCTCCATCGCGGTCGAAGTCCGCCGCCGCGATGCCGTGGGAGCGGGTGTGATCGATGCCGTCTTCGATGGGCACCGGCAGGAAGCTCTCGTCGCCCTGGTTGTGGAACAGCAGGCCGCGGCAGCCCTCGTAGTCGCTGGAGCCGATGTACACGTCGGGCCAGCCGTCGTTGTCGAAGTCGAACACGTCGCCGCTCATGTCGCCGTCGTTCCAGTAGGTGACCGTGTGCTCCCGCTCCAGCCCCGTGACATCGTTGCCGGGGCGCTCGAATGTGACGGCCTGCTGCTGCTGGTTGATCAGCAGCTCTGCCGGATCGGAGCTCTCGCCCACGTCCCAGTGCACGATCTCGGTGGTGAGCAGGTCCATCCAGCCGTCGTTGTTCACGTCGGCGCACACGGTGGCCCCGCTGTTGCCACCCAGGCGGAAGGCCTCGCGGTCGTAGTCGTGGTCCCAGCGGAAGGCGTCGCTGTCGACATTGCAGGTGATCAGCGGCTCGGGTACGCCCTCGCAGTCGTCGTCGTCGGGGTGCAGGTGACACCAGCAGCGGGCGGACTCGTTGTCGGACCAGTCGGTGCGGTGATCGAAGGCATAGCTGGAGTCGATGGACTGGTTGCTGTAGCTGCCGTCGCTGTTGGCCTGCCACAGGTGGTTGGGGGCGCGGCCGTAGGATGAGGCCAGCAGCTCTGGCAGGCCGTCGTTGTTCAGATCGCAGGCGGTGGCGGACCAGGCCACGCTGTGGGCGCGGGCCTCGTTGATGGTGCTCACCGAGGTCCAGGAGGCGGTGTTCACCCCCAGGTCGTAGGTGGTCTCCGTGAAGCTGCCCGAGCCGCTGCCCCGGTAGATGCGGTCCTGGGCGTAGTAGTTCTCGGGCACCCACAGGTCCACCCTGCCGTCGCGGTCGTAGTCCACAAAGCTGGCGCCAGCGGGGCTGGTCTCGCCGTCGTAGCGCAGGTCGCCCGCGTCACCGAGGGTGAAGCCGCCGGCGCCGTCGTTGAGCAGCACCTCGGAGGTCTCGTCGTAGGCGTCCTCGAGATCGTTCAGGCCTGTGAACAGGTCGAGATCGCCGTCGTTGTCGATGTCGGCGAAGGCCCACACCTGGCCACCGCGGCTGGAGTTGCCGCCTTGGCGCGGCTGTCGAACGCCCGAGGACTCGGTGACATCCTCGAAGCCGCCCTCGCCCGTGTTGCGCAGCAGCCAGCTGCTGCGCGTGCCGCCCTCGGCGAAGTCGTCGGCCGCGGCCGTGGCTCGCCGCAGGCCCAGGTCGGTCCAGCCGTCGCCGTCGAAGTCCACGGCGATGATGCGCGTGGCCTCGGCGTTGATGGCCTCGAGCCCCCAGTCGGCGGTGGCCTCGCGGAAGGACCGCTGGCCGGCGCTGTACCGCGTGCCGTCGTTGCAGATGGGGGGGTGATCCCCGGCGGTGTCGTCTTCCTTGTGGCAGCCGATGAGCAGGGGCAGGACCAGGGCGAGCGGATGCATGGCGTTCCTCCCGGGCCGCGGTGGGCGGCCCCTGGCATCGTATCCGGCCAGCCAGGGGCCAGCAGGGCAGGTGGCGCCGCTGCTGGGCGGAGTCCTGCGCTGGCTCGTATTGCTCCTCCGCGGGCCTGCCCTGGCCGAACCTGGACGGCGCGCATAGCTTTTTCGCCGCCCCGGGTCCCTCCATCTCATGCCTCCCACGGAGCCTCCGTGTCCAGGATCTCGCGCCGCATCTCCTTCTCGCTGGGCCTGCTGCTGGTGGCCACCTGCTGGTTCGTGCTGCCTTCGCTGTGCAGCGCGCCTGCCACCCCCGAGGAGCAGGTGCGAGCTGCGGTGCAGCAGGTGGCGACCGCTGCTGGCCAGGCCGACCTGGTGGCCGCGCTGGAGCCGGTGTCACGCAGCTACCACGATGATGAGGGCCTCGACTTCGCCATGCTGCGCGGGCTCTTGTTCCACGAGCTCCAGGCCCGCGGGCCCATCCGTGTGCTGGTGGGCCCCATGGAGGTGGACGTGGATTCCGCCGGCGACAGGGCCGAGGCGCGCTTCGTGGCGCTCATGCTGCAGGGCATCGAGCCGGCGGCTCTCGACCTGCGCGCCAACGACGGCGACGCCTGGCACTTCACCGCCTGGCTGGCGGTGGAAGAGGGGGAGTGGCGCATCGTGGACCACCAGCGTCGGCCGGTGGCCCCCCAGGACGTGTTCAGGTAGCGCCCAGGCCTGGAGCCGCTGCTCGAGCTCCCGGCGCAGGGCAGGGTGTCCTGGGGCCTGGTCAAGGATCCCACGGTGCCTGTCGGCGCGCTGTAAGCCACCACCCTGGTCCCGCGGTCTGGGGGAGCTACCTTGCTCTCCTCCGCCGCCGCGCCAGAGACTCGAGGAGGTCCCCATGGCCCGCACACCCTCCACCATGTTGCCCCTGGGCACGCCCGCCCCCGACTTCGCTCTGCCCGACGTGGAAGGGCGCATCTGGAGCCGGGACGACTTCGCCCAGGCCCCCGGCCTGCTGGTGATGTTCATCTGCAACCACTGCCCCTTCGTGATCCATGTGCGCGAGCAGTTGGCCCAGCTCACCGCCGAGTACATGGAGAGGGGCATCGGCGTGGTGGGCATCAACAGCAACGACTGGTCGAACTACCCCGACGACTCCCCCGAGCGCATGGGCGAGGAGATCGAGCGCCACGACTACCTGTTCCCCTACCTGGTGGACGAGACTCAGCTCGTGGCCCAGGCCTACAAGGCAGCCTGCACGCCGGACTTCTTCTTGTTCGACGGGGACCAGAGGCTGGTCTACCGCGGGCAGCTGGACGGCTCCCGGCCCGGCAACGATGTGCTGGTGACGGGCGAGGATCTGCGCGCAGCCCTTGACGCGCTGCTGGCCGGCGAGCCCCAGGCCGAGCGGCAGCTGCCCTCCATCGGCTGCAACATCAAGTGGAGGCCGGGGAACGAGCCGGTCACTCCATAGGGCCTAGTCCACCAGCGCGCGCAGCTCCGCGCTGTCGACCGCTTCGAGGGAGCTGCGAGCCTGCTCGGCCCAGGGGCCTTCGAGGGAGGCTGTGGCCAGCCGCAGCGCCGTCTCACCCGGCAGGGCATCGAGCTGGCCGAAGACCACCATGGCCAGGCCCTGGGTGTCGTCGCCGGTGACCCAGCTCAGCAGCTGGGGCTCCACCTCGTCGGCGTGACCTGTGACCAGGCAGTGGGCGGCGTGCATGCCCGCCCACGGGGGCATGGCCGCGCGCTCCACCACCGTCAGCAGGGCCAGGACAGGCTCGCTGGCCAGCGCCTCCACCTGGGCGCAGCTGGGCGCCGGGTCCTTCTGGCACAGGGCCTGGTATACGGCGTCTTCTTCGGGTGACGGAGACCAGCCGTCCGCCTCGGGGGCCGGCTCCCCTGCGGGGGCCTCCGCCTCGGGCGCGGCTTCCTCGAGCTCGGCGACGGGGTGGCCGCAGGCCACCAGGGCCAGGATGCTGAGGACTTGCTTGTTCATGGGGGCTCCTAGAGGGTTCCGCAGTAGCGCTGGCTGACGCCCACCTGGTCGTCGGAGAGCTCGTGGGTGACCACGCAGCTGTCCCAGTCGCAGATGGAGTAGGGGAACATCAGGTTCTCCCCGAGGCTGCTCTCGCACGCGCTCTGGCTGCTGCACTCGGGGGTGTCGTCCAGCGCGTCCCAGTATTCGTAGTCGCTCTCCACTACGTGGGCGAGACCCATGTAGTGGCCGGCCTCGTGGGCCATGGACTCGCCGAACAGGCGCGCCTCGTCGTCGCTGAAGCTGGCGTCACCGCCCGCGTGCACCAGCCAGCTCATGACCACCGCCGAGCGGTCGCTGGGCAGCATGCTACCCGGGATGCCGCCGGACATGCCGTAGGTCCACTCGTCGCCGGCGATGGTCTCGCCGATGATCATGACCAGCTGCTCGCCGTTGGTGCGCGATGACTCGGAGAAGAGGTCTCCGCTGTTGTTGCCGGGCTCGGGCAGATCCGGGTCGATGCGGCTCTTGGCGTACTCCACCTCGAGCTCCAGCCCGTAGGGAGCCCAGACCTCTTCCCAGCGGTCCACCGCATCCTCGACCGCTCTCTCGAGGCCATCCACCTTGCGCATGCCCTTGGCGTAGATCATGTAGATGTGCACGGTGCCGCTGGACAGATCCGTGTCCTTCTTGCGCTGGGCCCCCACCCAGATCTCGGCGTCGGTGTAGACGTAGTTGTTGTTGTAGGAGCCCAGGTAGACGGTCCAGGTGCCGTTCTCCAGCGGCCCGTCCTCGGGACGGATGGGCCAGTTGACGAACACGTCGGCGTAGTCGTTCCAGAAGGCGTAGGTCAGAAACTCGGTGCTGTAGTACCAGTCTTCCCAGTACAGCGCGAGATCACCCGAGGGCGAGTAGATCTCCTCTACCGCCAGCGTGGTGCCGTCCATGGACTCGGCCGAGATCATGAAGGCGGGGTGGTTGTCGTCCACCTCCACCTGCACCTCGAGCCAGCCATCGGTGGTGTCCTCGAAGTACTCGTCGGTCTTCAGGTTGCCGGTGGCGGGGGTCTTCGCGCCGCGGCAGCCCAGGAGGGCCAGGCACAAGAGTGGGACGTATGCGCGGACAAGCATGGTGTTTCCGAGGTTGTGCGGGCTCGTTGCTCGTATCCTATGGGGGTGGGGCGGGCCTTCGCGGCTCGAAGCCGTACACCGCGAAGCGCAGATCGGCGCCCCGGTAGTCCACCGACCACAGGAAGCGATCCACCTCTTCGGCCGTGAAGAACCCGCTGCGCTGCACGCAGGCTGCGATGGCCCGCGGCAGACCCTCGCGCAGGCCCGGGTCGGGGCAGTTCAGGTAGACAGAAGACACCAGCCGGTTGTGCCCGCGCTGGTGCGCCAGCTCCAGCAGCCGTCCCGCTTCCCTGGCCTGGGCAGCCTCTTCGTCCAGCACCAGGCCCGTGCCGCTCATGGTGGGGAGGCCCGTGGCGTAGGCGATGATCCCGTCGTCCAGCTCCAGCAGCCTGGGGGTCTCTGCGCCATAGTGGGCCAGCAGCCGCGGGGCCTCGGCGGTGAGGAAGCGCGCGTAGTGCTGACCCTGGGGATCGGACTGGTGCACGCGGTGGTGGAAGAAGGGCAGCAGCAGGAGCAGCGGCAGGGCCAGCCAGGGGGAATCCTGTAGGCGCCGTGTGCATCGCCATGCATCCAGCAGCTGGATGGCCAGCAGTGTGATCAGCAGGGTGGACACCGGGAAGTACCAGGGACCCTGGGCCGAGAGCGGCACAAAGGCCAGATCGTAGGCGGCCAGCAGCAGCACCAGCAGGCAGCTGGCGCGGAGCGCGTGCTGGTAGGGCCCGGACCGTGCGGGTCGCCGCAGCAGGAATCCCCCCGCCGCCACGGCGGGCAGCAGCAGCAGCGCCGCCCGATCCAGCCGGTGCCAGGTTCGCAGGTCCCCCAGCTGCTGGAGGCTCAGCGCGAGGGTGGGTAGCGCCTGCGTCGGCCAGGGAAAGCTGGACTTGGCGGCCCCCGACACGGGCAGCAGGCTGCCCGCCAGCCACTGGTTGAACACGAGCGCACCCAGCAGCAGTGTTCCCGCGACGGCCGCGCAGCCCAGCAGCCAGCGCCGGGGGCTCCCGGCGCGTCCCAGCACCCACAGCAGCGCCGGCACCGCCAGGAAATGGTCCAGCCGCGCCAGCCCCAGGGCCCCCGCGGCCAGGCCCACCGCCAGCGCGCCGGCGTTCAGCTCCAGGATCCGGGGGCGCTGCAGCAGCCACAGAACGGCCGCCCAGCACAGCAGCACCAGCCCGCTCTCCATGCCATCCGTGCTGGCCCACAGGGAGCCGCGGCCGGGTGAGATCGTCGCCACCAGGAGCGTGTAGATGCCCAGCGGCAGAATGAGAAACGTGGTGGGCAGCCCACCTCTGGCCCTGCGCAGGGTGGCGCCCAGCAGCGCGATCGCCCCGGAGATGCACGCCGCTTGCAGCGCCAGCACTCCTGTCAGGCGAGCCTGTTCCGGAGCGCCCAGGGCCTCGTACACCCGGTACAGCTCCGCCAGCAGCAGCTGCCAGGCGGGGTGGAAGCCGTTGGTGGGCAGGCTCTGGTCGAAGCTGAAGATCCCGGTCTGGGCGTGGGTGCGCGCCACCTGCAGGTAGTAGAAGGCGTCAGGCGCCAGGTTCGAGAACACCCGGGTCCAGCCCAGCTGCAGGAGCTCGCGGGCCATGGGCAGCAGGTACAGGCCCAGCGTCAGTCCCAGGATCAGCCGATCCCGCGGGGTCCACCGGCTCGCTGGCTGTTGCGCGCCCATGGGGCTCCAGGCCGCGGGGGTTCCTGGCCCTGATAGCACGGCTCGTTGACAGACTCTCCCGGCGGCAATAGTTGGCTCATCATAGTAACTCAAGCACGAGTCACTACCCCATGTCGAAGCTGTCCCTCCTCGCGCTGGCCCTGCTGGCCGCCTGCTCCGCCGCGGATCCCTCAGGCTCCCGCGCCGCCCCCAGCGCCAAGGGCGGCTCCGCCCTGGACTGGATGGGGGTCTACGGTGAGCACGAGCGGCACTCTGGCGGCAACCCGGGCACGTTCACGGTGCTCATGAGCCAGGACTACGTGGGCCTGCACGCTGAGCTTGGCCTGCAGGTGGACGGCGGCGAGTGGGAGCTGCTGCCCATGAGCTGGATGGGGAATGTCGATGGCAACTCCCTGTGGCAGGTGGAGCCCGTCGATGCCTTCCCCGGGGGCAGCGAGCTGTCCTACTTCTTCCACGGCTACGACGACTGGGGCCGCGAGATCTGGGACAGCGCAGGCGGCGCCAACTACAGCTTCACCGTGCCCTCCGGCTACGCCGAGGACTACCTGGAGCCCATCGACCGCGGCTTCTGGGCCGACGAGGACTGCGAAGGTACCGTGCGCGGCTACATCGACTTCGCCGTGCAGGGCTGGGCCGACGACAAGATGCTGGCCATGCGCACCCAGGTGGCGCGCGAGAACGGCGTGGTGGAGGAGTACCTGTACCACCTGGAACATGAGGGCACGGAGAGCGACGGCCGCGAGCGCTGGGGCACCGACCTGCTGGAGCTCTACCCCGACTCCGCTCACCACGGCGCCATCACCAGCGTCGAGTTCACCTTCCAGGCCCAGGTGGATCAGCTGCTGGTCTCCGAACACAGCTACCTGCTGGCCACGCCCGATCAGCTGGCTTCGCCCGCCACCGGGCTTGGAGTGCCCGCCGCGTCCGGCACCAACTCCGACGACGGCCAGCGCGATGTGGGCACCAGCCTGGCGGACGACGTGGGCGCGTCCCTGCCCGAGCTGGAGCTGTACTTTTCGCCCTACGACGATCCCGAGCAGGCGGTCATCGCCGAGATCGAGGCCGTCGCGGCGACCCAGCGGGCCGATCCCGGTGGTCAGCACAGCATCCACGCCTCGGTCTTCGACATCAACGACAGCCGCATCACCGACGCGCTGCTGGAGGCCCATGCCGCAGGCGTACAGATCCAGCTGCTCACCGCCGGCTACCACACGGAGCCCTGGCGCGACTGGGAGACCCAGTACCCCCGCCTGCAGCAGGCGGGCGTTCCGCTGCTGGGGGTGGTGCGCGACGAGGATATCGCCGCGTCCATGCACACCAAGTTCGCCGTCTTCGACGGCCAGGTGGTCACCACCGGCTCCTACAACTGGGAGAGCCTGAGCGCCGACGACAACGCGGAGGACATGCTGCTGATCCGCTCCGCGGAGCTGGCCGCCGTCTACGAGCGCATGTTCGCCGGCATCGCCGCCGAGCCCTTCGAGCCGTGGCCTGCGGACTCCGGAGCCCCCATCCAGGTGTACTACTCCCAGGAGCACGAGCTGGCCGAGGTGATCTGCCGCGAGCTGGACGCCGCCGCGAGCGATGTGCAGCTGGCCATGTTCACCCTGCGCAGCATGAGCTTCAGCGACGACAGCGGCGTCGAGCAGGACGTGCTGGACGCCCTGGTGGCGGCGGTGGACCGCGGCGTGGCGGTGCGGGTGCTGCTGGAGTCCAACATCTCCGACGAGGGTGAGTACTACGGCACCATCACCGCAGACGACGGCACCGACGAGTGGCTGCAGGAGCAGGGCGTCGAGGTGATCGAGATCTCCATCGACGATGCCAGCAGCGAGTACGCCAGCATGCACCACAAGTTCGCGGTGATCGACGGCCAGATCGCGCTGCTGGGCTCCGCCAACTGGTCGTCCATGAGCCAGGTGAGCGACGACGACCTGGTGGTGATCCACGACGCCGACCTGGCTCAGGCCCTGCTGGGCGAGATCACCAACCTGCGCCGCCACTACCAGGCGGACTTCGACGCCGACACGGCGCCCGCCACCGCGGTGGAGTTCGCCGTCTACCACCCCTACACCAGCTACGGCGACACGGTGCACCTGGTGGGGAGCATCCCCGAGCTTGGCGAGTGGGAACCCAGCGGCGCCATCGCCATGGATCCTTCGGGCTGGCCCTGGTGGACCGCCACCGTGCAGATCCCCGCGGGCACCCACTTCGAGTACAAGCACCTGGTCACCGGCGGTGGCGGCACCAGCTGGGAGAGCGGCGACAACCGCGCCCACACCGCTGACCCCAGCGGCGAGACCGACCCGGTCTCGGCCACCTACGGCTCCTAGCCACCTGGAGCGAGCATGCGTCTTCCACGAGCCTCGATCTGCACCGCCGCCCTGCTTCTGGCGGGCTGCGCGGCCTCGATTGACGCTGGCCTCGGCCAGTCCGCGGCCAGCCCCAAGCACCTGCGCGGCCCCAGCTGGATGGGGGTCTACGGCGAGCACCAGCGCCACTCCGGCGACAACCCGGGCAGGTTCACGGTGCTCATGAACGTCGACTACTACGGCCTGCACGCCGAGCTCGGTGTGCGCGTGGACGGTGGCGCCTGGCAGCTTCACGACATGTCCTGGGCCAGCAGCGAGCACGGCAATTCCCTGTGGCGGCTGGAGCCCGCCGACGCCTTCGAGGCCGGGGCCACCGTCGAGTACTTCTTCCATGGCTACGATGACTGGGGCAACAACATCTGGGACAGCGATGGCGGCGCCAACTACAGCTTCGTGGCAGCCGGTGGTGACGCCAGCGATCTCTACGCCTCCGACGCGCTGCCTGAAGGCAGCGATCTCAACCAGCCCCTGCAGGTGATCTTCACCCCCGACGAGTCCGCCCTGGAGCTGGAGCTGGAGCTCATCGACCAGGTACGGGACGCCCGCCTGGTGGACAGCACGCTCTACGCTGAGGGCGAGAACCCCTTCCGCATCCGCTACGCCACCTACAACCTGACCCACGACGACATCGCCGAGCGGCTGGTGCTGGCGCGCGCCGAAGGCGTGGACGTACAGGTGCTGGTGGAGGCCGACAAGATCGACCTGGACGACGCCGACAGCGCCTACTCCATCCTGGTGGACGGCGGCTTCGAGGTGGTGGAGGACCACGCCGAGCTGGACGAGGAGACGACGCTGAGCGCGGATCTGGTGGGCATCGACGACAGCGGCCTGATGCACCTCAAGGCGCGCCTGTTCGAGGCCACCGACTGGTCAGCCCTGCTCACCGGCAGCCACAACCCCCAGTACTCGGCCATGGACAACGACGAGACCCTGCACCTGGTGCGCGACGCCGAGCTCATCGAGCGCTACCTCGCAGCCTACGAGGCCATCCTGGCGGGCGACGAGCTGGAGAACGACTGGGACGACAGCGCCGCGGTCAACGCCCTGTTCACCCCCGCCGCGAGCGGCGTGCGCGCGGGTACCCGGATTCTGGAGTGGCTCGAAGAGGAGGACGAGCAGATCCTGCTGATGGTCTTCGCCCTGCGCGACCTCACCGCCGAGGACGTGGACGACTCCCTGGTGGAGATCCTCACCGACAAGGTGGCAGAGGGTGTGCCCGTGTATGTCATCACCGACCGCAAGATGTCCGACGGCATCAACGCCGACGGCAGCTACTGGTTCAGCGACGACGACACCGAAGACGATCTGCGCGACGCGGGTGTCACCGTGTTCGAGGTGCTGAACCTGTCCAGCGACTACACCGCCATGCACACCAAGACCGCTGTGTTGGGTCGCAGCGACATAAGGGTCATCAGCGACGCATCCAACTGGAGCTACTCGGGCCTGGGTTCGTCCAGCGACCTGGCGAGCAACGTGGAGAGCGTCCTCTTCATCGACAGCCAGGCCTTGGATGATGGTCGCACCGGCCGACGCTACCTGGCCCAGTTCTTCAGGATCCTGGAGCGCTACGAAGATCAGGACACCGGCGAAGAGCTAAGCGCAGCGGATGTCTTCGAGACGCTCGCAGGCGCCGAGTCTTGGCCGACACAGCAGGTGCACTTTACGGCGCATGACGCACACACGAGCTGGGGCGAGGTCATCTCGGTGCGCGGAGACGTAGCGGAGCTGGGTGCCTGGGGTCCGGGCGTCGAGCTGGACACCAGCGCCGACGCCTACCCCACCTGGTCCACCCCGTCGCCGGTGGAGCTGCCCCTGGGCCTCTGCTTCGACTACAAGTTCGTCGCCGGCTCGTCCGGCGCCGAAGACGTGCGCTGGGAAGCCGGTGAAGACCGCTCCGACTGCGCCGCCCCCGCCCCTTTGATCCCCCAGGACGAGCTTGAGCTGAGCGGCAGCTGGGGTTGAGCGGCTCGTCGCTGCAGCCCAGGAAGGTGCCATCAGCGCCTTCCTGGAGCACCACCTCGATCTCGCTACACGATCCGATGAACAACGGGGGGAGGGACGAGGCCGACCCAGCCTACGGCACGGGATAGCCTGGGCGCGGAGGCGCCCATGTCCTTCTACACCACCCTCGCTGCCCACTACGATCGGATCTTCCCGCCGGGTCCCAAGCCCGCCTTCGTGGCAGGGCTCTTTCCCGAAGGGGCACGCCTGCTGGACCTGGGCTGCGCCACCGGCGGCGTGGCCCTGGAGCTGGCCCGACGCGGCTACTCCGTGGTGGGGGAGGACCTCGACCAGGGTCTGCTCGCGCGCGCCGCCCCGCTGGTGGCCCGGGCCCCGGCCGGAGCCCTGTCCTTCCGCCAGGCAGACCTGCGCGATCCTCCACCTGCCGGCCAACCTTTCCACGGCGCCCTCTGCCTGGGCAACACCTTGGTGCACCTGCTCGAGCGTCGGGAGCGCGTCCAGGCGCTGCGCGCTGTGGCCGCCCGGGTGCAGCCCGCTGGCGCGCTGCTCATCCAGGTCGTCAACTACGATCGCGTGCTGGCCGGGCAGGTGGGCGAGCTGCCCCTCATCGACAACCCGCACATCCGCTTCGAGAGACGCTACCGCGATCTCTCCCCCGCGGGCCTGCGCTTCGCGGCCACCCTGCTGGTCAAGGCCACGGGCGAGCTGCACCAGGTGGAGCGGACCCTCGTGCCCCTCGCGCGGCCCGATCTCGAGGCAGAGTTGGGCGAAGCCGGCTGGCGACCGGAGCGCTGGTGGGGCGGCTACGACGGCGCTCCCTGGTCCCCGGGCTCCTTCGGCTGCATCGTGCTGGCCCGGGCTACTCCGTAGACCACCCGACGCTGGAGGGCGCGGTGCAGGTGGTGTCGGTGCACACCTGGACTTCGAGCTGGCCGCTCAGGGGCGAGGGCGCGTCGGCGGGCAGGGGAGCCTGCAGGGTCAGCTCGCCTTCCAGCACCCAGGCGGCGCCCAGGTGCTCGCTCAGCACCTTCCGCTCGCCAGCGGGGATGGGGATCTGCAGCTCGGGCAGCTGGTCGATGGTGGCCACCAGGGGCCGGGAGATCTCTTCCCTGGCGCCGTACAGGTGGAAGCCAGGTGCGACGCTGATCTCGATGAGCAGACGAGTGGCCTGGCGGCTGACCTCGAAGCTGTAGGCGTGCTCCCAGTCGGGTTCGGCGGGCTGCTCGGTCGGCTCGGGCTCCGGCTCCGCGAACAGATCTGCCGGCACGCCTGCGGGGATCTCCGCCAGCAGATCCTCTGCCGGCGCCTCGCACCCGGTGCTCTCCACCCACTGGATCACCCGCTCCACCGAGGCGCGGCGGGTGTAGTTGGTGTGGGTCTCGCGGTACACCAGGGTGCCGTCGGGGGCCACGATCATGGTGGTGGGGTGGGGCAGGGACTCGGAGCTCTCGTTGAACAGCCCCCAGCCGCGCCAGAACTCCGGGTCCACCATCACGAAGGTGGAGCTGAAACCCCGCTCACTGATGGCCTGGCGCAGCGCGGGCTCGCTGTCGGCGGTGAGCACCACCAGCCGCCCGCCGGCGGACTGCAGCTCGTGGGCCCGGGCCTCGTAGTCGCGCACCTGCGCGACGCACCAGGGTCACCAGTCGGCGGAGCGGATCAGCTCCAGCACTACCGCCCGTCCCCTCGGATCGGGCACCCCGATGGCCTCGCCGTCGATGGACGTGAGCTCTATAGAGATGGCCGAGCCCGGCTGGGGGGTGCCCTCGAGCTGGGAACCGACGGCCATGGGCTCGGTGCCGATGTTGTGGGACACGCAGCCCATGAGCAGCGGGAGCAGGGTCGGGATGAGGCGCTGCATGCTTCCTCCTTGCGCAGCGAGCTTCTATGCTCGCGTGGCCCGGTTCGCTCGGCTCGGGAACCGGTCGCGTCAAGTGGATGTCAAGGAGGGCGATCAAAGGAGGTCCCCCATGTCCGCACGCTGCCTTGTGCTCACTCCCCTCTTCGCCCTGCTGCTCGCCGGCCCTGCCTTCGCCCAGGAGGAGGAGCCGGTGGATCCAGAGCCCGACCGCAAGAACATCACGGTGAGCTTCCCCGCCGTGTCCCACATGGACCTGGACGGAGCCGTGGTGGACGCACCGGTTGTGCGCCCCACCATCGGGCTCATCGACCTGCGCAAGCGCGCCGACTTCGCCCCCATGATCCACCTGCGCGCCGACTTCGACGACCAGCTGGACGGCTCGGTGGACGAGGTGCGCTGATCCGGGCCCCAGCGCGTCGTCGGAGCTACTCGTACAGCACGAAGCTGGGCAGATCGCTGATCTCGAGCAGCACGGCGCCATCGTCAACCGCCGGTGCCTGCTGCTCGCCCCAGAGGTCCACCACTGCCGCCGCGCCCTCGGCCGCCGCGCTCAGCTGCGCGCCCTCCTCCAGCGTCCAGACCGCCAGCACCGAGCCCTCGCCGCCCGACAGCCGGTAGGCCCAGCTCTGTTCGTCCAGGCCCAGCGCTTCGCTCTCGTCCGCGATGGCGGTGTGCTCTCCCAGCAGGCTCGCCAGCACGCCCATGGCGGTGGCCGCCGGCTTGGGTCGGGCCTGCGGATCCTCCAGAGGATCGGCGTCGTAGCCGTACAGCCCGAAGCGCTGCTCCTGGTCGCTGTCGCTGTCGCCGCCGTCCCGGAAGGTGTACCAGAGGTTCATGGGCACGCCCTGGCCCAGGGCCAGCAGCGCCGATCGCACCAGGTACGCCGCCTGGTCCTGCTCGCTCACCCCTTCGTAGAGCGCATCCGGGGCGGTGTGCCAGCCCAGCTCGGTGATCCATGGCTGCAGGGCTGATGCTCTGTGATCCGAGAGCAGCTCGCGGAGGGCGCAGGTCTGCTGCACCAGGGAGTCCTGGTGCTCGTCGGCGAGCTCCGGGGCCGTGAAGGGGTAGCGGTAGGGGTGGAAGGCTACCGCGTCCAGCGCCTCCACCAGGTCGGGCTCGGCCAGCAGCACCGCGTCCAGAAACTCCGGGCCGGGGGTGTTCATCAGCAGGTCGGGCCAGAACAGGCCCCCCAGGGCCACCTGGGCTTCGGGGTCCACCGCGTGTACGGCCTGGGCCGCCGCCAGCGCCAGCGCCGCGTAGGCCTCCGGGTCCTCCTGGGGCTTCCAGAAGCGGACGCCGGCGTTCTCCTCGTTCCACAGCTCCCAGCGTCGCACCCGGCCCTGGTAGCGCTGCACCAGCGCCGCCGCGTAGGCGGCGTAGTCCTGGGGATCATCGGGGGGGTAGGCCGTGTCGTCGCTCTCTTGGCTGGCCCAGGCGTTGCCGTACACCAGCAGGCCCAGCAGCTCCGCTCCGGCACCCTCCACCGCGTCCACCAGCAGGTCCGGTCCGGAGAAGTCGAAGCTGCCCTGCTCGGGCTCGATGGCCGACCAGTGCAGGTCGCGCCGCGCGGTGCCCACCCCCAGCGAAGCCCAGCTCTGCAGCTCAAAGCCCCGGCGGGCGCTGTCGGTCTCGCCCTCGCCCCAGGGCAGGTGGGTGGACAGCCCCAGCCCCCGCGCCATGGGTTCGTCGAAGCCCACCTGCTGCAGGCAGCCCTTGGCCACGCCTCCACCCGGAGGCTGCCAGCCTTGATCGCAGCCAGTGACCAACAGGGCACAGGCCAGCGCGGGACGTGTCAGCATGGTCTCCTTTCTCCGTGCGGGCGTGGCTGTTACCCGATCAGCATGTCACAGTGCCGCCGGCGGAGGGGTACCATGCGACGCGTTGCCCTGATCCCCCATTACCCACCCGTTCCGGTTCAATCAACCGCAGGACCCAATACATGAATCGCGCGCCGAGGTATCACCGAGCATCCTCCTGAGCGCAGCGCCGGGGATAGGAAGCATGAACGGGCCGTGAGCCGTACAGGCGGGGTCCCGCGTGTACAGGGAGCCCGCCCTCAGTCAGGATCTCCGGCCCGATTTTTCGGCCCCAAGTTCTTGGTCGCCGAAAACTGAGG
>CAZEJJ010000142.1:0-19573 GCA_964512185.1 uncultured Enterobacterales bacterium | reverse complement strand
TTCCACTTGTTTGTGGGGGGGTTGCGGGCGGCTCTGTATGCGCTCCTCGAGGCCCGCCTGGTCCAGGCCGGTGCTGGCTTGGGGAGCCGCCACGCGAAGACCCCTACCTGGCGTCTACGACCGAGGGGCTGATCACGTAGTACAGGGTGTCGTAGGGCTGGTCGCCGGCGGTGTCGCCCAGCTCGGCCAGCACCACCACCTGCCCCGGGGCCACCTGGATGTCGGTGGCGGTGCCCACACCGCGCTCGGCCTCGATCTCCACCTCGGCGGCGATGGTGCCACCCGCGGCGTTCCACGTGGCGGTCTGCCGGATGAACAGGCCCGGGCTGCTCAGGCTGGCCCGCTCGTCGTCCAGCGAGGTGAGCACCTGGTGGCTGTGCAGCTCGAAGGCCATGGGTCCTTCCTGCTGCTGCACGGCAGCCAGCGTGTCGGCCAGCACCGGCGCGGGGTAGCTGGTGCTGAGCTCGTCGGCGCGGGTGCCGTGGACCATCCAGTAGTCGATGCGGATGTTGGTGGGGGTGCGCACGGCGGGCTGGCTGGCGTTCAGCTCGTCGATCAGCCGCTTGACACCTTCCTGCACGCTCTCGGGGGCCACCACGATGAGCTGGCCGTCGGGGGCCTCGATGACCCGGCCCACGGGGTTGTCCTTGCCCACGAACAGCGCCCGGGTGAGCGCCGAGGACATGAGGTTGGAGTAGCCCGCCGGCACCGAGTAGGACTGCAGGACCATCTCGTTGCTGGCCTGGTCCATCACCTGCTGGGGCGTGGTGCAGGCCCCGGCGAGGGCGGTGGCGAAGGGAAGGGCGAGGGCGGTGATGCGCAGCATGGGAGCCTCCTGGGCAGCGCTGGAATCGGGGTCGCGGTCGGTGTTCGACCCTTTCCTACTCCTGGCCGGGAGTATCCTTCAGAAGAAAATGCGGCGGGGTGACACGCCGGTACCCCAGCGCCTGCAGCTGGTCGCACTCGGCAGTCATCTCTGCCGGTGTGTCGCGGATCGGCTCCACCGGCTCCACCCATCGGTCCATCGATGGCGGCCGCCAGCAGCCGCCCAGCTCGCGCCACCAGGCCAGGCTCGGGCCCAGCGCCGCGCCCAGCTCGGCCGCGCCCAGGTGGAGCAGGCCCCTGGCCTGTGCCCCGCGTGGAGGCCTGTCGATGCGCTCGGCGGCCTCGGCGGGCGGCGGGACCGCGCCGCCGGGATCGCGGGTGAGCGACCCTCGACCGCTGGGGGTGAGCTCGGCGGTGAGGGTGGCCGCGCCGGGCTCGTGAGCGGTGGAGCTCACTCGGCCAGGATCTCCACCACGCCATCGACGTAGTCTTCGCCGAACAGGCCCAGCTCCTCGGGCCACTGCAGGTCGCCGTTGTCCTGGAGCAGCATTCCCTGCTGCACCTGGTCAGCGGTGAACCCTCCCCGGCTGTAGCCGTCGGAGGCGGTGAAGCGGTACTGGTAGGGTTGAGGGTCCGAGAGCCCCGCCTGGGTCAGGATGTGCGGCAGGGACACCGCGGGGGTCCCCTCCCAGTCCAACGGATCGAACCCGCCCAGGCCGACCGTGGCGCTCCCTTCGGGCCAGTCGACCCTGACCTGGTAGCCGAGGATGGCGGTGTCCTCGGTCTCTTCGGCCGTGTCCGGGGTCGCCGTGGTGCTGTCATCCGGGTCCTGGACGGGGCACGCTGCGGCGGGGAGCATGAGGGTGAACAGCAGGGTGGGGAGCAGCGGGCGCATGGTCGGGTTGCCTCCAGGAGAGCTTGGTGCAGGTCGTGAGGCGCCGCTCTATTCCGAGGACCACGGCGGCGCTCGGGTGGCGGGCTCGCTGGGGCGCTCGGGGTGGGCTGGGGCGCGGGATTCAGCCACCGTCACCGCTGGGCGTCCAGGGATCCAGCTCCTCCAGCTCCTGGATCACCGCGCAGCTACGAGACCGTGGGAGGTCGCGGTCTCGCGAGTGGAGGTATTCCAACCAGTACCTGCTGGGGCGGCTCCACGCACGCCGGAAGCGTTCGACGGACGGCGCATCGAGCCAGAGTGCCAGGCGCTCCCGTGCCCCCTTGTTGGCCAGCCACAGGTCTCCAGTCATGGCGTGGTCTCCGTCTTGTCGCCGACGACCTGGCCGCAGCGGTAGCTCTCGCCGGGTTCGAGCAGCAGATCGAGGGGCAGGACGGGAGGGCGCGCGAGGTGGCGTGGGAGGACGACCACGATGTGGGCGTGCTCGTCGCCGTGGCGCGTCAAGACGCGGAAGTACTTCTGGGTCGCGCGCACCCGGGAGCGCCCCGGGGCGAGGTCGATGAGCAGCTTACAGCGCGCCGAGCTCCAGCCCTCGATCAGCACGCCCACCTGGACCAGGGTGTCGATGCGGCCGCGCTCGAAAGACCGCAGCGTGTGCTCGCGCTCCTCGGCCGGGGTCTCGCCCAGCAGCAGCGCGGGGGCCGGGGAGCCGGAGGGCCGCCGCCGCTGGAAGAAGCGCCGCAGCGCATAGGCCTGCCTGCGAGTGGAGCAGGCGATCATGCAGGGGCGCTGGCGCTGGGCCTGGGCGTAGCGGTAGCGCAGCGCCGCCTCGAGGAAGGGCGCTTGGCCCAACAGCTCCCCGATCTGGTCTGCGCGGTACTCCCCGGCCACGATCTCCACGCGCGACCCATCTACGTCCACCTCGGCCACCCGCACGTGGGCGGGGGCCAGCAGGCCGCCCTCCAGGGCCTCCCGCAGCTCCACGCGCGCCTTGCGGCGCGGGAAGACCGCGTCGAGGCGGCGGCGCTCGTCGTAGTCCGGCGTGGCGGTGAGGGCGACGCGGATCGCGTCGGGGTGGAAGCAGCGCGACAGGGCGCGGCGTCGCTTGGGCGACATGGCGTGGTGGGCTTCGTCGACGAACACCAGATCCGCGCTGCGCAGCGCCGCGGGCAGGGTCAGGCCGTGCTGGGTCAGGCCGGCGTAGGTGACCAGGTTCAGCCCGTGAGGGACCAGCGCCTTGCGATCCGAGAACCAGGCCCCCGTGGGGACGCTCGGTGCGAAGCGCTCCACCTCGCCCGCGACCTGGTCCACCAGCACGCGGGTGGGTACGACGAAGGCAGCGTGCAGCCCCGTGGCCTCCACGATGCGGGAGGCCAGCACCGTCTTGCCTGTCCTGGGTGGCAGCACGATGTGCGCCCAACGCTGGTCCTCGAGGCCGCAGGCCACTTCGCCCAGGAACTCTGCGAAGGCCTCGAACACCTCGCGCTGGTCCGAGCGCAGGGGGCCCTCGGCGCGCTCGTCGCCGTCGAACAGGCGCTCCGCGGCCGCGAGGATGCGCGCTGCGGGGGTGTCGTGGTGCGTCTCGGCGAGGCAGGTGGTCACGGGGGCTCCTGTCGCGGTGGTGCTGGTGGTGCTGGGGATCAGCCCTCGATCTCTTGCAACACCTGCTTGGCGGCTTCGCTCGCGAAGCCGAGGCTCCGAAGCTGCATCATGCGCTGGTACGCCTCGCTCCTCTCCGGTGGGCTGGTCGTCTCCCAGCGATGGGTGGCGTCCGCGCATTCGTCGAGCAGACCTTTGGGGAGGGTGTTCCGCTTCTTGCGCCCACCTCCGCCCTGGACCCACTTTTCGACCACATCGATGGCCGTCTCGTCCTCGAAGTCGGGCGCGGTCTCAAGCACGTAGTGGCCTCCTCGCCGGCCTCCGACGGCCTGCAGGCCCATCAGGATCCCCTCGAGGGTGGCGAGGGCCTGCTCCTCGAACCCGAGCTCCTGCAGTCGCAGCAGCTCGTCGCGGTAGGGGGCGACGCGCTGATCCAGCAGCTCCCAGGCTGCTTCCACCGGATCGACGTAGCCCCAGGAGTGGCGCCCGGCGCGGGCGTTGAGGTCGTCGAGGGAGACCTGGGTGATCTCGGTCACCAGCTCCTCGGCGAGGGCCTCGGCGTCCACCTCGGCCAGCAGGCCGCGGGCGATGGACTCAGCTTCCTCTCGCAGGGCGGGCCTGCGGACGAGGAGCTGGTTCAGGACCGAGGCAGCCTCGGCGTCGGTGAGGGAGATGATGAGGCTGGGCTCGCTGCGGCGTGAGGGCATGGGGGCCTGGGGGACGATGGGAGTCTTGTTGTAATCCTGTCCGGCATGGCGCGTAAAGGACAGAAAATGACCGCATTGGACCCGGTGCCCGAGCATCCAAACTGCACGGGCGCCGACCTCGGGATACGCCAGCTCATCGTGGACGATGCTCGCTGCCCCTTCTGCCGCCCTGATCCCGCGCGCATCGTGGCGCGCAGCGAGCTGGCCTGTGCCCTCCGCGACGGCTTCCCGGTCAACCCCGGTCACACCCTGATCATCCCCTGGCGGCATGTGCCCACCTGGACCGACGCCACGGCGGCCGAGCGCGCCGACATCCTGGCCCTCGCCGACCGGGTCCAGCAGGAGCTGGAGGCCACCGATCCCCGACCCGATGGCTTCAACCTGGGCGTGAACATCGGCCGCGCCGCCGGCCAGACCGTGATGCACCTGCACCTGCACGTCATCCCGCGCTTCGACGGGGACGTGGACGACCCGCGGGGCGGGGTGCGCTTCGTGATCCCCGAGCGTGGCAACTACCGCAACCACGGGCACATCCCCCGGGTGCCGGACCGGGATCGGGAGCCTGCCCTCGTGACGGGTGGCAAGACAGACCCTTTCCTTGCCCACCTCCGGCCGCTCATGGCGGGCGCCAGCTCCATCGACATCCTGGCAGCCTTCGTGCAGCAGAGCGGCGTCGTCGAGGTCCGCCCGCTGATCCGATCAGCTCTGCTGCGCGGGGCATCGGTGCGCATCCTGACCGGCGACTACCTCCACATCACCCAGTCCCAGGCGCTGCGGAGCCTGCTCGACCTCGAGCGCGCGGCCTGCGTCCCTGCAGATGATGAGCGCGACGAGGTGCCCCGAGGCTCGCTGGCGCTGCGGGTGGTAGAGCTGGCGTCGCTGCGCGACTTCGCGCGCTCCTTCCACCCCAAGGCCTGGGTCGTGCGCGGCCCAGCCGGTGGCGTGGGCTTCGTCGGCTCCTCCAACCTCTCCCGGCCCGCGTTGAAGGATGGCGTGGAGTGGAACCTGCGGGTCGAACAGGCACGGGATCCGGTCGCCTTCGGCGAGCTCTGCACGCGCTGGGACGAGCTGTGGGAACGAGGCCGCGACATCGATGAGGCCTGGCTCGACGCCTACACCGATCGCAGCCGGCTCGAGTCCATCCCCCTGCCTCCCTACGACCTCGACGAAGGTTCCGCGAGCATCGAGCTTCCTCCCCTGCGCGACGTGCAGGAGGAAGCCCTCGAGGCCTTGGCCGCGGCCCGAGCCGAGGGCCGCAGCCGAGCCCTGGTGGTCATGGCCACCGGCCTGGGCAAGACCCGTGTCGCCGTCGAGGACGCGTTGCGCTTCGCCGTTGGGCATCGACCGCTGCCGCGGGTGCTGGTGCTGGCTCACCGGGTGGAGCTGCTCTCCCAGGCCGGTGATGCCTTCGAGGCGGCGCTGCCGGGTGTGCGCCTGTCCTGGTTCGCAGGGCCCCACGCCGACCCCAGCGGCGAGGTGGTGCTCGGATCGGTGCCGAAGGTCCACAACACCCTGATGGACCTCGACTCCGACACCTTCGCCTACGTGATTGTAGACGAGGTCCACCACGCCCACGCGCCCACCTACCGGGCGATCCTGGCGCGGCTGCAGCCCCGCTTCCTGCTGGGCCTGACCGCCACCCCCGAGCGGGCGGACGCGGGCGACATCCTGGGCCTCTTCGACGACCACGTGGCCCACAGCGCCGACATCGGCGAGGGCATCGCGCGTGGGCACCTGGTCCCCTTCCGCTACTTCGGGTTGCGCGACACCGTGGACTACCAGCAACAGGTCCACTGGCGCAGCGGCCGCTTCGATCCTGTCGAGCTCGAGCGCGCCGTGCAGACCCAGGAGCGCATGAAGGCCGCTTGGGCGGCGTGCCAGGATCACCCCGGCACGCGCAGTCTGGTGTTCTGCTGCTCCGTGGCGCACGCGAACTTCGTCGCCGCCTGGTTCCGGGAACGCGGGCTCGACGCCATCGCCGTCCACACCGGCGAAGGCAGCGCGGATCGCGCCCAGGCCCTCGAGCTGCTCGAGAGGGGCGAGGTCCCGGCCGTCTGCGCCGTGGATCTCTACAACGAGGGCGTGGACGTCCCCCGGGTGGACCGCGTGCTGATGCTGCGGCCCACCGAGTCGCCGCTGCTCTTCCTGCAGCAGCTCGGGCGCGGGCTGCGGCGTCCCCTTGACGGCAGCAAGGACTCGCTCACCGTCCTGGACTTCGTGGGCAACCACCGGGTGTTCCTCGACCGGGTCCGCACCCTGCTCAACCTGGCGGGCAGCGGCCGCGAGTCCAGGTCCGTCCACGAGCTGATCCGCGCGGGTGGCTCGGTCGAGCTGCCAGGGGGCAGCCGCGTGGAGCTGGAGCTCGAGGCGGTGGACCTGTTGCGCCGCCTGCTCCCCTCCGGCGCCAGCCACGTCCTGCTGCGGGTGTACCGGGAGCTGCGCGACGCCCGCGGGCAGCGGCCCCGGCTGGGCGAGCTGGTCCGGATGGGACAGAACCCCGCGTCCTTGAAGGCCTACCGGGGCTGGTTCGACTTCGTGGAGAGCCAGGGGGATCTCGATGATGGCGAGCGCGCGGTGCTCGGTGACGTCGGCGCCTTCCTGCGCGCCCTCGAGCGCCGCGAGGCCATGAGCAAGTCCTACAAGATGGTGACCCTGCAGGCCCTCATCGAGGCGGGCGCTCTCTCCAGCGGCCTGCCCGTTTCCGAGCTGGCTGAGCGGTCCCACCGCATCCTGGTCCGCTCTCCCGAGCTGTTTGGGGATCTCGAGGGTGTGCGGGAGCTGCCCGACCCCCGGGCTCCCGATCCCAAGGTCTGGGAGCGCTACTGGCGCAAGAACCCCGTCCACTTCTGGACCCGCGGCGGCGCGAAGAACGCCCGCCGCTGGTTCCGCGTCGAGGGTGACCACTTCGTGCCCAGCTTCGGTGTCGAGGTCTCGCTGCTGCCCACCCTCGAGGCCATGGTGACCGAGCTGGTGGACTACCGCCTGGCTCGGTACCGCCGCGCGCGCCGCGAAGAGCAGGAGGCCGGCTCCTGCGCCTTCGTCTGTCGGGTCATCCACAACAACCAGGGCCCCATCCTCAAGCTGCCGGATCGCGCCCGCGTGCCGGGCATCCCCAGGGGGGAGACCGACGTGCGGCTCGCCGACGGCGGCTACTGGCGCTTCCGCTTCGTGAAGATCGCCTGCAACGTGGCCCACCCCGTGGGCAGCAGCCGGAACCAGCTCCCCGACCTGATGCGCCGCTGGTTCGGCCCCGACGCGGGGCGCTCGGGCACCGACTACCGGGTGCGCTTCAGCCCTGCCCCCGAGGGTTGGTGGATCGAGCCCCTGCCCCTCGAGGGGGCCGAGGTCGTGCCGCTCCCCACCCTGGGCAGGGTCGTGGCCTTCCCCTCCCTGCGAGCAGCGGCGGGCTGGGGCTCCGTCGAGGCCACGGCCGACACGGGGGAGGCCGAAGAGGTCGCGCTGCCCGTGGACGCCAAGGCCGACACCTTCGCGGTGCGCGCCAGCGGCAGCTCCATGCACGGCTGGCGGTCCGAGATCCGCGACGGGGACTGGCTGCTGATGCGCTACTGCCGGTCCCTGGGGCTGGGCGCGCTGCAGAGTCGTGTGGCGCTCATCGCGCGTGGCGACCCCGAGGAAGGCGTGGATTACCATCTCAAGCGGGTGGTCGATGCGGGCGCGGGCCTCGTGCTCCGGTCCGACAGCCCGGATGTCGAGGACAGGCCGGTGCAGCGGGGCGACGAGCCCATCGCGCAGCTGCTGAGGCGCATCCGCCCCGAGGAGCTGGCTCCCGAGCAGGGTTCTGTGCTCAGAGAGGACGAGCTGGCGAGGGCGTTCCGCATCCGTGAGGCCCCGTCAGGTCGGATCTCGCGGGTCGATGGCCACCTGTTCCTGATGCTCGAGGGACGGGGTTCCCTGGTCGCTCCCGACCGCCTCGAGCTGCACGTCCATGACCGCCGGCCGGGTGAGACCGCGTTCGTGCTCGGTCGCGTCGAGGAGGGTCGCTGGACCTGCCTGGGCGTCGGCCGCTGGCTGGCTGACGAGGGCGCCTGGGCGATCCCCGAGGTGGCCTTCGCGACGTGGCGGGCGCTGGGCGAGGGCAGGACGGCGTCGCGCAGGCTCGAACCTCGCTGGCTCGAGGCGGCGAGAGGGCTCGCCGAGCGCGTGGTCGAGGTGGTGAGGCCGGACTGGGTGCAGGAGTACGAGGGGCGCCGTTTCCTGGTGGTTGGCCGAGCTGCGCGCGGTGGGCTGCGCATCGCCTCACCCGATGGTGCCTTCGGCGAGCGGACCCTCAGCCTGACGGATCTGGCCTGGGTGCTGATGGCGCGGGAGCACGCGCAGCGTGCTGGCCTCGTGCTGGACGAGGCGCTGGTGAATCGGTTGCGGTACCTGGACGGGACGCCGAGGGGATCGACGCGCTGGATCGATACGGGGTGGGGGTTGGCGTTGCTGGGGTCAGTGGCAGGCGATGACATCGGAGGAACAGGCAGCGAATAGCGACGTCCGGTGTCGTCTTGATGTCGCTATTGCCTGTCGTCATTGCCGTTGAGGAGACGGTAGCGCGCACCCCGGTCATGCCCCTCTCCGCGTAGCAGGCCCGGATCCTCCAGCCGAGTGAGGTCCCTCTGGATGTAGCGCGCCACGAACATACTCCCCCCGGTGCGCCTGTCACGCCACGAACCAGGGACCACCCGCGCGCCATCCACGAGCTCACCCTGCTGGCGCCGCCCCCGCTGGACCATGCGGCGGGAGTGTGGAGGGGGATGGCGTGGCTGGGGCACGATTTGGGCACGGGCACCGTGCGCACTGCCGATCAGGCAATGTTCAGCCCGGTCCCCTCCCGCAGGTGGGCCAGGTAGGCCGCGTATGCGAAGGACCGATCCCGCCGTCGTCCCGTCGTCTCCATCAGCACTCCGGCCTCGACCAGGGCGCGCAGCGTGCGGCCCGCCGTGGGCCTGGTGGTGTCCAGCAGCGCCATCACCGAGTTCGAGTCCACGATGGGGTTCCTCGGGAGCAGCTCGAAGAGCCGGAGGGCAGTCACGGAGGCCGAGTCGAGGCTGAGCAGGCGCTGGCGGTCTGCTGTGACCAGGGTGAACAGGTCCCGTGAGGCGGTCACGGCCTCTTCCGCGATGGTGGCCACTCCGTCCAGAAAGAAATCCAGCCAGCCTTCCCAGTCGCCGTCGGTACGCACCAGCGCCAGCCGCCGGTAGTACTCCGCACGGTGGCGCTTGAAGAACAGCGACAGGTACAGCAGCGGACGGGAGAGCAGATCCCAGTGCTTCAGCAGCAAGCTCACCAGCAAGCGGCCGATGCGCCCGTTGCCGTCGAGGTAGGGGTGGATGGTCTCGAACTGCACGTGCAGCAGCCCAGCTCGGATGAGGGGGGGGAGGTGGTCGTCGGCGTGGATGTAGTGCTCGAGGTCGGAGAGCGCCTGGGCAAGGAGCTGGGGCGGAGGGGGCACGAAGGCCGCGTTCCCGGGCCGCGAGCCACCGATCCAGTTTTGGCTGCGGCGGATCTCGCCCGGCAAGCTCCCTGCGCCTCGGGTGCCTTGGAGCAGCCGCGCGTGGGCTCCATTCAGGAGCCGCATGGAGAGAGGCAACCCCTCGGGTGACGCGAGCTGGGCCTGGGACCAGCTCAGGGCATCGAGATAGTTGCAGACGTCTCCGACCTCGAGGTCAGGAGTTGCCGCCTGGTGGGTAGGAGCAGCCGCTTCGTGACGGAGCAGATCCTCCAGCGTGGCCTGGGTGCCCTCGATCTGTGAGGAGATGACCGCCTCTTTGCGCACGAAGGCGTAGATGAACCAGTCCACGGATGGGACCATCGCGCCCGCCAACTCCAGGCGGGCCAGAGCCTGCTCGGCCAGCCGCAAGCGCTCGGCCAGGGGGCCCGCGAGGTCGAGGGGTGGGTCGCGCGGCGGCAGGGGGTGTGGGACGAAGGCCTGGACGGTCTCACCACCTGCGGCTGTGGTCTCGTAGCGGCCGGTAGTGCGTGGCAAAGGGGTCACCAGGAGGTGGTGGGAACGGGACTGTTCTCTGGTCTGATGGATAATAACGAAAACGTTATCAGCGTGCAGGGGAAAGAACGATGGTGTTCGTCCCGTCTGCCGTAGAAGCTGACGGCACCGAACCGCCGGATCAGCGCTTCAGCCGATAGTCCCGCTCGATCACCGTCGCCAGGTCGGGCCCCTTCCAGTAGGGCTCGATCCAGATGGGCCGCTGCTCCCTCCAGCTGGCGGCGGGGCGGCGCCAGTGGCCCCGGACCATGAATCGCGTGGAGAGGGTGTGGCCGCCTTCCTGGTCCGGGATGCGCTCGGCGGCCTGCAGGCGCTCCACCTGCTTGATGTCGATCTTGCCGGGCAGGAAGAACACGTCCTCGCCGGTGGCCTCGTTGAGGAAGCGCGCGATCTCGCGCTTGATCTGCCGGCGCCTGGGGCGCTTGACCTTCTTCATCCTCGCGCGCAGCCCCTTGACTCGCGACTCGATGGGCTGGATCTCGATCCCGGCGCTGGTGGCGTACAGCACCGCGTTGATGGCCAGGTGCAGGAGCTGCTTCAGGGGCTCCGAGCGGAACACCGGATCGATGGCCTTGGCGTCGACGTCAGGGAAGTGGCTGGCCAGGATGTCGTCCAGGTCCGCATCGTCATCGATGCGCAGATCCCGGCCGAGCACGTAGGGCCAGCCACCCTCGAGATCGTCGAGGCAGATGGTGGCCTGCAGGCCCCGCTCCACCCCGCGGACCTGCGCCGACTCCATGAGGTAGACGGTGACCACGCGGAGGGGGGCGGTGCCGCGGCGGTCGGGATCGAGCTGGTAGAGCCGCTCGGCCAGCTCGATCGTCGTGGGATCGTCGAACACCAGCGCGCAGCATGGGAACGGGAGGCGGAGCAGCTCACCGGGGAGATCGAGCCGGGTGCGGGCGAGGGCCCAGGCGAGGGGCGGGTCGACCCAGAAGGTCTTGCGGTGGTGGAGCGCGTAGTTGATGGCGTAGTGGAGGTGGACACCCAGGAACTGGGCGTCCCCCGCGGCCACGTCGGGATCCCAGCCCTTGCGGGCCTTGTCCAGGGCGTACTGCTTCAGGAAGTCCAGTACCTTGGTCTTGGCGAGCTCCTCGGACTCGATGATGCCCGTGAAGTCCGTGCCGTGTTGCTCGCGGAGCGCGCGGGCCACCCGGCGGGCCAGGTCGCCGAAGCCGGGAACGGCGAGCTGCATGGTGTCGTAGGCGGTGCGGGGAGGGGTGGGGGGCTGCTTGGTCATGGTGGTCTCCGGCAGCTCTCATAGCAGATGTCGGACCGTGTCTCGGTCGCTCCTGTCACTCGTGCATTGCTCCCTGTCCGAGATCGAACCCCAGGAGCTCCAAGGTTTCGCGGATCCCGGCCACATCGGTGGGGCTGATGCCTCGGAGGTCGAGGAGCTGGCGTTCGGTGAGGCGGAGGAGCGCGCCCACGGTCTCGATGCCCGCGCCGAGGAGGGCTTTGCGGCGTCGCTTGGTGAGGTGGCCCTCGGAGCACAGGGCGTTCACGGTCGCGCTCGGGTCGAGCCGGAGGGCCCTCAGGGTCTCGTTTCGCTCATACACCTCGAGGGCGAGGCCACGGCGGGCGAGCTTGCTTTGGATCGTAGAGACCGTGCTGTCACCGATGCCCTTGATGCGGAGCAGGTCCGCCCTGGTCCTGTCGACGAGATCTCCGACGGACTCGACCCCTCCGGCGGCGAGCTTGGCCAGCATCCGGTCGGGCAGCCCGAGCGCTGCGACGGGTTCGCTCCTCTCCTGGTCGGACGCGCGATGCTTCGGATGGAGGGGAGGCTTCCCGTGGGAGGGTAGGAACAAGCCGTGAGCGCCGAGCGCGGCGTCGACCTCACGCACGGCGATGTGCCCGATGCCCGGGACGCGCCACAGCTCGGCCGCAGAGCAGGCGAGCAGCTCGTCGATGGAGCCGATCCCGCTGGCGATGAGGCGGTTCCTCGTTCGCGCCGAGATGGCCAGCTCGTCGAGCCGCGTGGGGCGCGATCGTGCGATGCAGGCACGTCGCGGGGACCAGCATACCGCCACGCCCAGGTACGCCCAGCCGGCCGGCACACCCCTGTGACCGTGGGCGAGATCGATGAGGTCGGAGTGACGAGCCGTGGCGGCCCAGCAGCCCGCACTCAGGGTAGCAGTTCCGTCTCCAGCGCCACGCAGGACGTAACCCTCGAAGGCGGTGAACTGCGGGTTCACCTCGCAGAACTCCCGCATGACGACGTCCGGGTCGTCGCACTCGTCCGGCTCGATCGACTCAGCGGGGGGGAGGACCCAGGTGATCCCGACCATCCCTCCATGGTGGTGGTGGTGAGCAGGTGGAAGGGCCCTGGATACTCCTTTCCGTCTCCATCTGCCGTTTGCATCCGGGCCAACTCGGCCATGATGGCGAGGTTGCCCATGGAGGCCAGGTCGAAGGGGCCCTCTCCGCCACAGGAGGGGCAGCGGAGATCGTCGCCGATGTGCGGGCGGCTGGTCGGACTCGCCGGGTCGATCCACAGCGCGGTGACCTCGAAGGTGTTCTGCTCGCCGCAGCTTCCGCAGGCCAGGACGAGCCGCATCTCACCGGGGTCGAGGGGGGCGGCATCGCCGCCACCGAGCATGGCCCGGATGCCGGTGTAGGCCCGGGCGCGCCGTTCTTCCAGGCGTGTGCGCAGTTCGTCAAGGCCCGGGCGCTCGAGGCCCAGCAGGAGGCAGAGGACGACCCAGGCCTCTTCTACGCAGGCCGCTTCGCGTGGCAGGTCCCGCTCCAGCAACTCCACCAGGCGGGGATCGGGCTGGGCGCTGGCGGTCTCGCAGAGGCTCTCGAGCAGGATGAGATCCCCCTTCTCAGCGGGCCAGCGTTCTATGAGGTGTTCGATGGCGGCGGCTCCTCCCACACTCTGCAGCACTGACCAGGCGGAGTAGAGCTGGGCGCCCTCGAGGCTGTCCCAGGCGTCGATGAGCGCCTGGACGGCGGGCTGCCCGATCCGGATCAGCGCCCGCTCCGAAGCCTCGCGGACCGTGTCGTCCTCGGAGCCGAGTCCGAGGTCGATCAGGTTGGGGGCGAGGTCCGGATCGCCGGCCAGGCCCATGGCGCGTACGAATCGCGCCGCGGCGGGGCGTTGGTGGCGCAGGTGGAAGAACTCACCGAGGAGCGGCTCGCGCTTCTCCGGGTCCAGTTCGGCCAGGGCCCGGACCAGGCGAGATTCGTGCGGGAGCTCCCGGATGTCGAGGGCCGCCAGCGAGACGAGCTGGGGGGTGGAGAGCTTGGTCAGATCGGGATCGGGGTCGATCTCGGGCGACAGGAGCGCAGCGGCTAGGAAGAGGCGCAGCGGTTCGACCAGCAGCGCCTCGCGCTCGGCCTCGCGAATCAGGCCCTCGGCCAGGCCGGCCGCGATGTCCAGCACCGGAGATCGACGCGTGGTCACCTTCGACAGCATGCGCTCGAGCCCGCGAAGCCTCCGGCGGCCGGGCCGCACCAGCAGCTTCAGCGCTTCCTCGGCGCGGATAGGGTCGATGAACAGGGGGCCGAGGAGAAGCGGCGTGTGTTCGCGGCCGTGGTGGGCCAGATCGACGAGGAGCTCCAGCAGGGGCGAGCCGTCTGTCGCCGCCGAGAAGGCCGCGGCCACGATGTCCAGGAGGATGTCCTCGGGGTGCACGCCGCCTGGATCCTCCGCGCGCTCGCGCAGCCGATAGCCGATGAGCGCGGCGGCCCACGAGGGGCCCGCGTGGACGGCCAGCCGGACGGCCACGTCGTCGGCGAGGGGGATGCCGCCGGGATCCGAGCAGCGGGCCAGGATCGCGCGGGCCAGCTCAGCGCCTGCTGCTCCCATCGCCACCGCCGCGCGGGCGACCCCCTCGAGCCGGCTGGCGTCGTAAACGGGATGGGCCGTGCGCACCCAGGCCAGGAAGCTCGGCAGCGCCCGTTCGGGCGCCACGCGGGCCAGCGCCTCGGTGGCCCATCCCGCGCGGGTCGCGTCCCAGTCCCGCCAGCGCTCCAGCAAGAGCGGAGCCATGGGGGCCAGGACCGATGATGGCAGGCGGTGCAGCAGGCCCGAGGCCAGGATCGGATCCGGCCCCTCGAGGTGGTGCTCGAGGGTGCGCGGATCGAAGAGGTCCAGCAACGCCCGTGCGGTGGGTGCGTCGCCTGCCTCGTCGGCACGCTTCCAGGCGCGCAGCGTCCACTGGGCGACCAGGAGGTTGTGCATCAGGGAGGGACTGGGGATGAAGCTCATGGATGCTTCTTATCTGAAGAGGTGGCCTCAGGGCCCGGCCAGGCGCGGGGATCAGCGCTTCTTCTTCCGCTTCTTGTTCTTGGTCCGGGCCTTCTTCCGCTGCTGGCGCCGGGCCTTGCGCTTCTTGCATGCCTCGTCGCTGTGGCGTGGTTTCTTGGGTGTGGGCGCGGGCTCGGAGATCTCGTGGATCTTCCGAGCCGTCTGGGCCTTGGCGCGGAGCAGTTCGGCCCATCGCTCCTCGTGGCTCTTGCGCCCGACCTTGGCCTGCTCCACCAGCTTCCGCCAGCGCTCCTCGTGGGGGTGGGAGAGGCCGTGGATGGCGCTGAGGTCCAGTAGCGCCTGGACCCAGCCCTCGTCCTCGAGCTCGCCGAAGCCCTGCTCGATGAGGAACTCGAGGCTGTCCGCGGAGGCCAGGGTGACGATGGCGCCGCGGATATCCCGCGGGCCTTCCGGATCATCCAGGAGGAGCTCGTGCAGGAGCTCGGCCGAGCGCGGGATCGGGTAGCAGGCCAGCACGTCGCTCAGGTCACCGTACTCGTTGACCGGGTGCCGGAGCTTGCGCTCGACGGCGGGCGCCGCCTCGGGGCCCAGCAGGCGCAGCGTGCGGTAGGCTGCCTCGTGGACGTGATCGCCTTTGTCCCGCTCGATGGCATCCAGCAGATCCTCGACCATGGGGATGATGCGCCGCGGGTGGTGCGCGGCGATCCGCTCGATGACCCGCGCTGCTCGGGCGGCGGCCCAGTAGCGATCGTGCTGGACAAGCTGCTCGCGCAGGGAGGGGAGGACGGTTGGCCCCAGCTCGCTCAGCTCACGCTCCACCTGGGGGTGGACTCGCTCCCTGGTGCTGGCCAGCAGCTCGAGCAGGGCCTCGCGGCGCCCTTCGCCCCGGGCGTCGAGCCAGGTCGGGTCGTCCTGGTCTGTCACCATCCCGGCCAGGCCTGCCAGCGAGAGCGCCAGGAGCTCGCGCCGCTGCATCGCGTCGAGCGTTGGCAGCTCGTACTCGATGGTGACGAGATGCTCGAGCAGGCCCAGTGTGGCCAGCACCTGCCAGCGGTAGCCCTCGGGTCGCTCGGCGCTCGCTCGCCAGGCCTCGACGGGGATGCGGCGCTCCTCGACCAGGGCCTGAGCTGCGGCGAGCAGGGTGCGGGGCCAGCCGACCTGTCCGTCCAGCACGGCAAGGAACAACCGGTCCAGCTCTGGCTCGCCGAGGGGGAGGCGAACCTGCTCCTCCCTCTCGACGCGCTCTGCCACGGCATGGGCTCCTTCACGGAATGTCTCTGGGAGGGCCCGCGCGAGCCAGGCTGGGCCGAGGGCGTGCCGGAGGACCTGTAGCAGGGGGTAGTCGAGCTGGCCGTGGCGCGGTTCATCGAGCCAGCGATCCACCATCCAGGCGATGTCCGTGTGGAGGTGGCAGTTGGCCAGGCCATCGATCACTGACGTCTTGGAGAGGGCATCCACCGCGCCTCCGTCGAGCTGCTGCTTCACCCTGCGGCTTAGGCGCTCGGGCGCCAGCAGGCTGAGGGCTTGGCAGATTCCGCTCAGCTCGTGCAGCTCGAGGGCGTGGGCCTCCAGGTGGGCGAGCAGGGGCTCGATGGCGTCTGTGCTGCCCCAGTCGCCCAGCAGCCGCGCGCGCTGCGCCAGCTCGCGCCCGTTGGCGGCCTCGAGGCCCGCGAGGACCCGAGGAGCGAGGGTGGCATCGCCACAGCGCTGCAGGACCTCGAAGGCACAGGAGCGCACCCGATGGTCCGCGTCGCCCAGGACCTCGGCGGCGCGGTCGAGGGCTTGGAGCGGGTGCTGATCCTGGAGCCGCGCCATGGCCCAGGCGCGCACCCCGGGGTTGGGGTCGCGGCTGCGCTCCAGGTAGTCCTCGACGGTCCAGAGCAGGGTGGGGGTTTCGATGGTCACGGGGAATACCTCTCCGGTTCGGCGACGCCGTCGTCTTTAGCGCTTCCGCCCCTCCCGGCGCAGCCAAGCGTGCAGCTCGTCCACTTCGCCCCAGTCCATGCGCTCCGACTGCCCGAGGAACACGACGAAGTGCTTGAGCGAGGTGAAGAACTGGGCGCGAGGCAGCGGGTAACGCTCGAGGGTTCGGACGCAGCCCTCGACCAACTCCCGGTCCAGACGCGCGAGGTTGCGATCGGGAGCCACACGATCCGCCAGCCACCCTGCCAGCTCGAGGTCGCGCGCGCGGATCGACTCGGAGTGACCACCGGCCGTGAGGTGGCGGCGGTAGGCTGACAGGACCGAGCGGTTGGCCTTCTTGGTGAGCTTGGCCTGGTCCGCCGCGGAGCGAGTGGCTCCAGGCTCCAGGGTGTGGCGCAGCTCCCCGCGCTCCTGGATGCGCTCGAAGTCGTCGCCCGAGAGCTGCGTCTGGGCGCTGGTCCAGCGCATGAGCGCGTTTCAGATCCGGTAGAAGCGCTCGACATCGGGGGGAGGCAGGCGGCTGTCGCGGGGCATTGGGTCACCTCTCGAGCTTTCTCACGCTGTCGGCGCTATCATTCATCGAACAGTCCCAGCCCAGGCTGTGCGGGGTGGCTCGAGGACAGGTACAGTGGGCGCACCCGCAGGTCGGGCTGTGCGAAGCACTGCACCCGGCAGGCGCCGCAGGTCTCCCGGACGAACCCCCCCAGTGCCTCGAGCAGCTCGGCCGCGCAGCGCGCGGTTGCCGCTTCCTCCACGTCGGTGGTGGATGTGAACGCCCGGGCCAGCTCGGCCCGCAGAAAGCCTGGCGAGCCGCGCTCTTCACCCGCGACGGAGCGCTGCATGGCCTCGGCGAAGACCTTGCCGGTCTCGAACGCGGCCTGCAGGTGCTGGGGGTCGCGGGGACGCTGCTCGCTGGGCAGGCCGCGGAAGATCGCCTCGAGCGCGAAGAAGCTGGCCTCCGCCAGGTCGAGCTGGGCCAGGTGCCGCCCCCTGGGGACGCCCCTGACTCGGATAAGGCCGTCGCGGATCCGCCCTCGCAGGTGGATATCTCCGACCCTGTCGGCGAGCGAGCGCCGCCGCTGGTCCTGCGGGTCATCGTCCGGGAGGCTGCGCTCGAGCATCGCCCAGACCAGGGGCTCGTGATGCAGGGGGTGATCGGGATCGCGCAGGCGGCGCGCAGTGGCCTCGCAGACTCCCGCCTCCTCCACCTCATCTCGCCAGGCGTGCCAGCGGGCCATGTGCGTGGTCATCCCCAGCAGCCGGGCCCGCATCGCGGGATGATCGAGCCGCCGCGCGGCGTGGCGAGCCCAGGCCTCGATCTCGGTTGGTGGGGCCGAGTGTGGCGGTGGGGGTGGGACGTCGCGGGGCATCAGATCACCCTGGTCGAACATCCAGGTGGCGTACTCATCGAAGCTCACCAGCCAGCGGCAGCCCTCGAGGCCCAGGTCGAGGGGTTCGATCTCGGGCACGGGGACCTCGCCGGCTCGCCCGAGCCGCTCGAAGACAGCCAGGGGGGCGGCGACCTCGGGTGGGACGCCCGCGGTGGTGGCGCGGCTGGTGGCCACCCCTTCGGCCACCAGCGCGGCGGCGCAGGCCAGGGAGACCCGGGTGCTCAGGATACTGGTTTCCTCTTCGAAGACCTCCTCCAGCTCCTCGATGTCCAGCCGGCTGACCCCGGTCCGCAGCCAGCCGTCGCGGATCCCCTGGGTCGCGCGCAGGCAGACCACGGCCATGCGGTAGCGCTCGCCCGCCGCTCGCTGGCAGGCCACCACGTAGTAGGCCCCCTCGCCGTCGCAGCCGCTGACCAGCGCGAAGTCCCCTTCCTCGTCGGCGTCGGCGTCGGCGTCGTCTTCGCCGAGCTCGGGTCGCTCGATGGTGGCCGTGCGCGCCCGCAGCAGCGCCTGCTGCAGGGTGCGCTGTTCGTCCAGGCCACCGGCGTCGGCCAGCAGCTCCTCGAGCAGCTCCACCGCCACCGCGCCGCCTTCCTGGGCGAAGGCCTCGACGATCATGGGCCGGACCTCCACCAGGGCGGGCCGGCGTACGGCGGCGCGGTAGAGCAGATCGGCGGGCACGCCCTCTTCGAGCCGCAGCTCGCGCAGGTAGGCGAGCAGGAGGGAGCGCGCCTCGGGCTCGGTCTTCTCGAGCAGGTCGGCGAACAGCTCGGGCCCGTTGTCGTCCTCGAGCACCATGTCCAGGACTTCGCGCATCCCCTCCCGCAGCAGGGGCTCCACCGCCTCGCCGCTCAGCTCGTGGGTGCTCGCCACGGCCTCGGGGGCGTGGGTGGACAGCAGCTTCAGCGCCACGTTGCGCGCCGCGGGCGGGAGATCGGTGTCCTCGACGATCCGCAGCAGGCACCGCTGCTCGGCGCGGACACCTTGCGTGCCCAGCAGGCCGCTTATGGCTGGGTAGAGCCAGCCGTCACCCTCCCCCTGCTCGAGCCGGGCCAGCAGCAGGCCCGGCAGCCGCTTGGGCTCGAGCGGGCCCAGGCGCGTGAGCAGCTCGTGCTCGTCGGCTGGTGGCAGCGCGAACAGCGCGTCGATGATGAGCCGGGCCGCCTCGTCTTCGCGCTCTTGGCCGTTCTTCCCCGCGTCGATGTGCCAGACATCGAAGCCGCCTGCCGGGCCGGTGTAGCCGCAGACTCCGGATCGTGGTGAGTCCAGCAGCGGCAGCAGGTGCTCCTCGCAGCCTCGCTCTTCAGCATGCTCATCCACGCAGTCCTCGCAGAGCGCGAGCTCGCAGATGACACAGAGATCGGTGGCCGGCTCGTCGCACTCGTCGCAGGTGACCGCGAGCGGCAGGTTGCGGGCCAGCACCGTCAGGCGCGCACCGCTGGGGAGCGCGGGGGCGAAGCGGCGGCGCTTGATGAGCAGCTCGGTGGGGGTGCCCAGGTCGTAGGTGTAGCGGCAGCTGGCGCCCGGGGGCAGCAGATCTGCCAGCCGATCCCGCGTGGAGGACGCCCCGAAGTGCGCGATGCGCTCACCCTCTGCGCAGAATAGCCGGCCGTCGATCAGGAAGCTGCTCAGGTGCCCGCAGCACTCGAGCCAGCATGCCCGTAGGAAGGCGTCGAGCTCCTCGAGGCGCAGGTCGGGCGCGCCGGCCAGGTGCAGCCAGTGCGTGCCGGCGTCTACGACCAGGTGGATCGTGGGTTTGTTGGAGGCCGGCGTGCAGGCCTCGAGGTGGCGGTGCATGCCGCCGCTGCTGAGCTCGCGCTGGCAGCGTGTGCATGTTCCTCGGGAACTCTTGGACAAGGTAGCTCCTGCGGGGGCTGAAAATTAGGCTGTATCAGTATCCCCTCCAGGGTGGCGATGGCCTGGTCTTCGAAGCCTGGGCCTTGCAGGCGCAGCACCTGTTGCCGCCCACGCCCGCTGCGGCCGAAGCGCTCACGTCCAGTGCGGCTCGGG
>CAZEJJ010000141.1:0-19694 GCA_964512185.1 uncultured Enterobacterales bacterium | reverse complement strand
CTGCTACTTTCTACCGACCTAGGCGGCATATCCGCCTAACTGGACACGGATGGCCAGAGCTCTTCGACGCCTTGGGACCAGACCAACGATCTCGCCCCCTCCAGGCCGCTGTCCGCACGCTTGCCGAGAAAGACGAGACCGAGCGTGGAGCCGTCTTCACGCGGCGTGAGGTCGTGGACATGATCCTGGACCTCGCCGGCTACTCCGTTGGCCGGCCCCTCCACGAGCTCCGCCTACTCGAGCCCTCGTTCGGTACCGGGGACTTCTTGCTGCCCGCCCTCGACCGCCTTCTGGCCGCCTACGCTCAGAGCGGTGGTACCCCTGAGGCCGCCACGGGCGAGCTCGGTCAGGCGGTGTGTGCGGTTGAGCTGCACGCCGCCAGCTACGCTTTGACCCGAAAGGAGGTTGTCGGCAAGCTGGTCGCTTGGGGCGTTTCACGGTCCGAATCCGCCAGCCTCGCAGATCAATGGCTCGTCTGCGACGACTTCCTCCTGGCGGCGCTCTCCGGGTTCTTCGATGTGGTCGTGGGGAATCCTCCCTACGTCCGCCAGGAGCGCATCCCCAGGGAGCTGCTCGCGGAGTACCGGCGGCGCTACCAGACGGTCTACGACCGAGCCGACCTCTACGTGCCGTTCTATGAACGTTGCCTGGACCTGCTACAGGTTGAAGGCAAGCTCGGGTTCATCTGCGCCAACCGCTGGCTCAAGAATCGGTATGGAGGGCCGCTGCGGGAGAAGGTAGCCAGGGGATTCGACCTCGCGTTCTTCGTAGACATGGTGGACACCGACGCATTCCACTCCGAGGTCATCGCCTACCCGGCGATCACGGTCATCAGGCGCTCCGGGCTCGCCGCGCCCGGCGCCGTGACGCGCGTCGCGCGCCGCCCTCGGGTCGAGACCCGTTCGCTTCGGAAGCTCGTGGACGCGATGCTCAACGGAGGCCCCTCGTCAGATACCCGAATCCGGGAAGTCACCGGCGTGGCTTCCGGGCGTGATCCCTGGCTGCTGGACGATCCCGACGAGCTGCGTCTCCTCCGCCGCCTTGAGGCGCAGTTCCCGATCCTGGAAGACACGGGCTGCAAGGTCGGAATCGGCGTGGCTACGGGTGCGGATCGCGTCTTCATCGGTGCCTTCGACGCGCTCGCTGTCGAGGACGAGCGCAAGCTGCCGCTCGTGATGGCTCCGGACCTCCAAGGAGGCGAGATCGCCTGGGGTGGCAAGGGCGTGGTCAACCCCTTCGAGGAGGATGGCCGGCTCGCTGCCCTGGACCGCTTCCCCCTGTTCGCCGCCTTCGTGGAGGAGCACCGCGAGGCCATCGCAGGCCGCCATGTTGCCAGGAAGAACCCGGCTCGGTGGTACCGGACCATCGACCGGATCTACCCGTCGCTCACCACCGCTCCGAAGCTCTTGATCCCCGACATCAAGGGCACAGCCACCGTGGTGTACGACCAGGGGCGTTTCTACCCGCACCACAACCTGTACTTCGTCATGTCCAGCGCCTGGGACCTCCGCGCCCTCCAGGCTGTGCTCCGCTCGTCCGTGGCGGTCCTCTTCGTGTCCGCGTACTGCGTAAGGATGGCTGGCGGCTTCCTACGGTTCCAGGCCCAGTACCTCAGGCGCATCCGGCTTCCGCAGTGGTCCACCTTGCCCGAGGCACTGAAGCTGCGGCTCGCGCGGCTCGGCGGTGAACCGGACCTTGCGCTGGTAGACCGTGCTGTGGCGGAGTTGTACGGTCTGTCGGAGGCTGAGGCGGCCCTGGTGGCGAGGGTCTCCGAGGCCGGCCAGGTCCGCCCGAAGGGTGCAGCCCTCGTCCTGACCTCTCGCGCCGCGGGCAGCGCGACCGGCGCCTACTCGTCATCGTCCGCGGCGACGAGCATCCGGACGGTCTTCACCGAATTTGCGGCCAAGGTGCTCGCCGCGCTTCAATAGCCATGCCGTGGCCCAGGGACACCAGGGCTGGGCGACATGCGCTGCGCGCGTCGTCCGGTGCGATCACCGGGGACCACCGGCGCACACGTCCAGGATCACGCCTCCCCGACAGGCCCGAAGTATCCCATGGGTCCCTGTTCCCAGAGGATCACCTCCCCCTCGGGCTCGACCCCGAACCATCGGTAGCCGGATCCCTCGTGCTTCCTGCCGTAGATCCTGAACTGCTCGCCGCACAGGCCGGCACCACCCCGCAGGGCGACCAGCTGGTCGAACCTGCCGGACCTGGCCTCCACCGCGATGTTGAAGCACCTGTCTGCGTCCTCCACCTCGGGTGGAACGGGCGCTGGGTGGATGACCGCCAGGGCCTCCGCGCCTTCTCGCTGCGCGATGGCCCGCATGATGTCGTCGGGCACGTCCGGTTGGTGTAGCTCCCAGAGCTTGGCTTCCTGGCCGCGCAGGGTGACCAGCACGAGCGTGGTCACCTGGCCCTTGACGATGTCCTCGATGAGGAGCTTGCTGACCAGGGCCCCGATGTCTTCCACGGCCTCGGGCAGCGGGCCCGGGAGCGGAAGATGCCGCATGCGGAGGTGGGGATCGGTGGGCATGGGCTGGGGTAACCCGCCATGAAGCGGCGCGGGATGCCGCTCGGGTGCGGCTGTTCTGCAGCGACGCGGGAGGGGGCTCGCGCAAGGCCGCCAAGGCGCAAAGAAGAAAAGGTTTGAAGGGGTGAATACCAGCAGCATGAGGAAGGAGCATGCCCGGGACCCACCACAGTTGGGGATCGGGCAGCGGTTCCTCCAGTCATACGGAGTGTTCTTCACCAGGAAGGGGCATATGTCACGGCGGGCGGCCCTTCCGACAGGATGTCCGGCCCGGTACCGGCCGGATCGCAGTTAGTGGCATAGCAACTCCTCGTATCGACGCATCTTCAACCGCTGGATCGAAGGCATACTGAGCCTGAGGTTGGCGTCGCCGCGAACGGAAGAAGGTGGAGAATGCGGACCTCCACACCACCGTGGACGGGTCCTCAACGATCTGTGTCAGCGGATACCGCCTTCCGGCCGGACATCCTGACCGAGGCCGTCTTGACCGCAGACAGGCCAGGTATCGGACAAAACAGAGCCAGTGACCCCTCACTGAGGCCGTCTTGACCGCAGACAGGCCAGGTATCGGACAAAACAGAGCCAGTGACCCCTCACTGAGGCCGTTTTGGCCGCAAACAGGCCAGATATCGGACAAAACAGAGCCAGTGACCCCTCACTGAGGCCGTTTTGGCCGCAGACAGGCCAGGTATCGGACAAAACGGAGCCAGTGACCCCTCACTGAGGCCGTTTTGGCCGATCCGCACGTCGGTCGGCTCGGTCGCAGCGGCGGTCCGCGCTGCGAGCGGGGAGCATGGGCGGGGGCGAGCCGCGCGCATGCTGCTCCACAGGCGCTCGCTGCCGACCGCCCCAGGGTCCGTCACGGAGGTAATTGCCGAGACACCCGCCTGTTCCGAGGCCCCACGGCAGTCTTCACGCAGCCGCTCCACGCCTATGCCCTCACACGATCTGCCGGGTGCAGGCAGACGCACCCGTGCATCTGCACGGACTGGGCGCCTCGCCGAGCGAGCCAGGATGCTACCGCCGGCCCCAAGCTGGGCCACCTGGTTGCGTGTTCGCAGGGCCAGTCAGGGTTGCGTGTTGACGCCCGCGAGACCCCGACGGGCTGAGCTAGTCGCTTTCTTGTCAAGGCCCACGGGTGAGCAGCCAGGCTCGGCCTCAGAGCGTTCGGCGTGCCAGCTCGCGACCGATGGCCAGGGCAATCGGTAGGGTAGGCCGATGGGCCTGCAAGGACCATGTGGGGGGAGGGGAGCGGCCCCGGGCCCCTGACGATTGCCCCGGCCGTGCGCAGGACGTTGCGCAGGACCACGAGCAGTGGCCTCGCATCGCGAAGGATTGGCGGTGCCGGTACTGGCCATGGCTGACGAGCAGGAGCTGGCGGCCACTCGGTGGGCTGGTTGCCACGCGGCAACGCCACTTCATCTTGGCCCGGGTGCTGTTCTCGCCGCACCTGATCGTCGGCTATCACCTCCCACGCCCGCTGCAAGGGACCATCCCCTGGACGCCCTGACTGGGTGGCTCAGTTCGCCGCCACTCCCGCCCGCCGGTGGGTGGCTCTCATGTGGCCGACTGGCTCTGTTCACCGCCGCCGGGTGGCGGGGTACTGGGCGGCGCGAGCAGCCAGGGAGCCGATCCAGGCCGCCACTGAGGCTGGAGAGGGGAGCCACGGAGGATGGGGGACAAGCCAGCAACCGTGCGACCCCCAGGTAAACGCACGGACCCTTCACGCCAGCCCAGCAACGTGGCATGTTCGCTGCTGGAAGGTCACGACCCTCGAGACCGGCCCGGCGACCCGGCGTCGGTCCCGCCCTGGGTGGATATGCACTGATTGCGTCTTTGCGCGAGATTTCATGCACTTGCACGAACAATGGCCGTCGCTCCAGAAGAGCCTCACCTATACCGCTCACCCGCCCCCTGCCCTCAAGGCCCCCCCGCCGCCCCCAGCTGCTCGAGCATCTCCCGCGCCTCGGCGTCGTGGGGGAAGTTGGCGACGGACTTGTTCAGCAGGGAGCGGGCGGCGTCCAGCTCGCCGGCCTCGATCTTGATCCGCGCCAGGGCGTTGTACTTCTTGTACTCGAGATCGGGGTTCATCTCGATGGCCTGCTCCAGGAAGCGCTCGGCCCCCGCGGCGTCGCCCTCGCGCAGCAGCACCAGGCCCAGGCCCTCGTAGGGGCAGCTGTAGCCGGGGCCGCCGTCGCTCATGGCGCGCTCGAAGGACCGCTTGGCTCCGTCCAGGTCGCCCCTGTTCAGGTGCACGATGCCCAGCTCGGCCCGGGCGTAGGGGTCCTGGGGCCAGTCCTTCAGGATGCTGTCGAGCAGGGCCTGGGCCTTGTCCAGCTCGCCCAGACCGATGAGGGCCACCGCCTTGCCCTGGCGCGCCAGCTTGTCGCCTGGCACCAGGGCCAGGGCGCGGTCGTAGTGTTCGATGGCCTGGGCGTAGTCGGCTTGGTTGGCGGCGATCCATGCCAGGCCCGTGTGGGCCATGCGGGTGCCCAGCGCGTCGCAGCTGGCCAGGACCGAGCGGACGGTCTCGTCGGCTGTGTCGGTGGCCGACGGGGGCAGGTCGAGAGCGGCCTGCAGCTGCTGGGCGGCCTGGTCGGCGCGCTGCTGGCCCAGCGCCAGGTGGCCGCGGGCCACCCGCACCAGGGGCAGGTCCGGCGCGGCGCTGGCGGCTCGTTCTGCGGCGGCCTGGCCTTCGTCCCAGCGCTCCTGTGCCGCCAGCACGACCGCCTCGATGGCCCAGGCGCGCGCGGCCAGGGACAGGAAGACCGGCTCGCCGGCCTTTCTCGTCAGGGTGTCAGGAGGCAGGGAGGGCGCGATCCGCGCGGCCTGTCCCAGCTCGCCCTGGTCGATGAGCTGCACCGCCTGCAGCAGGGCCTCGCCCAGCGGCCTGGCGTCCACCAGGTTGGCCCGGCTCACCAGGCTGCCGGCGCTCTGCTCGTCTCCCGCGACCTTGTACAGCGCGCCCAGGGCCTGGTAGGGGCAGCCCTTGTAGTAGCTGCCGCCTTCGATGTCCTCGATCAAGGAGTCGGCCTCGGCCAGCAGGGCCTGCAGCGCCTCTGGCTGGCCGGTGCGCTGGTACACGTCCGCCAGGCGGTGCATGACGAAGCTCCTGCGCTCTGTGTAATGTTCGAACTCCGGGTCTCGCAGCAAGGTCTCCATCAAGGGGGCGGCCTCTTCGAAGCGCTGCTGGCCGTAGAGGGCGTGGGTCAGGGCATAGCGGGCCAGGACGTTGCTGCTGTCGTAGGCGAGCACGCCCTCGGCGGCCTGCTCGCAGGACGCGAAGTCGTAGCAGTCCCCCGCCATGTGGACCATGAGCAGCCCCCAGCGCGCGTCCCGGTCGCGCGGCGCGAGCTCGATGGCCCGGGAGAACGCGGCGGCGGCCTGGTAGCTGAGCTGGGTGCGCTCGTCGATCTCCATCCGGATGGGCTCACGCTGCTTGAGCACGGCCCAGGTGCCTTGTGCCACGAGCACGTCGGGTTCGTCGCCCCGCTCCGCACGCTCCCCCTCGATGAGCGCGGAGGCTCGTTCGTAGGCCGCCATGCGTCGCGTGTGTTCCGCGGCGGTGGCGGGCTGCTGCGGCGGCAGGCCGGTGATGAGCGCGCCGGGTGGCTGGCTGGAGCTGCGGTCGGCCCCCATGAGCACGTAGGCCTGTTCCAGCTGCGGGTCGGGCTCGTGGCAGCCCGTGGCCAGCAGCGAGCCGACCAGGCAAGAGGTGCTGAGGCGGAGGGGATGGATCATGGCTGGACGTCGCCGCGGGGAGACCGCAGAGCTGCGGGGGCAGGGTGTCCCACAATCATAGCGGGCTGCGCCCGCAGATGGAGCGCGGCGAACCCCGGGTGCGGGAGGGCGCTCACGCCAGCTCCATCGTTGACGTGGTCCGCGAAACGCGCGAGGATCAGCTCCATGCTCGCGCACGCTCCCGTCCTGCTGCTCCTGGTGGGTTCCGCCCTGGCCGACAGCGCCGCAGAGTGGCTCGCCAGGGCGGACGCGGCGGCGTCGCCGGCCGCCGACGCCCACGTGGTCATGGAGGTGTCCCTCAGCGACGCTCGCGGGAGCGAGGCGCAGCGCACCATGGAGATCTGGCAGAAGGGCGCCGAGCTGCGGCTGGTGCGCCTCACCGCGCCGCCGCGGCTGGCCGGCGTGGGGCTGCTGGTGGGCGCTGACGAGGTGGTGCACCTGTACCTGCCCTCCTACGATCGCACCCGGCGGGTCATCGGCGAGCAGCGGGGCGATGCCTTCATGGGCACCGACATCTCCATTGAAGACCTCGCGCGGACCTCCTTTGCCGGCGAGTACAGCGCCGAGCTGGTGGAGGAGACCGCCGAGCAGGTGCAGCTTCTGCTCACTCCGCTCGACCCCAAGGCCCACGAGCACGCCCACTCGCGGCTCTGGCTACGGCGCTCCGACCAGCTCTGGACGCGGCTGGAGCACCTGGATGCTCAGGATCAGCTCTTGCGCCGGGTGAGCCTGGATGACTTCCGCGCCGTGGACGGCTACAGCTTCGCCCACAAGATGACCGTCGAGGATCTGCAGCGCGGCCGCACCACCGCGGCCACCGCCACCACCGTGGCCTTCGACAAGGGACTCGACGACGAGCTCTTCACCGTGACAAACCTCAGTCGACCCTGACCCCTACCCACTCCTGGAGGAGACCCATGCAGCGCATCACCATCCTGGCCGCACTGGCCCTGTTCGCCTGCGGCGAAAAAGACGACACCGCTGGAGACACCAGCTTCGACTTCACCACCTTCGAAGGCGGCACCTTCCAGTTCACCACCACCGGCGTGGACGACGGTTGCTACGATGGCTCCTTCGAGCCCATCTTCATGCCCGACGGCGCGGACACGCCCAACGACTGGGCCGCCACCACCGAGCTGCCCGGCTGGGCCGATCTGCCGTCCAGCTACAGCCTGGAGCTGCCCGATCCCTTCCTGGCCATGGACGTCACTGTGGAGGAAGGCGGCGACGCGGTCATGGTGCTGGCCCCCACGGAGCAGCCTGGAGCGGTGGCCCTGGACGAGGACAACTTCCCCAAGTGCATGGTGGAGATCACCATCTCGGCTGACCTCACCATCGTCGACGCCGACAGCATCCAGGGCAGCGCCACCCTGGACACCGAGGGCTTCACCCTGGATCCGGACAACTGTCCCGTGGTGGACTCCGATCCCTGTGAGATCACCCTCGACCTGACCGCTACGCGCGACTGATCGCGCGTGCTCGCCCTCCTGCCGGCCGTCTTTCTGGCCGCCCCGGCGCTGTCCGCCGAGGCCCAGGTGGGCGGCAGGGTGGGCAGCCACCTGCGGCTGGCCCTGGCTGACTGCGGCGAGCGCTGGCCCGCCGAGTGCCCGCTGCTGGACTGCGGCGACACCGCCGTGGTGGGCGGCTGGGCGCGCGCCAGTGTGGGCAGCGGCGCCCACGCCCGCGTCGCGCTGGATCTGCGCCTGCAGCACGCGGTGGAGGCGGAGCTCATCGAGGAGGCCACCGAACCCATGGCCGTGCTGGGGGCCAGCTGGCGGCTCGGCGAAGCGGTTGTGGATCTGCGCGGGGTGGGCACCCCGGCGCTGGACCTGGTCCTCGGTGTCCAGCGTGTTCCCTGGGGCACCGCCGACGGCCTGCACGTGGTGGACCGCGTGAACCCCTGGGATCTCGAGGACCCCCTGGCGCTGGACGCGCGCCTGCCCGTCCCCATCGCCCGCGCGCTGCTGCACAAGGGGCCGCTGCAGCTGGAGGGCGTGTGGGTGCCCCTGGCCTGGCCAGCGGTGCTGCCGCGACAGGGGGTGGAGCTGCTGCCCGGTGCCGACCAGATGGTGGGGGACGACAGCGACTTCGGCGACACCTTCGAGGATGTGTCCGTCAACGAGGTGGAGGCCCGGCTGGAGCCGCCGGAGCGCACGCTGCAGAACATGGGCGCAGGAGCCAGGCTGTCCTGGGCCGCGGGCTTCGGCGATCTGGCCGCCAGCTACTTCCACGGCGTGGACAGCCTGCCGCAGGCCGACGGCGAGATGATCATCACCGGCTTCCAGACCTCCGACTCGCGCGTGGACGTGGCCGTGCCCCTGGACTACCCCCTGGTGGACGTGGTGGGGCTCGAGGGCCGCGGCGAGCTCTTCGCCGACCTCGGCGGCTGGGTGGAGGCCGCGCTGGTCTTCCCCGAGCGCACGGTGGCCAGGGCCAGCCAGGTGCAGCTGGACGCCCTGGAGCGGCTGGGCACCATCGACGAGGTGCCCGATCCCATCCCCCGGGTGGTCACCCAGGACGGCGATCCCTACGCCACCTGGATCCTGGGGCTGGAGCGCGGCTTCGGGAGGCTGTACCTGAACCTGCAGTGGGCCCACGGCTTCCCCACCGAGCGCCAGCGCGCAGACCTGGGCGACTACGCCAGCCTGGCGCTGAGGCTCACGCTGGCCGACGCGGCGGTGCTGCAGCTGTCGGCGCTGGGGGATCTGCAGGGCACCGGCGTGCTGGCCCAGGCCGATCTGGACCTGCTGCACGGCGATGCCGCCGAGATCCGCCTGGGCGCGGCCTGGGTGCAGGCGGTGGAAGAGAGCAGCCTGTACGCTTTCCGCGGCGTGGGCCAGGTGCACAGCGGAGTAGAGCTGAAATTCTGATCAGTCCACGGCGGGCTGGTCCTGCTGTTCCTGGGTCGGTGGCGCCGGCCGGGTGCGGGTGGGCATGGGTGTGGGCTCGCTGTCGATCCTGGACACGATGAGCGTGGTCAGGATGCCGGCCAGCAGCATGACCACCAGCATGGTGGCGACGGCGCGGCGGCTGCCCCTGGGGGGCGAGCCAGGCTGATGGGGCTGCGGCATGGGGTGTAGTTATCCGGCTGGAGGTGATGGTGGCGGCTGCACTGCGGCCCTGAGCCGGGCGCCGCCATGGAGGTACAGGGGCAGGCCGATGAGGCCCCAGAGGATGACCCACAGGCGCCAGGCGAGGAACATGGCCGCGCCGCCGGCCACGGGCTGGCCTCGGTGGGAGAAGAGCTCCAGCAGGCTGGCCATGGCGGCCTCGCCCACGCCCAGCCCGCCCCCAGGCACGGGCACAGTGTTGACCAGGAAGGCCAGCGGAGCGGTGGCGAAGACCTGGGACAGCGCCAGGGGCAGATCCATGGCCCGGCCGAAGACGAACAGGGCCACGACGCTGGTGGACTGGCTGAGGACCGACAGCAGGATGAGCGCCGCCAGCAGGCCCAGGTGGTGGCGAGCCAGCAGTACGGCGTCCACGAAGCGCAGCAGCAGCCCGCCCCCGGGCACCCGGTCGCTGATGAGGGACGCCAGCCCGCCCCCGGGGGCGACGGAGGGCACCACCAGCAGCGCGGCCAGCGCCACCGCGGCGTCGAGGCCAAGGCCGAGGGCGAATCCTCCGGCGGAGCCCCCTGCGCTCGGCTCGCCGGCGGGGATCAGGCTCAACCAGGCCAGCAGGGCCACCAGGCCCATCAGGAGCCAGATCAGCAGGGCCAGGCGGCGGCCCCGGGCCAGCGCCGCGATGGCCACCACCCCGCTCCAGGCGGCGCTGCCCAGCAGGACGGCCACGATCCAGGCCAGGCGCTGCAGGGCGGGGGAGGCCTGCACCTCGGACCAGGAGGCCAGCAGGGCGAGCCCGCCGATGGTGAGGATGGCCAGCAGGGCCAGCAGGCGATCCAGCAGCACCGCGGCGGTGGCCACGGCGCCGTCGGTGGTGACCCGCGCCAGGTAACCAACCTTGACCAGGTCGCCCCCCAGGGAGCCGGGCATGAAGGTGTTGAAGAAGGAGCCGATGAAGCCGATGCGCACCACCGTCAGAAGCCCCAGCGGAGAGCCCATGGCGCCCAGCAACAGGTGCAGCCGGAAGAAGGTGAGCAGGAAGGGCAGCAGGGTGAGCAGGGCGCCCAGCGCCACCAGCGAGGGGCGCGAGGCCAGCAGGCGAGCGGGCTGCAAGCGGCCGGAACCCAGCAGCCAGGCCAGGGCCCCCAGCACCACCACCAGCTTGAGGGCCTGCAGCGCGAGCCGGCGGAGTCTGGAGCCGGGAGCCGCGCTCATGGGCCGGACCCGCGGAGGGAGCGGGCTGTGCCTGGCGTCGCCGCGCCGGATCCGGGGCTGGGCTGGGGGCGAGCCGCGAGCGGGGAATCCTCGGGATCGCTGCAGCAGCGGAAACCAGTGGAGTAGTCGTGGTAGCTGCGGCTGTGAGCGGTGGTGGTGTAGCTGCAGCCAGGCCCGTTGATGCTGGCATCGGCGTAGAAGCCACCCCGGAAGGTGCCGCTGGCGTCGGCCACCCACTCGTGCAGGTTGCCGTGCAGATCGAAGGCGCCCCAGGCGCTCTCGCAGCCGGTGTACTGGCCGCCGGGGGCCACTGTGCCCGGCTGCTGGTTGATGCCCGGGTCGTTCATGTGCTCCGAGTCCCAGATGCCATCCGAGGTGCCGAAGTAGTCCACCAGGGGGTGGCTGCCGGCGTAGTCGTCGTTGCAGGCGCCGTCTTGGTGGCTGTCGCCGTAGGGCCAGGTGAAGGCCTGGGGCCCCTGGCAGGCCAGCAGCCACTCTTCGCTGCTGCACAGGCGCTTGCCCGCCGCTGCGCAGGCCTGCTCGGCCTCGTCGCCGGAGATGTGAGCCTGGGGCACGATCCCCGCCGCCGGGACCGCCCGCACCTGGCGGTCGTCGACGGTCTGGTAGGGGGACGCGGCCTTCCAGCTGCCCCCGCTGCGCTCCTCGAGGGCGGCCTCGTAGCCATCGACGCAGAAGCTGTCGGACACGAGCAGCATGTGGCCGGGGCAGGGACCCTGCGGCTCTGCGCTGTCGGCGGTGTCCGAGCTGGCGCTGTCTCCGGCCTGGCTGTCGCCCGGGCCGGCGGTGTCCTGGGGGCGCTCACCCGGCTCGTGTCGCTCCGGTCCCGGCGGGGTGCAGGCCAGCAGGAGGATGAGCAGCGGGGTCACGTGCACTCCAGGAGGAAGGGAGCCTATCCCTCCTGGGCCGGCGCTTCATCGACTGGTTCTGGAGCGGGCTCGGGCTCGGGGCTCGGCGGCGCTGTCTCCAGGGGGCGCGCACCGAAGATAAGCTCGATGCGGCGGTTGAGCTTGCGGCCTTGCTCTGAGCCGTTGTCCTGCAGCGGCTGCTGTCCGGCGAAGGACGCGGCGCTGAGGCTGGCGGGCACCTGGGCCTGCTCCAGCACGCGCACCACGGCCAGGGCCTGGTCGAAGCCCAGCTCCCAGGAGGAGTTGTGCTCCGCCGTGTGGTGCGGTCGATCGTCGGTGTGGGCGGCCACCTGGATGGCGCTGACCCCGGAGTCGCGCAGGGCGTCGGCCAGGGCCTGCAGCAGGAGCTCGCCGCGGGGCGAGATGCTCACGCGGCCCTCGTTGAAGATCTGCACGCTGGGGATGCGCAGCAGGGTCACGCCTTCGATCGACTCCACCGACAGCCGGCCGTCCTCCTGCAGCGTCGCGAAGGCCTGCACGATGGCCTGGTGGCCCCGCCGGCTGCGCTCCTGCTCGTAGGCGATGCGGGAGCGGGTGGCCAGCGCCTCGTGCACCTCTTCCAGCGTGGCCTGCACCAGGGGCGGGAGGGGCTCCTCTTCCGGGTCCTCCTCCTCCGGATCCGGCTGCACGCAGCTGGTGATCAAGGTGGACAGCGCGGTGCGGGTGATCTCCAGCTCCTCCAGCAGCTGCTGGTGCCGTTCGTCCAGATCGCCCAGGCGCGCGCGGCCGGCCTCCAGCTCCAGCTCCAGGGCCGCCAGCCGGGCATCGCGGGCCTCCATGTCCTCGTAGCAGGACAGGTTCTTGGCGCTCAGCGCCGTGCGCGTGGCGTCCAGCTGCACCTGGATGAGCTCGTGGTCTCCCTTGGAGACGCAGCCAGCGAGAAAGAGCAGGGCAAACCTCATGCGCTCCTCCTAGAACAAGGCCCACGAGGTCCGCAGCAGCAGGCTCTGTTCCAGCTGCGGCTTGTCGATGACCTGGGGCTCGATGTCGATGTTCAGGTAGTAGTTGAGGGAGAGGTTGCGCGTGAGGCGCAGCGACAGGGTGTTGCGCCAGCTCACCGCCCAGGGGGGGTAGGGGATCTGCCAGTTGTCGGTGCGATCCCAGCGGCTGGTGAAGGACTGGAAGTCGGCGAACAGCTCCACGTCGGTGGAGTAGACCACCCAGCCAGGCAGGCGCACGGACGCCACGATCGTGGCCTCGATGCCGGTCTCGTAGAAGCTGTCCACGGCGGTGTACTCGATGGCGTCGGTGGCGTCGCGATCGTCCACCACCAGCGCCCCGCCGTAGAGGTTCTGGCGCATGCCGTAGCCCAGGCGCAGGTTGAAGTTGGTGCTGCGGTTCTTCTCCAGGAAGGAGGTGTTGATGCCCACCCCTTCACGCAGCAACGTGGGAAGCCCGGCTTCGGCAGAGCGGAAGGTCTCGTTGGCCCCCACCTCGATGCTGTCCTCGCTGCCGTCGGAGCGCTGGATGGCGATGGTGGTGTCGTCCGTGACCAGCACCTCGGTGGGGAAGGCCTGGGACTCGGCGCTGGCGCGGGCGTAGGGACCGGTGCGGCCCTCGAGAATGTAGGTGTAGAGCAGATCGCCGCGCAGGCGATCGGTGGCCTTGAGCAGCGGTTGGGGTGAGCTCTCCTGGGGGATGACCTGGCTGACGCCCTCTTCGATCTGGAACAGCGACGCCACCTGATGGGGCTTGGAGGTGAAGCTCACCTGGGCGTCGGCGTAGGCGGAGAAGCTGTACTGGGTCTGGTTCACCGCCCCCACCACGTTCTGGCTGTCCACCAGAGAGCCATCGAAGCCCACCACCATGGACCGGAACCAGCGCTGGTCCTCGCGCAGGGCGGTGGCGAACTCGTCGGGCAGCAGCACACCCGAGCCCAGGAAATCCTGGGTGTCGGGATCCTGCACCAGCCGATAGCGCACGAAGCCGGCCTCGGGCACCACCACCGTGGCGTAGTCGCGCAGGGCGCGGAAGTCACCGCCCGGGCGCACGATGCGGTACAGGCCCGGCTTGAGCAGCCAGGTCTGCAGGATCTCGCCCTGCAGGGTGTCGGCTCCAAAGCCCGTGCCGATGGGCTCACGGGTCTCGCCGCTGATGATCTCGTAGGTGCCCCGGTGGGGGATGCGGTGGTCGTCCGTGACCTCGATGCGCAGGGCACCCCAGAGCACCGGCACCAGAGTGGTCTCACCTTCGATGACGTCCACGGAGGCGCTGACCCCCTGGGCGGGCGAGCCGGCGCTCACCACCACCACGTACTGGCCGGGATCCACCAGGAAGCGCTGCCCCAGGGGCACGCTCACCACCTCCTCGTCGGAGACGAGCATGGCTGGGGGCTCGTGCTCGGGGCCCGTGATGTGGGGCACGAACACGGCCCCCTTGCCCACGGGGATCTCGGCGCTGTCCGCGGCCAGCTGCTGCTCCGCGGGCGGCGAGATCCAGGCGTAGGTCTCGTCCGCCAGCGCGGGAGGCGCCAGCGCGTAGATCGCGATCAGAATGGCTGTTCTCAGTAGACGGGGCATGCTGGATTGCCCTCCTTGGCGAACCTCTCCATCGCCTCGATGGTGTCCCGGACGCCCTTGGTCGCGAGCCTGGAAGCGAGGCTCTGCGGCACGCCTTCGCCGGGATCGGTGTTGGAGTGGTATTCCACGTAGGTGGAGAAAGGGTCGATGGCCACGAGGAACCAGCCGCCGCGGGTGGAGCCGATGGGCGCCGCCTGGGGAAGCAGCTTCCTGGCTGCTGGCGAGGTGACCCTGCTGGGGTCCATGTTGCCGCGGAAGTAGAGCTCGCGCACGGAGCCACCGCTGTCGCGAGCCAGCTGGTGGTTGTGGCGCAGGGTGCTGATCCACCACCGGTCGGAGATCATGGGCACCGGCAGGTACTGGAAGACCTCGCGACCCGAGCGGCAGGCCTGGCCGGAGAGGATCTCCGAGTAGGCGGTGGCGGTGTAGCCGGGGTGGCGGGTCTCGTCGTTCAGGCCCGCCCATAGCTGCCCGATGGGCACGTCGAGCACGGCGGCGCCCCAGGCGGTGCTGCCGGCCAGGCCGGTGATGATGGTGCCCTGGGCGGTCTTGCGGATCTCCGCCACGCTGGGCCGCGGTGCCCTGCCCTCGGCCCGCAGCGCACGCAGGCGCTCCACCGCGGCGACGCGGATGGCCACCTGGTCAGGCGTGGACGCCCAGCCCAGGGCGACGAGGAGCAGCAACCACGGCATGGCACGAGCCTACACCGAACGGGGTGGGCCTGCGCGTGGCGCTCGCCGCTGGAGGCGTCGCAGGAAGAAGGGGCGCTCGCCGCTGAGGAAGAAGGGAAGAAGGATCCAGGTTGATACCAGGGAGGAAGGATCCTGTGTCCGTGCCCCTGTGCCCCAGTGACCCACATACCCGCACACCGCGACGGGGTGGATCGCCGGCTGGCCGGATCCGGCGCCCGTCCCCCTGTGCCCCCTGTGGATCCTGTGCCCCCTGTGGATCCTGTGCCCCCTGTACCCCTGTGCCGGTGCTACGCGCCCTGCTCTTCGGAGCGGCGGTTGCGGCGGTAGCCCTTGCGGATCTGGGATTCCTCGCGCCGGGTCTTGCCGCCGAAGCGGTAGGAGAGGTCGAAGGCCTGCATCAGCCAGGCGCCCTCGATGGCGGAGGTGCCCAGGCCTGCGCGGGCCTGCCAGTGCTTCCACTGCAGCTGGTAGCTCAAGCTGGCCTGGTAGGCGGTGGCCAGCGGCAGGGCGTCGCCGTAGCTCACCAGCAGCTCCAGGTTCTCCAGGTTCTGCAGGCCATCGATCTGCCCGCTGATGGCGCCGCGGGCGCGGGCGTACACCGGAGCCCGCAGCTGGAGGACCAGGCTGTCGCGGCGGTTGAAGCGGATGTCGGTGGCCAGCTTGAGGGTCAGCAGCTCGCCAGCGAGGCTGGACACCAGGTAGGCCTCGTCGTCGGTCTCGCCTGGGATCAGCACCTCGGGCAGGTCGCCGAAGTCCAGCTCGCCCCGGGCGCCGACGCGCGACCACCGCAGGCCCGCGTGCAGGGTCCAGGGGTTGGCGAGGCGCAGCGAGGCCATGCCGCCCAGGGAGAACACCGTGATCTGGCTGGTGAACAGCTGCTGGCCGCCGGCATCGCCGCTCAGGCCCAGCCCCAGGGTCTGGTCGGCCCAGTTCATCAGCTCGCCCATGGGCACGTAGGTGGCGCTGCCCAGCACGGCCATGTCCAGGCGGCCTTCGCGGATGGCGTTGATCTTGCCGTTGACGTTGTAGACTCCGAAGCCGTCCAGCAGCGGGCAAGTGCCGATCTGGGTCCTGGGGAGCACGCCGTAGTAGATGTTCAGCAGGCCCAGGCGCGCCTCGCCCCACTCCAGGGTGTAGGAGGTGAAGTCGATGGCACCGTAGGGGTTCTGGGGGAACTTCCAGCGCTTGGGCTTGAGCTTGCGCAGCTCTCTCCTGGACAGCTCGCTGCCCAGCTCTTCAACCCCGGCGTCGCCCAGCTCTTCGATGCCTCCGACGAAGAGGCGATCCTGCGCCGAGCCCAGCTCCACGTCGGAGAAGTCCAGGGCCACCCGCGTGGCGCCCGCCTCGTGGATGCGCTGCAGGACTTCGCGCACGCGGCCCGAGGGCGCGCCCTCGTCGGTCTCCACCACCACGCGCGTCTCGGGGTCCTCCTGCAGCCTGTCGGCGAGCACAGCGGGCAGATCCTGGTCGCGCAGGAGGTCATCGCCCAGGTACAGCTGACCGTCGGCGCGCACGAAGACCACCAGGTCGTGGGCGGCGCGGCGGGGGCCGACGACCTGGACGGCCTGGATGAGGGGTGGGGCGGGTTGGTCGGCGATCAGGCCGGTGGGGAGGCCCACCGGGTCAGGTTCAGGATCCGGCTGTGCTTCAGGCTCGGGCACCGGCGGTGGCTCCGACTCCTCCTCGGCAGCGACGGCGGGGGCCTCGTCCGAGGTGCCCACGTCGTCGTCGGCGCTGGCGGGCAGGGCGAGCAGGATCAGGGCGAGCCAGGATGCGAGCACGATGAAACCTCCCGGGGCACGGGCCTGTGGGCATCCTCCCACAGCGGGCGCGTCAGCTCAATCGGCGGAGAGATCGCCTCGCAGCAGCAGCCAGCCCTGCTCGGTGACCGAGATCTCGGTCCCGCTCAGCTGCAGGGTGACCCCTTGCAGCGCCTCCATGTCGGTCATCTTCGAGAGCTCGAGCGCCGGCACCGGCACGCTGGGCATGAACTCGGCGCTGCGGCTGAGCAGGGGAGGGACCATGAGGCGGATCAGGGCGGCGAGGTCGCCGGGATCGAGGGCCTGGTCGTACTCGAGCGCGCCCACGTGCACCTGCACATAGGCCGGCCGCCCGTCGAGGCTCATGACCACGTTGTCTTCGCCGTCCACTGGCTGCATGGCGGCCGTGGCCCCGGTGCTGGCGTTGACCGAGAAGGAGTGCAGCACGCCGTCGTCGCGCTCGAAGCTGATGATCAGCTCGCCGAAGGCCAGGTTGAAGGTCATGTCGTCCTGCACCGCCGGCTGCATGATCGGTGGCAGCTGCATGTCGATGGTGAGGGTCTGCACCGGCCCCAGGGGCGGGTCCATCTGCTCGCCCATCATCACCGCCAGCTCCACCTCGCCCAGCTGCAGGCCCGACAGCTGGCCTGAGGTCCAGAAGGCGAAGAGCAGCTGGTTGACCAGGTCGTCGTCGGCCAGCACGGCGAAGGAGCCGCCGCTGGCGGCGGACCAGGGCGCCGCGGTCTCTTCAGTGTCGATGGAGCCGGCGCCGGTGGGCAGCTCGAAGGCCGGTCCGGACCAGGTGGCGGCGTCCATCTGCAGCTGGATGCCGCTGGTGGTGACCTCGAGGCTGTCGAGATCCAGGCTGAAGGCGATGGGCACGCCTTCGCCGAACTCGAAGTCCATGGCCATGCCGGCCAGGTACTCGGGCACCAGCTCTTCGAGCATGTCGCCCACCTGCTCCTCGAGGGAGGAGGCCAGGTAGTCGGCGGCCCAGTCGGCGAGCCAGTCCTCGGCCCAGCCGGGCACCCACTCCACCTCCATGCCGAAGCCCGTCAGGGTGGCGCTGATCGAGGTTGTCTGGGCTTGCACAGCGCCGCCGGTGGCCGAGATCTGCAGCACGGCGTCGATGCTGAGGGAGTCCATCCAGGCGGAGCCGTCCACCTCGAACCAGCCGATGATGTCGGCGGTGTACTCCATCCACACGTCGTACAGCACGATGGTGCTGTCGAGCACCCCGTCGCCGGGGCTCATGCTCACCGAGGCGCCGCTCCAGCCCATGGCGGTGGGGGTGATGTCAGCGTAGTCGGTGGTGATGGTCTGCCCGATGAACTCGCCGGCGAGGGAGTCGTCGGAGAGCACCAGCTCCACGAGGTCGGACAGCTCGGAGAGATCGGGGCCCAGCAGCAGCCGCAGCGCGCCGGCGATGGTGGCGGCGGGCTCGTGCACCGGGCCCCAGATGAAGGCGCGACCGTCCACCGCGCGCTCGCCGTCTTCGTCTTCGAGCCTGGCTCCCAGGAGGTTGAGGCCCGGCTCCGGTGTCCACGGGGCCGCCAGGATGCCGTTGGCGCCCCACTGCAGGTCTTGCTCGTCGATCTCCAGGCTGGCCAGCGGGCTGCTGCCGGTGGTGACCTTGCCCTGGATGGTGACGTCGCGGCTGCCCATGAAGGCGCCTCGCGCCGGAGAGTCGATGCGCAGCTGGGGCAGCACCACCGTCTGCACCTCGGGCTCGCTGTCGTCGGGGATGGGCTTGACCTCGTCGTCGCGCTTGCAGCCGCCCAGGACGAGCAGAGCGAGCGCAGTGGCGAGGGTGCGAGCCGGGGGGGCCATGCCGGTCTCCGGGGGCGCGGGAAGCTGATAGCCTGTCTGCGACCCCAGGATAGCGAATCCGGCGCCATGTTGCAGTCCATCCTCGACGCCCTGCTGGCCGACCTGCTGGGGGCGCTGTCGGTGGGCGGGGCCATCGTGGCCCTGCTGGTGCTCAACGAGGCGGCCTTTCGCGTCTTCGGGCTGCCCAACGAGGTGACGCGCAAGGTCTCCCACATCGGCTCGGGCTTCATCGTGCTGGCCTTCCCCTGGGCGCTGGACTCGGCCTGGTCCGTGGCCCTGCTCACCGTGTCCTTCCTGCTCATCCTGGGGGTGGGCAAGAAGAGCCGCCTGCTCATGTCCATCCACGGCGTGTCGCGCCGGACAGGCGGTGCCTACTACTACCCGGTGGCGGTGCTGGGCATCTGGCTGCTGTCGGACGGCGACAAGGCGCTGTTCACAATCCCCATCGCCATCATGGCGGTGGCGGACACCGGAGCCGCCCTGGTGGGCAAGGCGCGGGGCGAGACCGTGTTCCGGGTGCTGGACGGAGAGCGCAGCTTCGAGGGCACGGCCACCTTCTTCGGGCTGGCCTTCGCCATCGTGCTGGGCGGGCTGGCGCTGGCGGGGCGCCCGGCCTGGCCCGACCTGCTGCTGGTGAGCCTGGTGGCGGCCATCCTCACCGGAGCGGTGGAGGCCGTCTCGGTGCGCGGCAGCGATAACATCCTGATCCCCTACGCTGCCTGGCTGGTGCTGGATCGGACCCTCAGGTTGGGCCTGGCGGAGCTGTCGGCCTGGCTGGAGGGCATGCTCGTGGCGCTGGCGGTGGTGCTGCTCAGCTACCAGCGCGCCGGCCTGAACCCGGCCAGCGCCCTGCTCACCTTCGTGCTGGGCACCCTGGCCTACGCCCTGGGCGGCTGGCCCTGGCTGCTGCCCCTGCTGGCGCTGTACGGCCTGGCGGCCCTGGCGCGCCCCCAGGACATGGAGGCCGATCTCACCGTGGTGTTCCCGTCCACCGTGGGCAGCATGCTGGTGGTGCTGATCTTCGCCCACACCGACGATCCCGGACTGTACCTGCCCTACCTGGTCACGGTCTCGGCCAACACCGCCATCGCCCTGGTGCTCGCCCTGCACGGCCGGCGGTGGATCCTGGTCCCCGCGGGGCTGGTGGGGGCCGCGGTGCCGCCAGCCGTGGCGCTGCTGCTGGGCCAGGAGGTGCCGCTGGGCGCCATCATCGCGGGGGGGCTGCTGGGGCTGGTGTTCTTCCTGGGCCTGGCCCGCACGCGGCTGGTGGGCCGGCGCCTGGTGGCCTCGGTGGCCATCGCCCTGCTGGCGTGGGCGCTGAACTAGGAGCCCTCGGGAAAGCTCATGTCTACTGCGACCCGCCAGTGCCTACTGCTGCTACACACGTGACGCGTCCTGCTTGCAGCGAACGACACG
>CAZEJJ010000140.1:0-19920 GCA_964512185.1 uncultured Enterobacterales bacterium | reverse complement strand
TCACCGCCGTGGCCGTGGCCGGCATCCTCTCCCCCTGCGTCCAGTTCGCCTACCAGTGGGAAAAGGCGGTGCTGCTGCGCTTCGGTCGCTTCCACGGCATTCGCGAGAAGGGGGTGTTCTTCGTCATCCCGATCATCGACAAGGTCTCCAACTTCGTCGATCAGCGCATCCGGGTCAGCGACTTCACCGCCGAGACCACCCTGACCCGCGACACCGTGCCGGTGAACGTGGACGCCATCGCCTTCTGGATGGTCTGGGACGCCGAGAAGGCCGTGCTCGAGGTCGAGGACTTCATGGACGCCGTGATCCTCTCGGCCCAGACCGGCCTGCGCGACGCCATCGGCAGGACCGAGCTGGCGGAGCTGCTGTCCCAGCGGGATCGCCTGGGCAGCGAGATCCAGGCCGGGCTCGACGCCAAGACCAACGCGTGGGGCATCACCATCCAGTCGGTGGAGATCCGCGACATCATCATCCCCAAGGCCCTCGAAGACGCCATGAGCCGCCAGGCCCAGGCGGAGCGCGAGCGCCAGGCCCGCATCATCCTCTCCACGGCAGAGACGGAGATCGCCGCCAAGTTCGCCGCGGCTTCGGAGCACTACAAGCGGAACCCGGCCGCGCTGCACCTGAGGGCCATGAACATGGTCTACGAGGGGCTCAAGCAGAAGGGCTCGATGATCATCGTGCCCTCCACCGCGGTGGAGACCATGGGGCTGGGAGCCATGGGTGGGCTGACCGCCTTCGACCGCATTCTGGGCGAGCAGCAAGCCGCGGACGAACAGGCGGCCCCCGGCGCGACCGGCGATGAGCCCACCGAGCCATGACCCCCATCACCCTGTGACCACCCGGTCACAGCTCTCCTTGCCCATGTGACCGAGTATTCATATGGTGTCGGGGAACCGCACTGGATCCCGTTAGAAAGGGGCAACCCATGAACGTCTTCAAGATGGGGTGGCGGAACGTGTGGCGCAACAAGCGCCGCTCATTGGTCACCATCTCCGCCATGACCCTGGCCCTGTGGGTGCTGCTGCTCTACGCGGGCTTCATCCCCGGCTACATGAAGGACATGGAAGAGGGCGTCACCGAGCTCGAGATCGGTGACATCCAGATCCACGCCCCTGGCTACCTGGAGTCCCCCTCGCTCTACACCGCGATGGAAGACTCCGATGCCATCGTGCGGCAGCTGGAGCAAGCGGGCATCGCCGCCTCACCCAGGCTGCTGGGCGGTGGCCTGGGCGCCTCGGGAGAGTTCTCCGCTGGCGTGCAGCTACGCGGCATCGACGTAGACCGCGATCGCGAGGTCAGCCGCCTGTGGGAGGCGGTGGGCGAAGGCGAGTGGCTCGACCCCGCCGATCCGCAGGGCGTGGTGCTGGGCAAGCACCTGGCCAAGACCCTGAACGTCAAGCCCGGCGACGAGCTCATCGTGGTGGGGCAGGCCGCCGATGGCTCCATGGCCAACGACCTCTACCGGGTGCGGGGTGTGCTCAAGGCCGTGGGACAGAGCACAGATCGTGGGGGGGTGCTCTTGAACACCGCCACCTTCCGCGAGTTCATGTCGCTCCCCGCGGGGGTCCACCAGATCGTGCTGCGACGCGGCGAGCGCGATCTGGGCGAGGTGGCGGCCGAGGCCCGCGCGATCGTGCGGGATCCCTACGAGGAGTTCCTGGCCCTGGTGGCCCCGCAGAACCTGGGCCAGCTGGTCATCCAGCACGACGACTACCTGGACAGCCACACCCCCGACTTGACCGTGCAGGGCACCACCGCCTTGCGACGGCTGGCGCTGGAGAACGAGCACGTCACCCAGGTGCTGGAGCGTGTGCTGGGTGCGGTCACGGTCACCGTGGGCGACACCAGCGTCGAGGCTGGCTTCATCGCCTACGATCCCACCGTCGAGCAGACCACCGCAGATCCCGCCGCAGAAGCCGACGCCGAGCAGGTCACCACGCTGCCCCTCCTCGACGGCGAGCTGGCGGGTGAGCTGCTTGCATCAGCCGACGCCGACTCGCTCGTGCTGGGCAAGAGCCTGGCTGACAAGCTGGGGGTCAAGCCCGGTGACGAGATCGCCTACACCCTGCTGGGCAGAGATGGGCAGCCCGTGGCCGCCAAGGGCACCCTGGCCGGCACCCTCGCCACCGGCGTGGCCGGTGTGGATGCCAGCGCCGATCTCGACCTGGTCCTGCTTCCCCTGGGCACCGCTCGCCAGGCGCTGGGCTACGAAGGCGACGAAGCCAGCCACCTCTGCCTGGTGCTGGACGCACCGCTGAACGCCGGCCTCACCACCATGGCCATCAGCCCCAAGCTCGGCCGTGAGCTGGACATCATGGCGTCCGCGGTCGCCATACCCGGGCCCAGCGTGCAGACCTGGAAGCAACTGATGCCGGCGGTGGCGCAGATGTTCCAGTCTGTCGAGGGCATGATCTGGATCTTCTACTTGATCGTCTACGTCGCCGTGGCCATCCTGATCCTGAACGCCATGCTCACGGCGGTCTTCGAGCGCATCCGCGAGTTCGGCGTGCTCAAGGCCATCGGCGCTGGACCCCTGCGGGTCTTGAGCCTCATCATGGTCGAAGGCGCGGTGCAGGCCGCGGTGGCCTCGCTGGTGGGCTTCACCCTGGCCCTGCCCTTCATGTGGTACCTGCAGACCCACGGCATCAACACCGGCGCCATGGCTGGGACCGAGATGGTGGGGCTCGCGGTGTCGGAGATCTGGTACGGCATCTACTCGGTGAAGAGCTGCGCGGGGCCGCTGATCCTGCTGTGGTTCCTGACCATGGCCGCTGTGCTCTACCCGGCGCTCAAGGCCGCCTGGATCAACCCCGTCCGCGCCATGCGGCACCGATAGGAGCTCGAAATGGCTGGACCCAAGCTCGCGACCATCGCCTGGCGCAACCTCTGGCGGCAGAAGCGCCGCACCCTCCTCACCCTGATCTCCATCGCCTTCGGCCTCTTCATGGCCATCCTGATGATGGCCCTGCAGGACATGACCTTCGCGGACTTCGTCGACACGGCAGCTCGGCAGGGCTCGGGTCACGTGGTGGTCCACCACCACGAGTACCTGGACACCCCCTCGCTGGGGCGCACCGTGCAGGCCACCGCGACCATCCGCGAGCTGGCCGAGCAGGACTCCCGCGTCGAGCGCGTGGTGGACCGCATCATGGGCCAGGCCATGGTGGCCACCGCCCGCGACAGCTTCGGCGCGGCCTTCATCGCCTACGACCCGCAGGCCGAGACCGACGACACCCTGCGCTTCCTCGAGGGCGTGGTGTCGGGCGCGATGTACACCACCGCCGACGATGAGGGCATCGTGCTCGGCAAGATCCTGGCCAAGAACCTGGGCGCCGAGCTGGGCGACAAGATCGTCTACACCATGATGGACAAGGAGGGTGAGATCGTCGCCGGCATGGGGCGCCTCTCCGGCACCATCGGTACCGGAGCTCCATCAGCAGATGCAGCCCTGCTCCTGCTGCCCATCGACACCGCCCGCGAGACCCTGGGCTACGAACCTGACGAGGCCACCCACGTGGGCGTCTACCTGTCCGACAACCGCGACAGCACAGACGTGGCGACCGCGCTCGGGCCGAAGCTCGCCGAGGAGCTTGGCGCCTCCAGCTGGGGGCAGGTGGCCCCGGACCTCAAGACCTTCGTGGCCATGAAGCTGTGGGGCGGGCGCTTCTTCCTGGTGATCATCGCCCTGCTGGTCACCGCGGGCATCTTCAACACGCTCTTCATGTCGGTCATGGAGCGCGTGCGGGAGTTCGGCATCCTGGTGGCCATCGGCTACTCGCCCGGCCAGATCTTCCGCATGATCATGTGGGAGAGCGTCTACCTGGCCATCGTGGGCCTGGCTGCGGGCTTGGGGATCTCGGCCTGGCCCTACAAGTGGCTGTCCGTAAACGGCATCGACATGTCCGCCATGTACGCCAACCAGGACGTCTCGATCGGGGGGGTGGGCTTCGACATGGTCATGCCCTGCGGGCTGTACCCCGAGACCTTCGTCATCATCGTCTGCTGCGTCATCTTCGCCACCCTGACCGCCGGCCTCTACCCCGCCTGGAAGGCCGGTCGCGTAGAGCCCGTCGATTCCATCAAGCTCGTCTGAGGTTCCCCATGAGCAACAATGTCATCGAGATCTCCGGTGTCACCAAGGACTACAAGCAAGGCAGCATCGACGTGCGCGCCCTGCGCGGCGTGGACCTGGACATCGCCGCCGGCGAATTCACGGCCATCTGCGGGCCCTCGGGCTCGGGCAAGACCACCCTGCTCAACCTGGTGGGGGCGCTGGACACACCCACCACCGGCAGCATCAACGTGGACGGCCAGGACCTGGCCAGCCTGGGCCGTCGGGGCCGCAGCAGGCTGCGCCGCGACCGCATCGGCTTCGTGTTCCAGGCCTACAACCTGATGCCGGTGCTCACCGCCTACGAAAACGCCGAGTCGGTGCTGGCCCTGCAGGGAGCCCCAGCCGAGCAGCGCCGCCGGACCATCATGAAGCTGCTGGCCGATGTGGGCCTCGAAGGCCTGGAGGACCGCCGCCCAGACCAGCTCTCCGGCGGGCAGCAGCAGCGGGTGGCCATCGCGCGCGCTATCGCCTCGCAGCCCGCGGTGGTGTTGGCCGACGAGCCCACCGCCAACGTGGACTCCGAGACCGCCGATCGGCTGCTGGGCATCATGGAGAAGCTCAACAGGTCGCGCGGGGTCACGTTTGTGTTCTCCACCCACGATCCGCGGGTCATGGAACGCGCCCGCCGGCTTGTGCGACTGGTGGACGGCAGGGTATCCAGCGACGAACGCAAGGAGGCGTGACCATGAAGCGCAGCATCATCACCGCCATCGCGGCTCTCGGGCTCATGGCCACCACCACCGCCTACGGCCAGGAGCCCGTCGAGACCCCGTCGCAGGCTCGAGCTCGAGAGCTGCTCGACGCCACCGACGACATGCACCGGGGCGCGTCCAGCTACTCCAAGGTCACCATGCACGTCAAGACGGCGCGCTGGGAACGCACGCTCACCATGGAGGGCTGGGCCGAGGGCGAGGAGCGCTCGCTCATGAAGATCCTCTCCCCCGCCAAGGAAGCCGGCATGGCCACCCTCAGGGTGGACGACAACATCTGGAATTACCTGCCCAAGGTGGACCGCACCATGAAGGTGCCGGCGGGCATGATGTCCGGCTCCTGGATGGGCTCGCACTTCACCAACGACGACCTGGTCAAAGAGTCCCGCATGGCCGATGACTTCACCTACGATCTCACCGCCGAGCCCGCCGCCGACGGCACCGGCGAGTACGTCATCGAGTGCGTCGCCAAGGAAGACGCCGCGGTGGTGTGGGGCAAGATCCTGGTGAAGCTGCGCCCCGACGAGCAGCCCACCGAGATCAGCTACTGGGACGAGGACGGCGAGCTGGTGCGCACCATGACCTTCTCGGACTACCACGAGTCGGACGGCCGCATGATCGCCGGCCGCATGAAGCTGGTGCCCGCTGACGAGCCCGGAGAGTTCACCGAGGTGATCTACGAGACCATCGAGTTCGACGTGGAGATCCCCGAGGGCACCTTCAGCCTGCAGTCCCTGAGAAACTAGGCTCCGTCCAGCATGCCCAAAGACACCTTCCTCAACCTGCCCCCCGACAAGCGCGCCCGCATCGCCGAGGCAGCCATCGAGGAGTTCTCCGAGAGGGGCTACACCGGGGCCTCCATCTCGCGCATCGTGGCCAGGGCCAAGATCGCCAAGGGCAGCTTCTACCAGTACTTCGACGGCAAGATCGTCCTGTTCCGCTGGCTGCTGCTCGAAGAGACCGCTCGCCGCAAGCTCGAATACCTGGCCGCCCAGCCCGAGCCTACAGTGGGCGACTACTGGGCGCTCTTGGGCAACATGATGCTGGGCGGCATCCGCTTCGGATTGGAGCATCCCAGGTTGTCGCGCATCGCCGCCGTGCTCTGGCACCCGAGCGCCGATCCCGAGCTGCAGTCCCTGGTCAGCGAGTACCAGGCGTTGGCCCGCACCAACATGCGCGTGCTGCTGGCGCAGGGCCAGGCCGTGGGCCATGTGCGCACCGACCTGGACCTCGACGTGGCAGCCGACTTCCTGTTGGCCCAGCTCATGCAGGGCATGGATCTGGCGATCCAACGCCGCATCGGCATGGATCTCATCGAGTTCTGCGCCCACCCCGAGCGACTCAGGGAATTTCCCGAACGCGAGCAGCGCAGGCTCATCGCCGAGCACATGGACCTGCTGCGCCATGCCCTGGGTCCGCGCAAGCCCCCGCTACGCCAGGGCCGAGAGCGCCTCCTCGACCTCGAAGCGTTCTTGAACCAGAGCTCCGAGGAGGACTAGTCCCGGCGGCCCCGCCAGAACTCCGCCACCCCGGGGTCGTCGGTGCTCATGGTGCCACCGGGGACAGGCACCATCAGCGACAGGCCCTGCTGCTCCGCCAGCTCCTGCAAGCGGTTGATGGGCTGATCCCAGGCGTGCAGGGCCAGGTTGAAGCTGCCCCAGTGGATGGGCAGCAGGACGCGGCCACCCACCTGCTGGTGGAGCTTCACGGCCTCGTCCGGACCCAGGTGGATGGCGGCCCAGGCGGGATCGAAGGCGCCGATCTCGATCAGGGTCAGATCGAAGGGTCCGTAGCGCTCGGCGATGAGATCGGCGGCCTCCAGCGGCCCGGTGTCACCGCCGAACCAGACCCGGTGTTGCTCGCCCATGATGGCCCAGGATGACCAGAGCGTGCGGTCCCGATCCACGCCCGAGCGCCCCGAGAAGTGGTGGGCCGGCGTGCACACCAGGCGCAGATCCCCCAGCTCACTCTGCTCCCACCAGTCCAGCTCGGTGATCTGAGCGGGCTCTACGCCCCAGCTCTCCAGGTGGGCGCCCACGCCCAGGGGCACCAGAAATGGCACCCCGGTCTCGGCCAGGGCCACGATGGCGCCGTGATCCAGGTGGTCGTAGTGATCGTGGGAGATGAGCACCGCGTCCAGCGGGGGCAGGTCCGCCAGCGCCAGCGGTGGCGCGTGGAAGCGCTTGGGGCCCGCAAAGGACACGGGTGCGGCGCGCTCCGCGAACACCGGATCCGTGATCAGCAGGTGGCCATCCACCTCCAACAGCACCGTGCTGTGGCCCAGCCAGGTGGCACGCAGGCGTTCCCCCTGGGGGGCGAGCGCTGCCGGGTCGGGCCGCACGACGGGGATCTCCACCTCTGGCTCGCGTTGCGCCCTGCTGAACATGAAGTCCCAGCTGGCGCTCATCATGGAGCTGCCCTCGGCCGCCATGGGCCGATCCACCAGGTTCCTCGCCTTGCCCTTGTGGAAGTTGGGTGAGGCCGCCATGCGCACCTTGCGGTCGCCGGCCGGCGTGGCCCCCAGGGCGGGCATGCCCAGGGCCGCCCAGGCGAAACCCACCCCGCCCAGAGCGGCACCGGCGGCGAGGGAGATCTTGCTGCGACGACGCATGGCGCACCTCAGGCTTCGGGGGTCAGGTAACGCACACCGGTGAGCTGCTGGGACAGCTCCCACAAGCGGTGGGCCACCGCCTCGTCCCGAGCGGTCTTGCTGCGCTGTGCAGCCGCGGGCGCTCCGCGCATCTCGAACCAACTGCCCGGTCCGAAGTAGTCGTCGGGCCCTGCATCCGGGTCGGTGGCCGCACGCAGCGTGGGCAGGGCCCCTGGGAGCGGGCGCTGCGCGAACAGCGCGCTCCCCAGGCTGACCAGGGCCGAGTCCGCCATCAGGTTGGTGGCGGTCCAGCCCGGGTGAGACGCGGTGGCCACCATGAACAAATGCAGCTTCCGCCGTGCCCGCCAGCCGGAGCAGAAGGCCCAGCGCCGCGCCGCGGTGCTGCGGGCGGCTGGTGAGCTGGTGGACGAGAAGGGGCCCATGGCGGTGAGCCTGGCCGCCATCGCCAAGCGGGTGGGGCTGTCCAAGGGCAACCTGTACCGCTACTTCGAGAGCCGCGAGGCCCTGCTGCTGGAGCTGTTGTACGAGGGCTGGCTGGACTGGATCACCGCCACGGAGCGCGAGCTGGTGCCCCTGGGGGGCAGCGACGACCCGGCAGCCGTGGCCGAGGTCCTGGCCCGCACCACCGCCTCGCGCCCGCGCGCCTGTGCGCTGGTGGCGGTGATGGGCTCGGTGCTGGAGCAGAACCTCTCCGCCGAGGTGGTCTACGACTTCAAGCTGCGCGGGTTGGGCATCTTCATCCGCCTGGTCAACGCCCTGCACAGCGCGCTGCCGGCCCTGGGCGTCGACGGCGCCCGCGACTTCCTGAACGCCTACGTGGCGCTGCTGGCCGGGTTGTGGCCCATCGCCAACCCTCCCCCTGTGGTGGCCGAGGTGCTGCAGCGCCCCGAGCTGCAGGCCTTCCAGCAGGACTTCGCCGCCAGCCTCGAGCAGGCCTCGCGGGCCCTGTTGGTGGGCTTCACGATCCCGGCGCCAACTTGAGGCACCTCACCGCCCTGGTGCTGCTGGTCGCGCTCGCCGCTTGCCTCCCCCGGCGCCAGAACCCCGCAGACAGCGCTGACCCCGACTACAGCGGCTACATCTACGGCTTCCGGCTGGCCCGCAGCGCGGACTAGCCAGCCGCCGAGGCGGGATCTACGGCGTTGCGGCAGCAGATACGCCAGGATATTTCGGCTATCTCGGCACCAAATCCTGATCCTGGCCCCGCAGTGGCCGGCTAGGCTGCGCCCGCCCTCCACTAGCCCATGGAGCGCCCATGGCTCGCAAGTCCAAGCTCGAACCATACCTCGACAAGCTGGGGATCTTCCGCGACAGCCTCGTCGCCGAGATGGCCGGCGTGAGCTCCGAGAACGTGCGCGCCTATCGCAAGCGCAGGGGCATACCGGCCCGCTGGCGCGGCGAGGGCGAGCCCCTGCCCGGCGAAGCTGGCGCCACCGCGCCCGCCGCGCACCGGGCAAAGAGGCGCAAGTCCAAGCTCGACCCCTACCTCGAGCTGGTGGGCATCCTGCCCGACCGCGTCATCGCGGCCAGGGCCGGTGCCACGGCGGAGAACGTGCGCGCGTGGCGGCGCCGGCGCGGCATCCCAGCCCGCTGGCGCGGCGAAGGCGAGCCCCTGCCCAACGAGGAGGCGATCCTGGCCCTCGAAACCGGACAGGCCCCACGCTCCACCGCGTCGGTCCCAGCCGAGCCCGAGAGAGCCCCCCAGAGCGAGGCCCTGCAGGGCTTCGAGGTGATCGTGCAGGGCCCCGAAGGCTCCGCCACCTACATCACCACCGGCGCGAACATCGCGGACGCCGGCCAGCGAGCCATGCGCGGCCTCTCCCGCCGGGGCATCCCGGGCACCATCACCACCATCCGCTACCTCGCCGACGTCCTGCAGCTCTAGAGCTCACTGCGGCTCCCAGGGAGGCGCTATCAATCCTCCACAGGGGTACGCAGCAGGCGCACGATGAGCCCCAGCAGCAGCATGGAGAGCAGGGCCACCGCACCCAGCAGCAGGCCGCTGCGTCGGTCCGGGGCAGGCGGCTCGCGCTCCACCACCTCACCCAGCCTGGCCTCCTCCACCGGCTGGGTGAGCACCCGCTCGCGCAACAGCTCCAGGTCGTAGCTGGGCGCCGAGAGCCCCTCGCTGCCGTACAGCAGTCGCACCGAGCCCTGGGCGGGCAGCGACAGCCAGGCGTGCACTGAAGGGGCCACCAGCTGCACATGATCGACGGGCAGGGGTGGGTTGTCGCCGTTGTCGATGGTCAAGAGGAGATCGCGGGGCAGCTTGCGGTGCAGAGGAACCACCAGGCGACTCTCGCCCTCGTCAGCTCCCTGCCAGTGAACCGAGAAGAGCACCGGACCGCCCTCCTGGAGGCCACTGGTCGCCCTCACCTCCCGCCGGAAGTGGGTGCGGCTGCTGCGCAGCACCAGGGCCTGCGCCGGGACGCCGTCCTCGGGCAGCTGCAGGTGGATCACGCTGCGACCGTGCTCCTGGACGGGCTCACCCACCGACACATCCAGCAGTCGGCCCGCGCCACCCGCGCGCAGCAGGAAGGGCAGCTGCCGATCCTGGTCGTCCACGAAGCGCAGGTCGCGGTGGCTGGTGTGGGTGTTGGCCTGCACATGATCGTCGAGCGCCACGCGGATCAGCCCTGGGCCTCCCGTGACCGGGCGCTCGAACCGCAGCCCTGCAGTGTCCAGCACCGGGCCAGCACCGAGCAGGCCCTCGCCGGCTGCATCCGGTCTCCAGGCCGCGTTGGGCTCGGGTGGGCCAGCCACGACCCGGGCGGGCACACCCTCGGCCAGCCGGGCACCCAGACGCTCGATGTCGTAGGCCGCCAGGTGGGACCCGCAGCCGAACAAGCGATGCTCGCCTCCGGCATCCCCGGGGACCACCAGCGCCACCCCACGCATGGCCAGCTGGGCCCCGCTGATGCCCAGCGGGGCGCTGCGACCATCGTCCAGGCGCAGCACCAGCTCATCTGGGGCCTGCACATCCAGGGCCAGCTCGGTGCGCTCCACCCTGGCCGGACCGAAGGCCAGGCGCTCCAGGCTGCCCTCGCCCAGAGGGCGCTGGGCCTCGCCCTCCACACCCAGCAGGCTGACCTCCCGCGAAAACAGTGAGTCCTCCACCCGCAGCGAGAGCCCGCGCAGCGGCAGACCCGCGCGGGGCAGCCGCAAGGACCAGTCGCTGCTGGTCTCGCCAGAGGGCACCGGCCCATCCAGCGCCAAAGGCAGCGTCACCGTCTGCACACCCCAGGGCTCGGCCAGCAAGGCCTCGAACCCCATGTCGAAGCCGGCCCGCCGCCACGGGAGCCCCTCGGCCGGAGCGGCACTCACCCGCCATGGCCCGTTGGAAAGCCCTTTTTCGAGCTCCAGATCCAGCTTGATACCGGCACCTGTGCCCGGAAGGTTCCACAGCACCTGCTGCAGGCTGCCGCCCTCATCGGCGAGAGACCGCAGCTCCACCACAGCCACCGCGCCCCTCGGCAGGCCCGCCAGGCGCAGCGCGTGGGCGGGCTCTCCGCTGGCAGGCGCGTGCACACGCCAGGTCCAGCGTCCCTGGCTGCGCTCGGGCTGCCAGGTCAGGTCCACAGCGCGCCAGGGGCTGGCCGCATCGCTGTCGCGCACCGCGAAGGGCAGCTCATTTCCCTCCGCATCCAGCAGCAGGTAGGAGTGGGGATCCGGGCAGCGCGCCAGCCAGTCGGCGCCGAGATCCACCCGCACCAGCTCGGCAGCGGGCAGCACCAGATCGACGGTGAGCGGGTAGGCGCCGGGATCGGAGGCCAGGGCGCTGGCCCCGAGAGACAGGCCCGCCGCGAGCACGAGATGGCTCATGATGCCTCCTCGTCGTCGTCAGCCCGGAGCACCAGGCGCTGGAACGCCAGAGCCGCCAGGATGAGCGTGATGGCCACGCCGAACAGGCTCCCCACGCGCACGATGCCGCTCAGCTGCCACAGGTCCAGCAGGAACACCTTGAGCGCCGCGGCCAGCAGGAAGAGCAGGGCCACCGGGCGCAGGTAGCGGAAGTCGGCCCGCTGGCCCGGCAGCAGCAGCAGCAGGCCGAAGAAGGCCCAGCTGATGGAGCGGGTCATGGAGGCTTCGAGGGAGCTGCTCCAGAGGTGCAGGCCCTGGCCCTCGGGGAACGCCGCGCTCACCTCGAGGTTCACCAGCACAAAGGCCACCGCCACCGCCATCAGGACCACCACTGGTGTGGTGCGACGCAGCCAGGTCCAGGGCGGCGGGCTGCGCTGATCCTCGCCCGTGGGCAGCGGACGCAGCCAGAAGGCTGCCGCCAGCAAGGCGAGCACCGGCACGCCGTAGCCATACAGAGTCCAGTTGAGCAGCGAGGGCTCAGCCAGGTCGTGGTAGCCGAGCACCTCGAGGTTGAACACCAGCCGCACGGTGGCCACGGTGAGCAGGGCCAGCGAGAGCAGCACCACCCCGGGATGCCGCACGCGGCGGGACATCCAGGCCAGGGCCGCACCCTCCAGCATCCAGCCCACCGTCAGCCACTCGTTGCGCAGCTGCACCGGCACCGCCAGGCAGGCGAAGAGCAGCGCCACGCCGATGTAGACCGTCAGGGTGTGTCCGCCAGATCGGCTCAGGCGGTCCCGCAGCACGGTGGCCGCCACCAGGGTGCCCGCGCCCAAGGTGAGCGGCAGCAGCCCGATGGCGGACTCGCCCAGGCTGTGCTCCCAGCCCGCATGCAGCGGCAGGAACAGCAGCGGTCCCGCCAGAGCGGAGGCCAGCCAGGGGGTGGGGCTCTCCACCAGCCGCCCACCTCCCGGGAGCGCAGACGCCAGGAAGGGCGCCAGCCAGAAGAGGAACACCAGCACAGCACCCGCTCCCAGGAGCCCCTCGTCGCTCTGGACTCCGGCCACCAGCAAGCCAGCGGCCGCCAGGCCCAGCCCCGCCAGGGGCAGCCAGCGAGGACCAGGCCAGGCTGCGCAGACCCAGCCCAGCGCGGCCAGGCCCACCAGCAGCAGCGTGAGGCTCCCCGCCGCGGGCAGCTGCGTGCTGGCCACCAGCGCGGCGACACCCGCCGCGAGCAACAGCCCCGCCACGCCGTGGGAGGGCTGCAGCCGCTGCAGCTGGCCGGCCGCGTCGTCGGTTCCATCGGCACGGGACGGCACCAGGCGCGACACCGCCCAGGCCACCACCACCACGCCCAGAAGGGCGGCCGGCAGCAGCGCTGGGGGCAGAGCCTCGAGCCCATAGGCCTGCCCCAGGCCCTGGGACAGCGGGCCGAAGTCCGGCCAATCCGCGGCGGGCTGTGTCCCACGGGTCCAGCCCAGCGAGAACAGCGCCAGGCCAGGCAGCAGGCTGCCGGCGGCGGTGACCCCCAGCAGGTTCCAGCGCAGGCGCGTGGCCAGGGCCTGGAGCGCTCCCGCCACCAGCAGCAGGAATGCTACGGCCAGCCAGGGGTGCAACGTGGCCAGCGTAGTCAGGGCCTGGCCGCTGAGCCCCTCGCCCGGCTCGAGCGGCACCAGGTAGGGCAGCAAGGCCAGCTGCAGCAGGAGCAGCCCCCCCACCGCGGCGATGGCCACGCCCTGCGAGCTGGCGCGCCTCCAGGCGGCGATCCAGAACAAGGCTCCCAGAACCACGGCGGCCGCGAAGGCCGTGGGGGCCTGGTCGGCGCCCAGGAAGCGCAGGCCCCAGCCGAAGTGTACGCCGGCCGTGGCCAGCCCGGCCAGCACCACCAGGGTCCACCACCCGCGCATGCTGGCGGCGATCAGCAGCCCGGCCAGCAGCAGGCCGATGTAGGAGAACAGGGCCAGGGCCTGGTTGTGGCCCGTGGAGAGCAGCACCGGCGTGAGGTAGCCGCCCAGCAGGCCCAGCACGGCGACGAACTGGCTGTTGCGCCGCACCGCCTGCAGCACCGACACCGCCGTGACCCCGGCCATCAGGGCAAAGGTAGGCGTGACCCCGAGCAGCTCGTACCAGGAGTGCCCCGCGTACAGGGCCGCGTAGAGGATGCCCGTGCCCGCGCCCGCCAGGGCCGAGGCGGGCAGGCGGTAGCGCCGGGTCCACAACAGCTCACCGCCCACCATGCACAGCAGCCCGAAGGCCACTCCACCAGCGAAGCGCACCTCGGGCCCCAGCCAGCCCTTGTCGATGGCCAGCTTGAAGGCGAAGAACCCCGCCACCAGCAGCAGGAAGCCGCCCACGGCGCTGACCGCCCACACGCCGATGGTCTCCATAGAGGGCATGGGCCGCGGGGGTCGAGGGGGCGGCAAGGGACGACGCGAAGGGATGGGCCGGGGCCGCTGCGGCTGCACCGGTTCCGGATCCGGCGCGGGCTCAGCCGCAGGTTCCGGTTCTGGCGTCACCACAGGTTGTGCGGCCTGGGGCTCCGGCTCGGATTCCAGCCTCGCTCCAGGCGGGGTGGGCACCGGACGGCGCGGCCCCACGGTCCGCACAGGCCTCGCCGGCCGCTCGGGTGCAGCCCCCATCGCTGCCAGCCTGCGCTCGAGCCTCCCCAGCCGCATGAAGGTGATGATGGCCACCACCAGCGCCACCGGACCCAGCGCCAGGAAGAGCAGGCCGGCGAAGACCAACAAGACGACGATGGCTTCCATGGAAACAGACCTCCCTCGCCCGGGCCGACCCGGTGCGAGGGATCCCTATTCCATCAGGCCGCCCAGGCGACCTCGCAGGTGAATCAGGTGCCGGGCTCCTGGCCCGCACCCTGCACCGCGTCGTAGTCGTCTTCGCCGAAGTTGGTGCGGTAGCCGGTGACCGACCAGCTGGTGGTGCAGTCGGAGTCCACCGTGAGCGTACAGTTGGCGTCGCTGCACTCGCTCACGTCCCACTCGTTGAAGGCCGGGTTCATCATGCCCTTGTTGTCCACCTCGAGGTAGACGTTGGAGGGAATCTGGCCGCGATCGCCCACATCCAGCGCCACATCTTCGTTCCACTGATCGCTCTCGCTGTAGTCGCGGAAGCTGACCGCCTGGCTCTCCACGTCACCGGTGACCGTGTCACCGGCGAAGGTGAGGGTGAGGGTCTCAGTGGTCTCGGCGTCGCGATCCTCGGAGTAGTCGTAGCCCAGCTCATGGCTGTCGAGCTGGGTGATGACGGCGGTGCCGATCCACTGGAAGACCCAGCGACCGTCGCCCATGTCGGTGCCCGGGTAAACCTCGTCGGCCAGCACCAGGGTGGCCTGCCCACCGCCGTTGCCCTGCAAGCGCCCGAAGACCAGGGAGTTGGAGTACACGGTGGTGCGCTCGCTGGTGTAGGAGCCCGTGCCGTCATCATCGACCACGGTGGCGCCGGTGAAGTTGTGGCCCACGCTGTCGGTGCACTCTTCGTTGTCGTCGCTGGGGGTCTCGAACTCGAACAGCCACAGGCCCGAGAAGGCGGAGCAGCCGCTGAGCAGCAGGGCGAGGGGGAAGGTCAGGGCGAGCTTCTTCATGATCGGTTCTCCTCCATGGATGGCGGCGGGCCCCTATCCCGAATTCAGCACCGGCTCCACGAGGGGACAGGATCCTGTTCATGCTGAAAAGCGTGACAAGACCCGACTTGCCTTCCGCCAGAGCTGTGGCCACGCTGAAGTTGGACCTCTTGAACAACAGGAGGCGAGAAACGATGGAAGGAACTACCACTCCAAGAAGGAGCCGCGAACCGGAATTCCAGGTCGGACAGGTGGTCCGGCACAGGTCCGAGGATCTGCGCGGCGTCATCGTCGACGCCCACCAGCGCTACAAAGGCAGCCTCGAGAAGAAGCTCGCCGCCGCCGCGCTGGGCCTGGACTGGAGACAGCCCTGGTACGAGCTGCTGGTGCATGGCACCACCGATGTGGCCTACCTGCCCGAAGAAGCCATGGTGGCGGATCTGAGCATGCTGCCGGTCTCCCACCCGCTGCTGCCCATGTTCTTCAACAGCTTCCGCGCTGGGCGACACCTGCTGTCGGGGATGGCAAACTAGCGGCCACCACGACGCGAATGTCCTGAAATGTCACGGGCTGCCGAGCCGGCAGTGCCGCCCTTCGCGCCCACCACGGCATCGTGGGACATGGACTGCTTCTTGCATCTCCCCTCCGGCGGACACGTGCACCCCAGATGGAGGAGGAAGATCCATGACCCGTCCCGCCACCCTCACCAGCACCAGCCTGGCTCTGCTTCTGGCCACGACCTGCTGCCTGCCGTCGTGTCTCGGCCGCAAGGAGGCCGGCGACACCGCCAGCTACGCCGAAGGCGACTCCGACACCGACACAGACGCCGACACCGATGCGGACACGGACGCCATCACTGATACCGGCCAACCTGAGGACAGCGACGACCCCGAGGACACCTCCGAGCCTGAAGACGACTGCGACGACGAGACCGCCATCACCTTCTACATCTCGCCCGACGACTCCAACTCCATGGCCTCGCCGGTCATGGCCCGCGAGTCCATCCTGAGCGGCTGGAGCTCCCTGGGCAACGTGGCGCTGCGCAGCTGGGAGTTCATGAACTACTACAGCTTCGGCTTCCCGGCGGCCGAAGAGGGCGAGCTGGACATCCACGCGGCCATCGTGCCGGATCCTTCCGGCGCCGAGGAGGCGTTCTTCATGCAGATCGGCGTCGCCAGCCACGCGCTCGACAACGCCGACCGCGACCCCATGAACATCACCCTGTCTCTGGACACCTCGGGCTCCATGGGCGGCGACCCAATCGACCTGCTGCAGAAGTCCTGTCTGTGGATCGCCAACAGCCTGCGCGCCGGCGACGTGGTCTCCATGGTCACCTGGTCCTCCAGCCAGAGCATCGAGCTTGACAGCCACCGGGTCACCGGCCCCGACGACGCCACCCTGCTGGCCGCCATCGACGCCATCGACGCCGGGGGCAGCACCGACCTGCACCAGGGCCTGGTGACCGCCTACGAGCTGACCGAGAAGAACTACAACCCCGAGCACATCAACCGCGTCGTGCTCATCAGCGACGGCGGAGCCAACACCGGCATCACCGACGACGAGCTCATCGCTACCCACGCCTCCATCGAGGACTCCGAAGGCATCTACCTGGTGGGCGTGGGCGTGGGCACCGCGCACACCTACAACGACGAGCTGATGGACACGGTCACCGACAAGGGCAAGGGCGCGTCGGTGTTCATCAACGACGAGCAGGAAGCCGCCAGCATCTTCGGCAGCCGCTTCGTGAACATCATGGACGTGGCCGCCCGCGACGTGCAGGTGCGGCTGGACCTGCCGCCCGGTTTCGAAATCACCCGCTTCTCCGGCGAGGAGTACAGCAGCGATCCCCGGGAGATCGAGCCCCAGCACCTGGCCCCCAACGACGCCATGGTCTTCTCGAAGCACGTAGAGACCTGCGCCCCCGACCTGCTGGAAGACGATCCCCTCGTGGGCATCGAGGTCACCTGGCGCGACGCCGTCGACTTCGAGCAGCAGAGCGCCAGCGCCAGCATCCCCTGGAGCGAGCTGCAGGCGGCCGACCCCGCCCTGCTGTGGAAGGGAGAGGCCCTGCACGACTACGCCGTGGCCCTCAAGGCCCTGCAGCGCAGCGGCGACAGCTCCGCGGAGTGGACCTCCGCCACCGAGGAATGGGCCAGCGCCCAGGCCCAGGCCGAGGCCCGCAACCCCGGCGACGGCGACCTCGCCGAGCTGCGCGCGGTGATGGCGCAGCTGGGCGTGGAGTAGCGCGATCCTCCTGCCGCGATCCCGCACCCCCGGGATCGCGCTGTCCACCGACAAAGCGCGAAAACAGGCCTGGAGAGCCGATCGCGGCCGTGGGCACGGGATTTGCAGCATCCCGGAGCGTCCATCCCCGGAGCCCGCATGTCCCGTCGCCGCCTGGCCCCGCTCCTCACACTCCTCCTCCTGGTGGGTGTCGGGCAGGGCTGCATGCAGGACTACGCCATGCGGGAGGGCGGCGGTGCCCCCTCCGAATTCCTGCGTGTGGACGTGCACCCCTCCAACCACAACCCCGACCTGCTGCCCCAGACCTTCCACGTGGACGGCTGGTGGATGGATGAGGAGAGCGTGGTGTTCGCCATGGACACCCCGGTGGCTGTTGAAGGCACCGTGCAGTCCTCCCAGCAGGCGCCCAGGCTGGAGGTGAACCTGGAACGCCGCCGCGACGGGGTCGAGGCCCAGCTCGAGGCCATGGTGCCGGGCACCGTCATGGCGGGTGCCGCCACCACCGAAGCCGACGACGGCTCCTACCGCATGCGCCTGCCCCCCGCCGACGACTACACCTTCGCGGTGGTCCCCGTCGCCGGCGGCAGCCTCCCCTTCCGTGTGCTCCAGTCCCAGGACTTCCGCCAGGACGAGCAGGGCAACGACCTGCTGCTGGACCGCGGCACCCTGATCACCGGCCTGGTCACCACCGACGACGGCTCGCCGGTGGTGGGCGTCCAGGTGCAGCCCGTGGAGACGCAATCCCAGGTGGAGGGTCCGGTGGCCACCACCGACGCCAACGGCCGCTTCCGCCTGCGCGTGGCCGAGGGCAGCTACAATCTGCTCTACAGCGGCGTGAGAGACAGCCTGGTCCCCTCCTTCTCCCGCACCATCACGGTGGACGACTCCGACCCCGTCGAGGCCGACCTGGAGCTCGGAAGCCTGTCCCCGGTCACCACCCGCGGCCTGCTGCAGAACAGCCACGACCGCCCGGTGTCCGACGCCATGGTGCGCTTCACCGCCCTGGCCCTTGACGAGCACCCCGAAGGCGAGCTCACCGTCACCACCGAGACCAACGAGCACGGCCGCTACGAGGCGCCGCTGCTGCCCGGCCGCTGGCGCCTGGAGCTGGTACCCGACACCGACACCGAGCTCAGCCCACAGGTGCAGATCGTCGAGCTGGGCCAGACCGACGCGGCCCTGGACCAGGGAAGCATCGAGCTGAGCGACTGGGTCACCGCCCACGCCCAGGTGGTGGATTCCCTGGGCGAGCCCGCGGCGCGGGTGACCGTGGTGGCCACCGAGCGCGGCTTCGAGCAGCGCAGCTACAGCGCCACCACCGACGAGACCGGCCACCTGGCGCTGCAGCTTCCCGCCGTGGCCATGGACCTGGTGCTCACGCCGGTCGACGCCAGCTCCGCCGTCACCGGCATCTCCGCCAACGGCGGCGAGATCCCCGCCATCCTGGAGCTGACGGCGGGCACCGTGCTGCAGGGCAGCGTATTCCACGAGGGCGAGCCCGTGGCTCTGGGCCTGGTGGAGATCCGCGACGGCAACAGCGGGGAGCTGTTCACCACCACCCTCACCGACATGTACGGCGGCTTCGAGGTGCGCGTGGACTGGGACTACAACGAGCAGCCCCCCGCCATGGACAGCGACGGCGACACGGGTGCCTGGGACACGGCCTGGGTGGACTGACCACCTGCGGTGATTAGCGTCCCTGGGCGGGTCCACCGAGCCCGCAGGGGAGCTGCCCATGAGCCTGCCGCCACGCCCCACCACCGGTGCCCAGGGAGAAGCCTGGTGGGACGCACGCTACGCCAGCCGCCAGACCGGCTGGGACCGGCCGGGCCACGCCCGCCACGTGGAGATCATCCATCGCCTGGGTATCCAGCCCTGCCGCGCCCTCGACCTGGGCTGCGGCCGGGGCCGGAACAGCCGCTACCTGGCCGGGCAGGGCTTCTCGGTGGTGGGCATCGACATCTCGGGCCTGGCCATCGCAGAAGCCAGGGCCAAGGTCGGCGACCTGGACTGCAGCTTCCACCGGCTCGACGTGCTCAACGACCCCATCCCCGGCGGCCCCTTCCAGCTGGTCTTCGACTACGGCTGCTTCCACGTCTTCGACGAGGACGAGCACCGCGCCCGCCTGGTGGCCCGGGTGGCCGCGCAGCTCTCTCCCGACGCGCTGTGGGTGGGCATGGTGGGCAGCACCGACGGGCCGCCGCGCGACCAGGGGCCCCCGCGCCGCAGCGCCCTGGACATCGTGCGCGCCGTGGAGCCCCACTTCGAGATCCTGGAGCTCAACCGCGGCCTGCTGGCTTCCGACGACGATCCCATCCGCCCCACCTGGGACGTGGTCTTCCGCAAGCGCTCAGCCTGACAGCCAGGCCGCGATCAGGCCCGCCAGCATGAGCAGCCCCACCGCGGCGGCCACGTAGAGCAAGGTACGATCCTCGTCCGAGGCCGGGGGGGCGACGTAGCCCAGCCAGGTGTCGTCCAGCTCCCCGTCGCGCACCTGGATCTTCAGCAGCAGGTCACCGGGCTGGCCGCCTTTGAGAGAGGCGCCGCCAAAGCGCACACGCAGCGTGGCGCCGTCGGGGAGGTCGGCAGCCAGCTGCAGCACCTCTTCTTCGCCCTCCAGGCCGGGTGGCCGCGTACGACGATGCCGCCGGCCCCCACCGGGCAGCGTGAGGGGCACGCGCACCCGCACACCGAGGGGGTGGCCCAGCGCCCGCGGCGGCACCTGCGCGGTCCAGTGCAGATCCTGGCCGCGGGGGCCGTCGCCCTCCCTGTCGTCGTAGATGCTGCCCAGCTGGGCCATGGAGTGCTCCCGGAGGGGAGCAGCCTATCCTGACCGAACCCGCGGCAGTCCACATTG
>CAZEJJ010000139.1:19587-20154 GCA_964512185.1 uncultured Enterobacterales bacterium | reverse complement strand
GTACGGTCCTACCCCCCCCCACTGGCCGCCTGGGCGTTCACTTTGTGACCGCGTCGGGGTCGCCTGGGGGCGCGCCGAAGGCGCGTTGGGGGGCGAGGCCCCCGAAAAAGCCTGGTGCCCGTGTGCCGCGGAGCGGCATGTGCGGTCGCTGGCGACCGTACGGCCGAAGTATCTGGCCGCCCCGCAGGGTGGGCAGATACTTCTGGGCACGGGGACTAGTCCCCCTCGCCTACACGGAAGCCCGCGCAGCCAGGAGCCGCGATCTCCATCCCTGCCCCATGGACAGCTCTCCCGCCGGCACGCGCTCTCATCCTCGTCGCCGCCGCCGCCGCGTGCCAGCCAGAACCGGCCAGCACCCCGGGGACCAGCGCGCAGATCCATCGCTACGCAGAGATCCTGGAGCAGCCCACCGGCGACCACGCGCAGCGCATGGCTGCCTGCCTGGCCCTCGCCGACGGAGACCTCGCCGGCGACTGCGCCCTGGCCGTGGGGGGCGCGCCCCCCCCCCGCCCCCCCCGCGCGCGGCCGGCCGCCCCCCCCCCCCACCCCCCCCCCCCCCCCCCGGGC
>CAZEJJ010000139.1:0-19577 GCA_964512185.1 uncultured Enterobacterales bacterium | reverse complement strand
GGCCTGGGTCCGCGGGCGGGCGGTTGCGGGGGGGGGGGGGGGCGACCGTGCCGGCGCGCGGCGCCGAGGGCGAGCAGGAGGCCTTCTGCCCGCGCATCCCCGCGGGCCCCTGGCGGGACGAGTGCTGGTTCGAGGCCGCCGAGGCCCGCCGCAGGAGCGATCCCGACCAGGCGGTGGCGCTGTGCCAGCGCGCGGGCGCCTTCCGCGAGGACTGAAACCAACACCTGTGGCAGAGCGAGGTCAAGAGGCTGGTGGATCGCCTGGGTCCAGAGGGTTTCGCCGAGCTGCTCCCCAAGGCGGAGCGGATCCGCCGCCGCTGGGCGGCCCGCCTGGGCGACACGCCGGAGCTGAAGCTGCGCTTCTGGGCCCGCTTCTACCAGGCCGGGCTGAGCTCCATGCGCCCCCTGGATCTACAGGTCTGCGAGGATCTCGACGACCTGGCGCGCCACCATTGCCAGGAGGCGGGGGCTGCCAGCTACCACACGGCCCTGGAGCGCGCCTTCCGGGACGTGGGGGCCTACGGCGTCCTCTGCTCCCGAGCCCCCGACGGGCAGCTCGTGGCCCACTTCAACACCCTGGGCCCGCAGACGGAGGCGCAGCCCCACGCCCTGCTCGAAGAGGTGGCCCGCGAGTTCCAGGACTTCAGCTGCCTGGACCTGCAGGGACCCCACGGCGGCCCTCGCTGATCCCCCGGCGGGGAACGCGGCTATTGGGCCAGAGCAAGATGACGCGATCCTCTACTCACAATTGTGAACCGCGGATGACGTCCGCTTTTCCGGACATGATCGCCAACTCAACCGGTTGAACCCAGGATAACGTCCGCTTTTCCGGACATGATCGGCCACTCAGTTCTTTGAGGGGCCGATCGTGTCCGCCCGCCACTCCGAGCACGACAGCCAGGGATGCAGACAAGCCCCCAGGTGGGGCGGGGGTGCCCGCTCAGGCGACGGACCGCGGGCTATCCCGCTCCCCAGCGCTCCCACGGGGGTGGGCGAAATTCGACACGTTTCTCTTCGCGAAAGCGCGGCCACCTTCGCTAGGATCTGCAGCCCGCAGCCCGCCTGGGAGCGCGCGTCAAAGAGGCGGCCAGACGGCCGCCGGCGCGAAGCGCCGCCCCAGCTCCGGGCAGGACCTGGGGCCCGGGGCACTAGCCCCACCCCAGCCCGAACACGTAGGCCGTGTACACGAAGTAGTAGCCGTCGGCGCCGGCGGCGATGGCGTCCAGCTCCAGCAGGTTGCCGTAGCTCTCCGGGTCGACCAGGTTCATGTCATCGTCCACCTCGAAGGCCCAGCCGTAGTGGGTCTGCCGGTCGGATGACAGGGCGCCGTCCACGTAGTTGTTGGAGCCGAAGGCGTAGGGCGCGTAGTCGGTCTCCCAGTCGGTGAACCAGCCCTGTATGGAGCTCTCGAGATCGGCGTCCAGAGCGCCCACCGTCACCTCGAAGCTGTTTCCGATGGCCTCCAGCGGCTCCTCGCCCCACAGCTCGGGATCCAGGTCCGGGCAGTCGGTGGAGTCAGGCTCGATCTCGATGGCCCAGTCGTACCAGGCCTCGGACCAGGACTCCGCCGGGACCGCGCTGAAGCCGTAGTAGAGGTGGCAGGCGTAGGACTCGTCGTAGGCGTCGAAGTACTCCTCCTCTACCAGCATGATCTCGAAGTAGGGGGGCGTGACCAGCCCCGAGATGTAGACCTCCGCCACGGCGCCGGCCTGCACACCGAAGCTGTAGTTCCAGCCCCAGTAGTCGGGCTCGAAGTACTCGGGATCGGTGTCGGCATCGGAGTCCGCATCTGCGTCCCCGTCCGCGTCACTGTCGGCGTCCGAGTCACCGTCCGTGTCCGAGTCGCTGTCGGTGTCGCTGTCGGTGTCGCTGTCGGCGTCGGCGTCGGTGTCGGCGTCGCCCTCGGGCAGGCCGCTGTCGCCGGCGCAGTCGGGGGAGCCGAAGCAGCCGTCGTCGTAGCAGTCGAAGACGCCGTCCTGGTCGTTGTCGGCTCCGTCGCGGCAGTCACCAGCCAGCTGCCCCTCGGGAGGGCGGCAGGCGATGGAGAGGAGCAGGGAGAGCAGGAAGATCCGGGTGGACACAGAAGCCTCCAGCGGAGACGAGGCCCTCCCATCCTACCAGCCGCATCGGGATACGCTCAGAACATCACGCGAGGTGTCCATGCGCCGCTACGAGCTGCCCGCCTTCGGCCCCGAGAACCTGCGCATCGTCCAGGCCGACGAGCCCCCCCCGGGCCCGGGCCAGGTGCGCCTGCAGATGCTCGCCTGCTGCCTGAACTACCGCGATCTGCTCATGGCGCGCGGCCAGTACGATCCCCGCCTGCCCCTGCCTATGGTGCCCCTGTCCGATGGCGTGGGGCGGGTGGTGGAGCTGGGCCCTGGCGTGCGCCGCGTCGCGGTGGGAGATCGCGTCTGCGCCACCTTCTCCCCCGGCTGGATCGCCGGAGCGCCCGACCACGAGGCGGTGCGCCTCACCCGCGGCGGGCTCGTAGCGGGCATGCTGGCAGAGCAGCAGGTGCTGGGGCAACACGAGCTGGTCAAGGTGCCCGAGCACCTGAGCGACGAGGAGGCCGCCACCCTGCCCTGCGCCGCGCTCACCGCCTGGAGCGCGCTGGTCACCCAGGGCGGAGTGAAGGCCGGCGACGTGGTGCTCACCCTGGGCACCGGCGGGGTGTCCATCTTCGCCCTGCAGCTGGCGCGCCTGCTGGGCGCACGGGTGATCGCCACCACCAGCAGCCAGGCCAAGGCCCAGCGCCTGCGGGAGCTGGGCGCCGAGCGGGTGCTGCTGTACACCGAGGACGAGCGCTGGGGCCGCAGCGTCCGCGAGCTCACCGGCGGCGTAGACCTGGTGGTGGAGGTGGGCGGTGCCGGCACCCTCGCCCAGTCCCTCGACGCGCTGAAGCCCGGCGGCACGGTGGCCCTGATCGGCGTGCTGGCCGGCGTGCAGCAGCCGCTGAACGTGCTGCCGGTGCTCATGAAGCAGCTGCGGGTGCAGGGCATCCTGGTGGGGCACCGCCAGGGCTTCGAGGCCCTGTGCCGCGCCATCGACACCGCCAAGCTGCGCCCGGTCGTGGACCGCGTCTTTTCCTTCGATCAGGCCTCCGCCGCCTTCGAGCACCTGGCCAGCGGCAGGCACATCGGCAAGATCTGCATCCGGGTGGGCTGAGCCGCCATGCGCCGCGCTCCCATGCTGCCGCTGCTGCTCACCGCGGCCTGCGGTCCTGCGGCCACCGACAGCCAGCCCACCACCTGCGCCGCTGCCACGGGCGAGCCCCAGGACCTGCTGCCCTGGGCTCGGCTGCACGCCTCGGCCACGCAGCCGAGCGCAGGCCACGGCTGGCCCCGCGAGGCACAGGACGGCGCAGCCACCCTGCGCGATGGCGATCCCGAGACCGGCTGGCGGCCCCCTGAGGGCGAGCCCGCCACCCTGGAGATCGACCTGCAGCCCTGGCTGGGCCGGCCGGTGGTCCTGGGCGAGCTGGAGCTGGACTGGACCGGCGGCGAGCCGGATCTGAGCGTGCAGCTGCCGCCCGCCTGCGGCCTGCAGCCCGACGTGGAGCTGGACTGGGACGATCCCAGCGGCCCGCTGGATCTGGGCGATGCCTGCGCCGGCTGCGTGCAGCTACAGGTCACCGCCGGCTCCGACACCCGCATCACGGCCCTGTCCATGAGCAGCCGCGACAGCGACATGGAGCTCCCGACGCGCAGCGCCGAGACCGTCGAGTCATCCCTGGCTCCCCAGCTGGGCTCGGGGGTCATCGAGGGCTTCTACGGCCAGCCCTGGTCCTGGCGAGAGCGACAGGCTGCTCTGGCCACCCTGGCCCGCGGCGGCATGGGGCTGTACCTCTACGGCCCCAAGGACGACCCCCTGCACCGCGACCAGTGGCGCGAACCCTACGGCGAAGACTTCCAGCAGGAATTCGCCGCGCTGGCGGCCCTGGGCACCGAGCTGGGGGTGGTGGTGGCCATGGGCACCAGCCCCTTCATCGACTACGACGCCGACAGCGAGGACGACTACCAGGCCCTGCTGGCCAAGCTCACCAGCTTCGCGGCGGGCGGCGCCACCGGCGTGGCCCTGCTGGCGGACGACATCGAGTTCGAAGCCGAGGTGCAGGTGGACGCGGCCCTGGGGGCCGCCCACGCCGACGTGGCCAACCGCCTGCTGCAGGATCTACGGCAGCTGGAGCCTGAGCTGCGCCTGTGGTTCGTGCCCACGGTGTACAGCGACGACCGGCTTGACCAGTGGGGAGAGGCCCCCGAGTACCTGGCGGCCATCGCCGACCTGCACCCCAGCATCGAGGTCATGTGGACCGGCACGGGCACCTTCTGCGACAGCCTGCAGGCCTCGGACCTGGCCCGCTTCACCGCGCGGGTGGGGCGCAGGCCGGTGATCTGGGACAACTACTGGGCCAACGATGCCTACGATCTGGTGTCCGGCAGGGTGCACCTGGCCCCCTACGGCGGCCGCGACCGCGATCTGCAGGACACCGTGGCGGGCATCGGCGCCAACCCCATGATCCAGGGCGCCCTGTCGCGCTCCAACCTGGGGGCCCTGGCCGCCTGGCTGGATCAGCCGGGGCTGGACGAGCCCGACAGCGCCCGCGCCCTGGCCGCCGAGCTGGAGGCCGCCCTGGGCTACGGCGCCGCGGCTGACGCGGACGAAGACGCGGTGCTGGTGGAGCGGGTCATGGAGGCCTTCGACGGCCACGCCCTGCAGCTGCCCGGCCACGCCACCCTGGACAGCGCGGTGGACGATCTGGTCACGGTGCTGGGCGGCGGCGGCACCGGCGCCGAGAGGGTGACCGTCCTGCTACCGCTGCTGGCGGAGCTGGCCGTGCTGGACTCCGAGCTGCACCACAGCGGTCTGGACCCCGACCTGGTGGACGAGCTGGCCTTCCCCATGGCCAGAGTGCAGGACGAGGCCCTGGCGGGCCTGTGGGCGCTGACCGCCCTGGGAGACAAGCTGGCGGGTGGCGACGCCGCAGAGAGCATCGACCAGGCCGAGCAGGCCCTGGACCGCGCCGCCGAGTCGCGCTTCGTCTTCTCCACCGGCACCCTGCAGGGGCTGGTGGACGCGGTCTCGGCGTTCCAGACCCAGGAGCCCACCTTCGTCCCGCCCGTCCTGTGGCAGCCCGCACCACCGGCCTGCGTGGCGGGCGATCTCCTGGCCTGGCGCCCCTTCGCCGGCGCCAGCGCGGTGCAGGTGCACGGCCTCCCGGGCGCCAGCGTCGAGGGCGATCTGCTGCGCTGGATCCCGAGCCACGCCGGCCGCTGGCGGGCCCTGGCCCTGGCCCGCGGCCCCGGCGAACAGCCCGGCTGGGCCTGGCTGGAGGTCGAGATCCTCTGCGAGCTCGAGTGAGCCCCCTCGAGACGTCCTCTTCATGAACGCGCCTCCCGGACATCGGAGCCCCCACGTCGCTGGCCCTCGACGGGCTCTCATGGGGTTGAGCGTGGTGGTGCTGCGCTGGAGTACGACGCCGGCAGCGGTGTGCAGAGCGTGGAGTTCGTCTCCTTGCTCGGGCAGCACAAGAAGGTCGAGTAGCCGCACCCAGAACTGAAGCCGGAGCCCGCGCTCACGCATGGGGGGCTCCGGCCTGAAGGGGCTGGTTCGTCGGTGCCTAGGGAGAGACCTCCTGCACTTCCAGGGTGGTGCTGTTCATGGTGGTGACGCGAGAATAGGTGCCGTTGGGCATGGCCAGGTACTCGTTCTTCTGCTTGAAGATGGTCATGAAGGCCTCATCGGACATCTCTTCGGTGAGCCATGATGGCAGCGTGGGATCGTCGCCAGCGGCGAACTTGCCCAGGTAGAGGTTGCCCTCCTCGGTGCCCACGGTGACGTAGAGAGGCTCGCCATCGTCGGCGCTGTCGCCCAGCTCCAGGGTCACGTCCTCGCCGCGCTCGAAGCTCACCGCGTCGTTGCTGTCGTCGCGGTCTTCCAGCTCGGCGGTGACAGGGGCGACGCCGATGCTGATGGCGTCCTGCACCAGGAAGCCACCCATGCTGCCCTCTTCGCCCTGCACCTTGACGTCCAGGGTGCTGCCGTCCTGCAGCAGCTCACCCATCTCCAGGCCCTCCTCGGCTTCGACTTCCATGGAGTACATGTCGCCCACGTCGGCGTCTTCCTCGATGGTCAGGTCGATGGCGACGTCGTCGTCCGACAGGCGCACGATCTCGCCCACGGACATGTTCTCGTTGTCCTCCTCGGCGTAGAGGTCCAGGGGATCCTCTTCCCCGTCCAGGGTGATCCACTCGCCGGGCTCCAGCTCGTCACCCAGCGGGTCGGCGCAGGCACCGTACTCGCCGCTGGGCTCGTAGAACTGGGCCGATCCGGAGGGGACGCGGTAGTCGGTGACGTCGCCGTCTTCGTCCTGGGTCTTGTAGTTGGAGACAACCACGCCCATGTCACCGCCCACCATGCAGATGGGGAGCTTGATCTCCTCCTTGATGGGGCAGATCGCGCCGCCCGAGGTGGCTCCGCCCAGGTCGATGGGATCGGTGATCTCGCGGAAGGGGCGATCGCCCACCATCAGCTCGGCCTTGGCGTAGGCGGTGCCATTGGGCATGCCCATCACGATGGCGGTGCCCGTGTCGTCGGTGCTGCTGGTGATGGTGGAGATGTAGTCGGTGCCCGTCAAGGACACCTCCACGCCGATGACGGGGTTGTCCAGCTCATCCTTGACGGTCACCTCCACACAGGTGGAGTCGAACAGGTAGTCCAGGTTCCAGGGAGAGAAGTGGGGCAGGTTCGCGGTGACGCCGAGCGAGCCGTCGTCGCGCTCCTCCACCGGCAGCTCGTCCACGTGCTCCCAGGAGGCCTCGTCGGGGTTGAACCACCAGAGGTCCATGACGTCTTCCAGCAGGGCGGCCTGGGCGGACAGGGATTCGTCCTCCACCAGCTCGTAGCTGAGGGCCACCTCCTGGCCGTCGGCCACGTTGATCTGCTCGCCATCCTGGTACACGCGGATGTCCCAGAAGCCGAAGCTGGCCAGGGCGCCCTCGCTCTCGCCGAACACGCTGAAGTTGCCGGGAGCGCCGGCCGCGCCGGTGCTGAGCAGGTCAGGCGCTGTGACCGCCAGCTGGATGTCGCCGCTCACAGCAGAGCCCCCTTCGACAGCGAAGGCCAGGGGAGGCACGTCCACCTGCAGGCGACCCTCGCGCACCCTCCCTCCGAGGCTGTTGTCCAGCTCGAAGATGGCGCCCACCGGGTAGAGATCGAAGCTGACGGACTGGCTCTCCCAGCCCTGCACCGTCACCTTCTTGAAGCTCTCGCTGTACTCCATCACCGAGATGTCCAGGACGTAGCTGCCGGAGTCCAGGTCGGTGAAGCGGAACAGGCCGTCGCTGTCGGTGAGGGCCTCGTCGCCGCTGGACAGGCCCACGGGGATGTCCGCCAGCACCTCGCCCAGCTCGTCGTAGACGACCCCCTGGATCTTCCCGACGGGCGGGCCGTCGTAGAGGTCGAAGTCGTCGGGGTACTGGTAGCCATCGCCGTCGGAGCTTCCGAACCCGGAGCATCCCGACAGCAAGGCGAAGCTCAGAACGATCGTGGTGTGGTGGGACATGCTTTCCTCTCGTCCAGTGGGTGGCCTTGCTCGGTCACCCCAGAGAGAAGCAAGGGCCGTGCCAAGACATTTCGTGACGATTGCAGGCGGGTTCTCGGGGAGCCGAGATCCCGGCTGGGTATGCATCCCCCGGACAGGTGGGCGATGCGTACCCCAGATCCCACCCGCGGGCTAGGGGTACTCAGGAGGTCCCCATGACCCGCACCTGGCTGGCCCTGCTCGCGGCCCTGGTGGCCTGCCACGGCCCGAGCCAGGACAGGCAGGACTCCGAGCCGCCCCCCGAGGCGGACGGCGACAGCGACGCCGACACGGACAGCGACGCTGACGCAGACAGCGACGCCGACGCCGACGCAGACAGCGACAGCGACAGCGACGCGGACTGCCGCGACCACGCGCAGGAGGCCACCGAATGGGCCCTCCCAGAGGGCTTCCCAACGGACACGCTGACCTCCAGTGAGGACCAGGACCCCGCCGAGCCCAGCTGGGCCTTGCTGGATCTGGACGGTGACGGTGACCGGGACCTGGTGGTCAGCGCCTGGGCAGGGGCGGGGATCGACGGCCTGGCCGACGAGCTGTGGCTGCTCTACCCCAACAGCGGCGCAGGCTTCGCTGCCGAGCCCAGCCACTGGAGCCTGCCCAGCGGGCTCCCCGAGCGGGAGCTCGCCAGCCTGTCCGACAGCAGCGGCCCCGATCCCTCCTGGGCCCTGCTGGACATGGGCGGCGACGGTGCGCCGGACCTGGTCATCGCCGAGTGGGCCAGCGAGGAGCCCGCCCTGGGTGTCTCCGCCTGGAGGGTCCACACCAACACAGGCACAGGCTTCGCCGAAGATCCCGGCACCTGGGCCCTGCCCAGCGGCTTCGCCGCTGGTGAGCTGGGCGCGCTGGGCGACCAGACCGGCTCCGATCCCAGCTGGAGCCTGCTGGATCTCGACGGCGACGGTGCGCTGGACCTGGTGGTCAGCGAGTGGACCAGCCAGGACCCGGAGCTGGGCAACAGCTCCTGGCGCCTGCATCAGAACACGGGCACTGGCTTCGCCGAAGACGCCTCTTCCTGGGAGCTCCCCGAGGGCTACGGCGACGGAGAGCTGGCAAGCCTGTCCGACTCAAACGGGCCCGATCCCACCTGGGGCCTGCTGGACCTGCGCGGCGCCGGGCGGCCGGACCTGGTCATCGCCGAGTGGGCCAGCGGCGAGGTGGGCGGGCTGGGGTTCACCCAGTGGCTGGTGCACGAGAACACCGGCGCGGGGTTCCAGCAGGAGGGGGCCGGCTGGGCCCTGGTGCCCAGCGCGCAGACCGGCACCTTCACCACCCTCTCGGACGAGGACGAGGCTGACCCCGCCTGGAGCCTGCTGGACCTGGACGGCGACGGCGGCCTGGAGCTGGTCACCACCGCCTACCCCTCGGCGCACAGCGCGGGCCTGGGCACCGACGAGTGGTGGTGGCACGCCAACGAAGGCGACGGCTTCTCGCTGTACCCCACCATCTGGGCCCTGCCTCCCGGGTTCCCGGACGACTGCTTCGCCCGCGCCACCGACCAGGACCCCCAGCATCCCGCCTGGTCCCTGCAGGATCTCGACGCCAGGGGCGCCCCCGACCTGTCGATCACGGCCTGGGATGCGCTGGGCGATCCCGACCTGGGCAGCACCCACTGGCTGCTGTACGTCAACGGCTGCGACGGCTAGCCGGGCGGTGAGCGGATAGCGCTCCAGCGCCCGCCGGAACCACCACGCGGGCTCCTGGCTGGCTACAATGGGCGCGCCCCGAGCCCCGGTCCTGCCATGCCCCTGCTCGTCGCCATGCTCCTGCTCTCCCCTCCCACGCTGGCCGAGAGCTCTCTGCACTTCGACGGCGTGGATGACCACGTCACCATGGGCGAGGCAGCGGAGCTGGGCCTCGACCTGTTCACGCTGGAGTGCTGGTTCCGCTGGGACGGCGCTGGCGACGAGACCGCGAGCACCGGCTCGGGCGGGGTGGCTTTCTACCCGCTGGTAGACAAGGGCCGCGGCGAGTCCGACGGCGGCACGCAGGACATGAACTACGGCCTGGGCATCGACGCCTCCAGCGGCGCCCTGGCGGCCGACTTCGAGGATCTCTCCAGTGGCCAGAACCACCCGGTGCTGGGGGTCATCGACGTGTGTGACGGACAGTGGCACCACGGCGCGGTCACCTACGACGGCAGCAGCTGGGCCATCTACCTGGACGGCGCCCTGGACGCCTCGCTGGACACCGGCGGAGCCACACCTCGCTTCGACAGCGTCCAGCACCTGGCCGTGGGCACAGCGCTGAATTCCAACGGCACCGCAGCGGGGCGCTTCAGGGGCGCCATCGACGAGGTGCGCATCTGGGACGAGGCCCTGAGCGCCGAGGAGATCAGGACCAACATGAACAGCGCCACCAGCCACGGCCTGGGCCTGGTGGCCCGCTGGGGCTTCGACGAGGGGGCTGGCAGCGTCGCCTCCGACTCGGTGGGCCTGGTGGACGGCGACATCGTGGGGGCCACCTGGACCGCCCAGGCCCCCTTCGACGCCAACTCGCCCCCCTACGCCCCGGTGCTGGTGCAACCCGAAGACGGCGGCACCTCCGCCTCCAGCTCGCCGCTGCTGTCGGTGAAGGCCAACGATCCCGAACAGGACGATCTCGAGGTCAGCTTCTACGGCCGCCTGCAGGAGGAGCCCGCCGAGGACTTCGCCATCGTCGTGCTCCCCGACACCCAGTACTACTGCTCGGAGCGCTACGACGGGCAGGCGGAGATGTTCTACGCCCAGACCCAGTGGATCGCTGAGCAGCGGGACGCCCTGAACATCGTCTACGTGGCCCACGTGGGCGACCTGGTGGACAGCGCTGACGACGATCCCGACCAGTGGGTGATCGCCGACGCGGCCCTGACCCTGCTGGAGGATCCCGACACCACGGGCCTGACCGAGGGCATCCCCTACGGGGTGGCCCCCGGCAACCACGATCAGACCCCCAACGGCGACCCCGAGGGCACCACCACCTACTACAACCAGTACTTCGGCGTGGAGCGCTTCGAAGATCGCTCCTACTACGGCGGGAACTACGGCCACAACAACGACGAGCACTACTCGCTGTTCTCCGTGTCGGGCCTGGACTTCATCGCCATCGACCTGGAGTACGATCAGTCGGGCGTCGACATGGGTGCGCTCAGCTGGGCCGACGGCCTGCTGGACAGCTACCCGGACCACCGCGCCATTGTGGTGGCCCACCACCTGCTGGAATCCAACGGCAGCCTGTCAGACCAGGGCGAGCTGGTCTACGGCGCCCTGGGTCACCACGACAACCTCTTCCTGAGCGTCTGCGGCCACCTCACCGGCGAGGTGTGGCGCTCGGATCCGGTGGGCGAGAGCGGCACCTTCTACAGCCTGATGGCCGACTACCAGTTCGGCGGCGACGGAGGCGCCGGCTGGCTGCGCATCATGCAGTTCTCCCCCTCGTCCGGCACCATCAGCGTCTCCACCTACTCCCCCTGGCTGGACGACTACCAGGACGACGACGACAGCCTCTTCGAGCTGGCCTACTCCATGGAGCCGGGCGGCTGGGAGCTGCTGGGCAGCGAGACCACCCCCGCCGGCGAGCAGGTCAGCCTGCGCTGGAGCGGCCTGCGGCCGGGCGCAGGCTACCAGTGGTTCGCCCAGGTGAGCGACGAGGACGACAGCACCACCGGGGAGACCTGGAGCTTCACCGCGGGAGAGGGCGCGCCGGACACCGGCGACACGGGTGGCCCTGACGACAACGATCACTGGAACGACACCGGCTCCAGGGACTGCGGCTGCCTGGCCTCGGGCTCGGCCCAGACACCCTGGGCGCTGTGGCTGCTGCTGCCCGCCCTGGCGACCAGGCGCAGGGGAGGGCGCGCCTGATGAAGCGAGCCAGGCTGGACGAGATGAGCAGAGAGCAGCTCATCGAGCTCATCGAGCGGCAGGACCACCGGCTGGCGCAGCTGACCCTGGAGCAGCGGCGCCTGGCGGTCAACGATCTGCGCTACGGCCAGCTGTTCGAGCACATGCGCAGCGGCGTGGCGGTCTACGAGGCCGTGGATGACGGGCATGGACGTGTACGCCTGGCTGCGGGAACAGGAAGGCCCCCTGTCGGATCGCGTGGTGTTCATCAGCGGCGGAGCCTTCACCCCCCGGGCCAAGGCCTTCTTCGCCCGCGTGGACTGCCCGAAGATCCAGAAGCCCTTCAGCAAAGCGGAGCTGATGCACGCCCTGGAGCGCGTGCTGGCTCCCTGAAACACGTCCAGCCACTGCGACACCCCTGGTCCATGGTGGCTCGCCGCCGGGGCGCCGCTGCCCCGCGCCTGGGCGAGGTGCGCTGAGCGACGGCACCTGCGCGCGAAGGAGCGCTGGCACGTTTCCTGCTTGGCAAGGGGGCCCTCTCTGGAGGCCCCATGCTCGTCCCAGCTCTGGCGCTCGCCCTGCTGCTCCCCAGCTCGACCCTGGCCCAGGAGGTCATCGTCGATGACCAGGACGGGTCGCCCGCCTTCACCACCACCGGCGATGACTGGACCACCTGGGGCACCAACGGCTACGGCTACGACGGCGGCGACACCAGCTACCACTACCTGTCCCACACCCTCGGCGGGGACGATCGCCGCGGCACGGCCACCTGGTCTCCCACCCTGTCCACCGCGGGCACCTGGCGGGTGGAGACCTGGTTCCGCCGCACCGAGAACCGCACCAGCGACGCCGACCACTACGTGACCGACGGCCTGGGCTCCACCAGCTGGCAGGTCATCGACCAGACCGGCGAAGGCTCCAGCGGCTGGCTCTCCCTGGGGGAGTACTACTGCGAGGCGGGCTTCGGAGGCTGCACCGTCACCCTGGACGGCACCGACGACGACGGCTCCGACGAGGCCAACGCCATGCGCTTCGTGCTGGTGGAGGGCGGGGATCCCCCCGAGACCGATCCCTGCGACGAGGATCCCGGACCGGGCAGCCACACCATGGAGCTGTACGCCACCACCGCCAGCGGATCGGGCTGGAGCGACACCGGCAACGCCACGGGCTCTTCCAACGGCGCCGAGGCCCACAGCGAGAACGTGGACGACGGCGAGATCCTCATGGCGGGTGGCTGGGCCGCCTGCGACCCTGAGGGCGAGGAGAGCATCGACACGGTGGAGCTGGCTGTCGAGGCCCGCACCCAGTACGAGAGCGGCACCTACGCGCTGGACCTCCGGCTCGACGCCAACGGCGACAGCTGGAGCAGCTTCACCGGCACCAGCTCGAGCTGGCACAGTCTGGATGTCAGCAGCGATCACTCCACCTGGGACTGGGCCACGGTGGCGGCGCTGCAGGCGAGGCTGAGCCTGCACGATCACCCCGGCGGCGCCCGCGACTCCGACGCCTGGGTGGACGCCTTCCGCCTGCGCGTCGGCTACACCGTCTCCGGCAGCGATCCCCCACCCGACGACAGCGGCACGGGGCCCGACGACCCCGACACGGGCAGCGGCGCACAGCCCGACGACACCGCCGGCGATCCCGACGGCCACGACAGCGGGCGGCGCGATCCTCCCGGGGATCTCGTGCCCAACGCTCCCACCGGCGACGGCTGCAGCTGCGCTGCTTCACCGGCGATGACCGCCCCGCTCCTGCTGCTCCTGCTGGTGGGCACTAGCCGCCGAGGTAGAGCCGCAGATCCACCGAGCCGCTGAGGGCAGCGCCGAGGTCGGTGCCGGCCTGGTCGAAGGTGGCGGGGCCGTTGCCCAGGTAGGCCGCCACCCCCCAGGCCTCACCCGTGCCGCCCTCGTCGTAGTACAGGTAGGCCTCACCGCTGGACCAGTCCACCTCCCAGCTGTTGCCCGCCACCACGTAGTCGGGCGGGAAGGTGAGCCACAGGGCCAGCAGCGATCCCCACTCCACCCGGCCCGCCACCAGCAGGATGCCCTGGCCATGGGCCTCGCCCGCGACGGCCCCCAGGAACTCCACCTCGTGGTCCACCTCGTCCAGCTCGAAGCCCATGCTGCCGCTGCCCGTGCTGTACATGTCGCTGCTGCCGTAGCTGCCCCAGGTGGTCTCGAACTGCACATCCAGGGAGCCATGATCCTCCAGGCAGGGCCAGCTGCGCAGCTCGGTGCCCAGCTCGGGATAGCCCGAGGCGATCTCCGCTTCGATGGCACCCCGCCGCCCGCTCACGTAGCTGCGGATGTCGTCCACGGCCTCGGACACCCCCGCGCCGCCGTCGGCATCGGCGAAGGGCAGCACCAGCGCCTCCATGGCGTCGACGCGGGCCATGACATCGTCCTCGATCCAGATCTCGTCCAGCAGCCCCAGCAGGGTGCCGTAGTAGGGCTCGGGGTCGAGCTGGTAGAGACGTTGGGGGAGCGCGGTGTTGGCCACCACGGACGAGGGCGCCGACTCACCGAAGGGGCTGGCGGAGTCGAACAGGGCGTCGATGCCCCAGGGCAGAAAGTGCAGCAGCTGGGAGTCGGGATCCAGGTACACGAAGAAGTTGTTGGTGTTGCCCGCGTAGCCGTCCCAGTGGCCCAGCAGCACCTCCATGGCCCAGTGGCGGTACCAGGCGTCCATGTGGATCAGGCCCTCCAGGGAGGCCACCACCTGGTCGTCGGGCTCGTCCAGGGCGTCCACCACCGCCTGCAGCGGCGCGTCGTCGCCGCTGCCCTCCTGCACCTCGAAGGTGCCCAGCCAGTCCTCGCGGAAGTCGCTGCCCTGGCCCTCCCACAGGTCGCCGTCGCCGTCGTCGAACCAGCGCGCCAGCATGGGCGGCTCCACCGCCTCGACATTGCTGTACACCTCGAGATCTTCGCCGTTCACCACCACCCGCGCGAAGCTGCAGCGGGATGCAGGGCGCTGCGCATCGTGGAACAGCTCGTAGCCCAGGCACTGGCTGATGACCGCGGGGTCCTGGCGACCGTTGTTGAGGGTGAGGCGATCCACGCCGTCGTGCAGCAGGCCGTCTCGGTACTCGTCGAAGCGGATCTTCAGGGAGGGGCGCGACGGATCGTTGGAGCCGATCAGGCCCTTCTTGCGGATGCCCACGTCGTCGAAGCGCTCCCCGTCCACCGTGACCTCGGCGTGGAAGTAGGTGTAGGGGCTCGAGAAGGGCTCCTCCAGGCAGTCGCCGGTGAACATCTCCAGCAGGTTGCGCTGCTGCCAGCGCAGCTCATCCCAGTCGTCCGCATCGATCTCCACCTCCACCAGGTGCATGGTGTCGATGTCGTAGATGACAGCGCCGGGCTCGGGGCCGGTGGACCCCGTGTCGGCGCTGTCGAGAGGCAGGTCGACCGTGGGCTTGCAGCCGACGATCAGCAGGCAGGACAGCAGGATGAGATCGCGCATCACCTGAAGATAGTCGGCGACGGGGCGCTGAGCACCACCTCAGCGACAGCGGGGGTCGGGCTCCCTGTGCGGCTGCAGATCGGCGCCGAAGCGCTCGCGGCGGAGCGAGCCGGCGCCGCGATCCCAGGAGGCCAGCACACCCAGCACCCGCCCGCGCAGCGCGCCGACAGGCAGCGGACCCCAGTGGCGCGAGTCGATGCTGTTGTCGCGGTTGTCGCCCAGCACGAAGACATGGTCGGTGGGGATGGGTGTGGCTCCCACGTCCGGGCTCCACAGGGGCGGCCCCCACTGCACCAGGTAGCGCCCGCCGTCTGGATCCGTCTCCTCGAAGCTGGTGGCCGCGCCGTGCTCGGCTGCGGGCAGCCCGGGCAGGGGGCAGTGCCGGCGGGACAGGGGCTGGGCGTCCACCCGCAGCACACCGTCGCGCAGCTCCAGGACCTCGCCTGCCAGGCCGACCACCCTCTTGATGTAGACGGTTCCCTGTCCGGCGGGCTCGGACAGGCTGGACCTGTCCATCAACAGCAGCTGGGAGCGGACGGCGGCCGGATCCAGCGGCAGCTTCGACACCAACAGGTAATCCCCGGGCAGCACCGTGGGCGCCATGGACTCGCTGGGCACCCGGAAGGGCTCCACCAACAGGCGGCGGCTGCTGCGGGAGCCCTGCAGGATCAGCAGGCTGACCAGCACCAGGAAGGCCAGGTAGACGGGCGGCCGCTGCCAGCGCGCCAGGACCGCGGGGCCACGGCGGCGAGCCAGCGACGCCGCGTGCGCAGCCGCCACGCCGCGCAGAGCCACCGGGATGGTCAGGGTGCCCGCCACCCACAGCATGGGCGAGAGCGCGCCGCGGGCCGTGAACCAGCCCAGCAGGGCCACGCACAGGATCCAGCCCAGCGGCAACGCCAGCGAAAGCCACAGGCCGCCGGCGTACAGGTGCCCGAGGCCCGGACAGAGCAACCCCAGCAGGAAGGCCAGCCAGGGACGACGGGGGGCGCTCCTCAAGAGGAGGCCACGGCCTGGCTCAAGCGCTGGCGGATCTGCTCAAGGAAGAGGTAGCCGGGCACGGCTCCACAGCCGCGCTCCACCAGCTCGAGGGCGCGCTCCAGCTTGCCTGCGGCCAGCAGCCGCTCCACCAGATCCGGATAGGGCGCCAGGTTGCCGGGGTGCAGCTCCACCGCCCTGGCGAGCTGCTCCACCGCGCCCAGGTCGTCGCCCGCGGCGGCCAGCGCGCGGCCCAGGGCGAGGCAGACCTCGTGCCGATCGCCCAGCAGCAGGCTCGCCGCACGCAGCAGCACCAGCCGGCTCTGCTCGGGTACGAGCTGCAGATCCACCAGCAGCCAGTACAGGATGCCCTTGGCGGGCCCGTCCAGCTCCTCGATCCGGGCCAGGTGCAGGGGCGGGCGATGATCCAGAAGATCGTCCACCAGCAGGGCGAAGAGCTCGAGATCCACGCCTTCGAGGTCCTGGGGGCCGAAGTTGCGATAGGCGGGGCCCCGCTGCAGCAGGTCCCGATACAGCGCCTGGTAGCGCTCAACCATGGCGACGATGGACGCGTTCTCGCGCACCCAGTCGTGGTTGTCGCGGCGCATGGCCGCGTGCTGCGCCGGATGGGCGGCCAGGTGATCCAGGTAGCCGCGCAGCTGGTGAGCTGCGGCGTCGATCTCGTGGCTCGGCAGGTAGTAGAGCTGTTCGGGGCTGAACACCTTGGTGTAGGCGGTGATGGGTGTGGCCACGGGGACCACGCCGCAGGCCATGGCCTCGTACACGGTGCGGCCGAAGGTCTCCCCAGCGGTGCCGTGCACCAGCACGTCTGCCTGGGCCAGGTAGGGGTATGGATCGGACTGGGGGCCGAGGAAGGTCAGGCGCGGGTGCGGGCTGTCCTTGTGGAAGCCCAGCACGCGGGCTTCGAAGTCCAGGCCGTCCAGCGCTCCACTGCAGACCAGCTGCTCCAGCGTGCAGCTCATGTCCTTGTCGGCCCTGCGCATCTCCACCAGCACCAGAGGCCGCCCCTCCTGGTGCCAGGGCAGGCGCTCGGGCAGGGACGGGGGGCAGGGCACGCCGTTGGGGATGGTGCTCACATGGCCCGGCGTGGGCAGCATGTCGCCCAGAGTCGGTCCCACGGCCACGCTGTGGTCCATGAAGTGGCAGGCCCGCGGGGTGAAGTGGTTGTGCACCGTCTGCAGGATCACCGCGCAGCCCGACAGCTGCGCCGCCAGCGGGAACAGCAGGTGGTCGTTGATGGTGTGCTGGTGCGCCACGTCGCAGTCCCGCAGCGCCTGCAGCAGCGGCAGGAAGCGCCGGGGCCCCAGCGGGCTGTAGCGGCCCGCCAGAGTCCGCGCCTCGGGGGCCCGGAGGCCCTCCAGGTGGGTGACCAGCATGTGGGTGCCGGGCATGCTCTCGAGGAGCTGGAGCACGGCGTTCTCCACGCCCCCCAGGTCCATTCGGGGGTAGACGCGGCAGATGCGGAGCGGCTCGCTCACGATGACTCCGGGGGCGGGGGGGGGAAGTCGGCGGTGTAGCCGGTGCGCTCGAGCAGCTCGCCGAAGTGGTAGCTGCGACCCTCGGCGCGCACCTCGAAGCGGAGGTCCTGTAGCTGGCGCAGCGTGGCGGGCGGCAGCTGCTGGCGCCAGCGCCCCACCGAGGCCGTGCTGATGCCCTGGTCGGGCTGGCTGGTCCAGCTGGGCTTGGAGCCACCGAGGAAGCGCTCCCGGAAACCATCAGCAGCCGGGGAGCGCTTGCGGTCCAGCTCCGCCTGGGTGACGGCCGGGCGCCCCAGGTGCTGCAGGACCGCGTTGAGGGTCTGCAGGGGGTTCGCCACCAGGTCCTCGTAGCGGATCTGCAGGTAGCCCGGCTGATCCGCGGCTTCGAGGGCGCGGCTCACATCCCAGCACCAGCGCGCCACGCCCGCCACCAGGTAGGTGCTGGGGTCGTGCCCTGGAGCCTCGCGGGCCCAGCGTCGGGCCAGCGACAGCAGGGTGTCGCGGCCGTCGCGCAGCAGGTGCACGAAGCGGCCAGCGGGGCAGCTGCGCAGGAAGGCCGCGGCCCCCACGGCGTTCTTGGGGGTCTGATCCACGAAGCAGAAGCGGCCCTCGATGCCATGCCTGGCCGCCATGCGCGCCTTGATCCACGCGAACAGCTCAGGCGCGGAGTGCACCGACTGCAGCATCTGCACGGCGTCCTCCACAGCGGGGAAGCCATAGAAGTCCCTGTCCATCAGGAAGACCGGCGGGACCAGGGGAACCACCAGGCGGTTCACGGGCAGACCGACCAGCTCCACCCTGCCCGTGAGCAGCCGGTGAAGGCAGCGCGTGAAGCCCCGCTCCTCGAACAGCTGCCGGTGGTGGCAGGCTCCCAGCTCCGGCCCGGAGCGGAGGTCGTGCAGCCCGTCGAGCAGGAAGGCCAGCAGGGTGCTGCCCGAGCTGCCGCAGCCGCCCACCAGGTGGAAGTCCAGGGCCTCGGACATGGGCACTCTCCGGGGGAGGAGCAAGGATAACGCAGCGCGCGCTCACGCCATGGTCGGCCAGGCTAGGATGGAGGTCGGCCCAGCCCCGAGGTCTCCATGTACGCCCTGTTCGCTCTGCTCCTCAGCGCCACCCCGTGCCCAGCCAACGACGCCGCCGTGGGCGGCTCGGGCGCCGCGGTCTACCCGGTGGAGAACACCCAGGTGCGCCTGGTGCGGGAGCTGGTGGTCTTCGACGAGGTGGACAAGGGCTTCGCGGTCACCGCCGATCTGCACTTTCTCAACCCCGGGCCCGCGGCGGCGAGCCTCCGGCTGGGATTTCCGTCTCGCTACCTCACAGAAGGCGAGGGCGATCCCCAGGTGCACGACCTGGCCGCCTGGGTCGACGGCCAGCCCGCCGCGGTGAACAAAGTGCAGGTGGGCCCCGAGGACGCCCTGGACGACTGGTGGGAAGAGGTCTTCCTCTTCGAGGCAGCCTTCCCGCCGGCCACTCCGGTGCAGCTGCTGCACAGCTACCTCATCAGCCTTGGGGGCGACTCCATGGGCGGCAGCTTCACCCAGTACATCCTGCGCACCGGCGAGGGCTGGGCGGGGACCATCGGCGAGTCGCGCGTCGTGTTCCGCTTCCAGCGCCCGCCCGCCGGCCTGCAGGTGCGCTACGCCGACGAGCCGGTGGAGATCGTGCCCGCGGCGGAGGCCCCGAGCCCCCGAGGCCCCGCGCCCGTCGCCACCTACACCCCGGGGCCCACGCCCACCCTCGAGCTGCTCTTCAGGGACTTCGAGCCCAGCGGTGACGTCACCCTGTACTGGGACGGCGAGCCCTTCCACGCGTTGGCGAGCGCGAACCAGCGCCCCGAGACGGATCTGGCCTGCGGCTACGAGCTGCTGCGCTGGTACAAGGGCGTCAGCGGGCTGGGCTGGAGCTCCAACCCGCTGCCGGGCGAAGAGGTGCTCAGCTGCTTCGAGCCGGATCTTCTGCGCAACCTGATCTTCGCCTCCCGGGGCTACGCCTTCAGCAAACCCCACTGGCAGCAGGCCTTCCAGGGCCTGTTCCCAACCAGCTCCGACACCTTCGATGCCGCCTGGCTCACCGCCAGCGAGACGCTGGCCGTCGAGGCGCTGAAGAACAGGGGCTAGCAAGTGCCGGCGGCAGCAAGTCCTGCCTCAGCCGCCGAGGCATCGTAGTCGTCGGCACGACGGCCGCGGAAGCGGCCGTGGGGGGATGCGCCGGAGGCGCATATTGG
>CAZEJJ010000138.1:0-20159 GCA_964512185.1 uncultured Enterobacterales bacterium | reverse complement strand
GCCGGCTATACGCGGACAGAATTTGACCGGATCCATCCCCGCTGGGTCGGTAGGGTGTGGGAGTGAATCCCAGCTCCTGACGACGGCCGTCACCTGCGCGCCACTGGGAATTGGATGACGTTGGCGGGCAGCTCGACGATCGCCTTGCAGGTTCCAACGATGTCGTCTCAGCCGTGCTGGAAGCGGCCGCTCTGGGCCAGCGCCCGGAAGGTGAGACAGTGACGGCTCCCGAGGGAACCTCGGCAGTGTGACGCAGCTCCGTCTCCAGCTCCGTCCTGCGCGACTCCCAGGTGGAGCCGACCTGCTTGCCCAGCCGGTCGAGGCCACTCTTCGAAGGTGCCAGTCGCGTCGCGGGCCCGCGGTGGATGGAGAGGCTGGAGCCCTGGTGGGGATCGATGCTCCTCCCATACCGCGGTACGCTGGCCCCACTACAGAGAGGACCGAGCAGCACAGACCTCGGTTGTCCAGGATCGGAGCGAAGATGAGTCGAGGCGGTGGGCGAAAGCAGGAGGACCACAGGGGCCGCTGGCAGGCGCACTGGCATCGGGTGTCGGGACGATAGTAGGGGCCTCCCGCCGCACCCTACAAGAACGAAGAGGGCCGGCCCCGGGCCGCTCTTTCGGTAGGCCTTGTAGGTGTCGCTGCTCATCCCCCAGCGCCGTGCTCGCCCACGCGCTGCAGCACCGCGGCGACGGTCCCCTCCATGCCCACCTGCTGCTCCAGCGCCAGCACCTTGCGGAAGCCGTCACCGTAGATGGGGTCCTTGGACAGGGCGATGCGACGTGAGCCCTCTTCATGCCCCGCGTCGCGCTGGGCATGGTAGGCGCACCAGCAGGCCAGGCCTTCCACCCAGGTGGGGTCCACGCCGCTCCTGGGGAAGTGGTCGAACTGCCACAGGTGGGTCAACTCGTGCACGATGGTGCCGTAGAGCTCCGCCTCTGGCTGCCCCTCCTCGACGAAGATGGTGAAGCTCCCGGACAGGGGGTTGCCGTCAGCGTCGGTGGTCCCGGAGAAGCGGAACGTGCCCGCTTCGCGTGGGTCGTAGCCTCGGCTCGGGCGGAACTCGTGGCCATGCAGGTGGGCCATCTCGTCGGCATCCAGGAGCGTGATGGGGCACTCGGAGGCCGGCCGGAGAGGCATGCCCATGCGCTGGGTGAGCCAGGTGCGGGCCCGCTCTGCGAGCGCCTCGGTCTGTGCGGTGTCGCTGACGGCGGTGGAGGCGCAGCGGGGGCAGGCCGCTCGGTGGTCGGCGTAGCGGCGGGGCGTGGCGCCGACCGGCGCGCTGCAGAAGTCGCAGCGCTCGTAGCCCTGCATGCACGCCTGGCAGAAATGCCGCTCGGGCGCTGTGGGGAAGCTCGAAAAGCGTCCCTCGATGGACTCGCCGCAGCAGGCGCAGTGGTCGGGATCGCTCCGGGCGGCGGGCGCCGGGTCGGGCGCCGCGGGCGGCGGGGCGACCGCTGGCGGGGTGGTGCCAGCGGGCGGGTCGTCAGGGGCCGTCAGGCGCTCCCGGTCTGCGGGCAGCTTGCGGGTCCAGCTGCCGAGCAGCGGCTCGATCACCGCCACCACACCCTCTACGTCGGGATCGAGGCCCTCGTCGCCCGGCTGCCTGCCTTCGTAGCCCAGCAGGCTCCAGCCGCTGGTCTGCCCGGAGGACACCATGTCCCGGGCCCACATCCAGGTGAACTCCAGCAGCGTGATCACGAACCAGGGGTCCAGCGCGTCCAGGGCCCCCGCGCCGCTCTCGAAGGGATCGATGAGGAGGATGGCCGGATGCTCGGAGCAGGTGCCCTCGGGATCGAGGGCGCCCAGGCGTGGGAGGACATCCAGCTCCAGCAGTGCCCGATCGATCCGGGTGAGCGCTCGCAGTCCGCTGATGAGCATGCGCCGCAGGGTGGCGGCGGTGTTCGGTCGGAGGGGGCTGGCTTCCATCAGGGCGAAGATGCTGGCATCGGCCTGCAGCGCCCACGAGATCTCGGGGCCGCGCCAGTCCACCTGCTCGGGCTCCAGCCGGTAGGAGGCCTTGTCGTAGTCGTACTGGTAGAAGCCCAGGTGCTGCTCTCTGAGCAACAGGTGGGAGCGCCAGTACGCGAACCGCGTCCCGCCAGGGCGGCCGTGCTCCTGGCGGCCGCTGCGAGCCCCGAGCCAGGCGGGATCCAGCTCCAGTTGGCGTGCGCGGCGGGGCTCGGTGAAGGTCTGGACGTGGATGTCCTTGGGCCAGCAGGCCACCCAGGGAACCTCCTGGCCGGGGCTGGCCTCGGTGCGCTGGATGAAGTCCTGGAAGTGGTCCTGGGTGATGCGGAACACCTGGGCGCGGGGCAGCGCCTTGGCGTCGTCCTGGCGCACCACCGCCAGGAACAGCCGGCCCGGGTAGGCCACACGGAAGGCGTGGGCTCGATCCACGTAGGTCAGCGTGGAGCGGCTGGAGGAGGCATCCACCAGGCGCACCACGTTGCCGGTGACCGTGTCCAGGGGGGTGATCACCCGCAGGGAGCCGTCCAGGGTGAACTCCTTCTGCTCGATGACCTCTCCGTCCACGAGGCGCCGCACGCGCTGCTCGTGCACGACGCCCTGACGCAGCAGCTGGGAGAGCAGCTGGCGTAGATCGTCGCTGTACTCGGGGAACAGGTCGAGCAGCTCCTCGCGCGTGGCGGGGAGCTCCTTGAGGGCACCGAGCAGGTGCTTCTCGAGCAGCTCGCGCCCGGGTGATCCGCAGACCAGGCGTGTGCCCATGGGTACGAGCAGCTGGAACCAGCGCCCCGGATCCATCTCCGGGTCGGAGGTCTCCATGCTCTCGACCCACCAGCGCATCAGGGCCCGTGCCAGCCCGTGGCAGCGCATGCTCGGCGAGAGGATCACCAGGTGCTCGGGCTGCAGCTCGTAGGCGACGCCGCCGTGGGCGACGCGCTGGGCCATGCTCAGGATCCCGTCCAGTTCGACCTCGTGGACCTGGACCCAGGAGAGCAGCTGGGGGTTCTGCAGTGGGGGACCACCCTGGAGCTCGCGCACGCCGCTCACCCAGTCGGGTTCGATCAGATCCGACTCGATGGCCCGCGCGTGGTGGTATGTGGGCGCTCGCCAGGCGTGGCTGAACCAGGCGGCCTGCAGGGCGGGAGGCAGCAGATCCACCCTGGTGGCGTCCGTGAGGCCGGGGACCCGCTCCAGCGCGTACAGGTGCACCGCGGATCGTGGGGCGCTGTCCCGGATCTCCTCCACCAGCTTGAAGCCGCCGGTCAGGCGCTCCGCGAACTCGCGCACACCCGAGGCCTTGGTGGGGTTGCAGCAGGCGGTCAGGCCGATGGTGGGGCTGCCGCCGGCCCGCTCCACGAGGCGGCGCAGGCGGAACACCACCAGCGCCATGTTGGTGGCGCGCACGCCGGAGAGCTCCTCGATGTCCTCCAGGACCACCAACCCCACGTCGCGGAAGAGCAGGCGGTGGTCGCTGCGCTGGGGCAGCAGGTGCTCCACCGCCCAGTCCACCGAGGTGACCAGGATGGCGGGTGGGGCGGTGGGAGTGAAGCTCTCGGGACCGCAGACCGCTACCCGGCCGTGGGGCCCATCCTCCAGACCCGTCAGCAGCTCCTGCAGGGCCGCCGCCGCCGCTCGTTTGTCCGGGTACAGCAGCAGGCTCCGCTTGCCCTTGCCCAGCCATGCGCGCGCGCAGGCCTCGAACACCGCGGCGGAGCGACCGCTGCCCAGGCCGGTGTGGAGCAGCACAGCGCTCCGGCGATGGGCGTCGATCTCCGCCTGCGCTTCGAGTAGATCCACGAACCGGGCCTGGTGCTGCCAGGCTGCTGCACCGGGGCCGAAGATGGTGCCCAGCAGCAGCTGATCGCCTGAGCTGCGCCCCGCCGCGGCGGGCAGGTTTGGCAGGTCGCAGCCCTCTCGCGAGACAGGCGCCGCTTCGAGGCCCGCTTCGCCTTCGGAGACCGCCAGCCGGTCCATGACGAAGCCCGCTTCCTGGAGAGCCCGCTCCCAGGCCCGGCGCTCGGAGGGGACCAGCTCGGCCTCAGGCCTGGCCTCCTCGACCCTGGGCTTCTCCCTGGGCTGACGCTTGATCGCCCCAGCCGACAGCCACAGCCCGACCAGGAGCAGCCACCCGCCCAGCTCCAGACCCCAGGTCCAGGCGGGCATGACCAGCGCGCCCGGTGCGCGAAACATGGGCAGCCAGCTGACCTGGAGCAGCAGCAGCGCCGCCATGATGGCCAGCGTGATGCCGAGCAGCACGCGGAGCCAGCGCTCAGGGCGCCCGTGCTGGTGGCCCCAGCGGCGGAGCAGGCTCGGGTACAGGGCCCCGTCAGGCCGTAGGTTGTCGCGGTCGAGCGCGAAGGCGAACAGGAAGCACAGCAGGGCGACCAGCAGGGGGATGGCGCCCAGCAGCAGCGAGACGGCGGGGAGCTGGGGATCGCCCGCGATCTGCAGGTTCAGGTCACGGAATGGGAAGCCGCCCCAGGCGTAGAATGACAGCAGGAAAGGGCTGCTCACGGCGAGCAGTCGCACCAGGTAGTCGGTGAGCACGGCCGCCAGTGCGATGGGCAGCGTGATGTAGGCATGCAGCAGGAGCGCCCTGCCAAAGATCGGGGCGGGATCGGCTCCCCGTGTCAGCCAGCGAACCCAGCGGGCTCCACCGATGACGATCACCGTCACCACCAGTGCCACCACGGCGAGGGTGGCCATGGACTCGCTGCTGGTGCTGACGGCCGCGGTGAACAGGGCCCACATCAGCTGTGCTCCAGGTAGCGGCGGTGCAGGACGTAGGCGATGTCGGGCTGGTGTGCGCGGATGACCGGGTAGGCGTCGTGGGCCCCTGGAGGAAACGTCGGCCTGCTGCCTGGACGAGCGGTGTGGCGGATGCGCTCGCTCAAGGCGTCGCCCAGCAGAACGCAGGCGTCAGTGGCGACGCGGGAGCGTCCCATCTGCTCGGGGAACTCCTGGCGGAAGCCGTCGAACTCGGCCCAGGCTGGAGGGTCACCTTCCTGTCCCCGTGGCTCGATGTCGAGCCCTGCCAGCTCGGCGTAGCGGCCCAGGAACTTGTCGGGCCAGAGCAGCTCGCGCTGGGCCAGCTCGGCATCATCGGGGCGGCGCGCGTCGGTCCAGTAGGCTTCCTGGTGGGCGTCCTTCTGCTCGTCTTCCTTGTCGGGAAAGGCCGACGCCGGCGGGACCAGGATCCAGCGAGTGAGGCTGGTGCCGTCCCGTTGCAGGGTCCAGCAGCCCTGCTCTGGGCGCTGGATCGCTCTGCGGATGCGGCCCAGCTCGGCGTGCAGCCAGTCGGCGCAGGCGCAGGTGTGGGTCAGGTCGGCCAGGCTCCGCTCCAGCACGCGGCGATACTGGTCGAGCTGTCGCTGCAGCTCCTTGTGGACCAGGTCGTCGAAGGTCTGGATCTCGCTGGCGATGATCTCGTCGGCGCAGGGTGCGGCGGCGGCGATGGCCCGCGCCAGGGTGCCCAGGTTGGGCATCAGGTGTTCGGCGACCTGTGCCTCGATGCGCTGCGACGCGATCCGGAGCGCGCCCCTGTACATGAACCAGGTGAGCGCCAGGCCGGCGAGGGCTGCCCCCGGGGCGGTGACCAGCGGGTCCACCACGTAGCGGTGGATGTGGTAGAAGGTCGCGCTGGCGGCGCCCGGATCGGGCGGGCCCAGCGCCTGGCCCAGGGCCAACAGCAGCGGCACCACCAGCATGCCCAGGAGCAGGACGGGCACCAGGAACCAGCTGCCCAGCAGCCCGCGCGGCGGGAGGCGTTCCATGTCCGAGCTCGCCACCTGCCGAGCGCGTTCCAGGCGTCGCCGAGCCGCCTCGGGGGAGGCCGCGGCGGCCCAGCTGGCGGGGGAGGAGCCCGCTGTGGGCCCCAGACGGGCCCGGGCCTGGTTGAGCTGGTCCATCCTGCTGTGCAGCAGCTTCACCAGCGGCTGCAGACCCACCTCAGTCTTGCCCTGCCTGTGCAGGGATGCCAGGGAGCCCTCCCACTGCTGGGCCTCCTGGGCCAGGGGCTCGATCACGGCTCGAGCACCAGCCCCAGCGCTGTCCGCCAGCTCGCGCTGGAGGCCGCGCTGCAGGGAGCCCAGCACCCGGTCCGTCCAGGGTTCGTCCAGCAGCATCTGGGCCTGTACGTGCTCCCGGCAGACCTGGTCTGCGACGCGCTCCACCGTCACCGCCGCGCGCTGAAGGTGGTCGTTGTAGGCCTGGGCGGCCTCGTGGATGGTCGTGTCGGGATCGGCCGGGCGGGGGGTGTTGGCCACCCAGGCGCTGGCGAACTCGTGGGCCGGGTCCGCTGGTGGCCCCTCGGGGAAGTCCATGTGGAGCAGGCGGCTGGCGAGACCCCGTGCGCCCTCCAGAGAGCGAGCGCGGATGGCGCTCCAGAGGCCGTCCTCCACGGCGAAGAGCACCACGTGCCAGAGCTCGCCGGCTGGAGGGAGGAGGCGGTCGTCCACGCCATCCACCGCTTCGTAGCCCAGCAGCTGGATGAGGGTGCCGGCCTCTTCGTCCACGTCCTGCGGCAGGATGATCTGGTCTCGGCCGCGGCACAGGGCCAGCGCTCCGACGCGCGTCTCCGCGAGCCCGCTCCACCAGCTCATGACCTCGCTCTCGGTCTCGGCGAGCACGATGTACACCCCCTTCAGGCCTCCCACCGGGTCGGCGATGGCCTTGATCAGGGGGTCGTCGCGCAGGCCCTGCACCAGCTCGACGAAGTCGCCCAGCCCAGGTGCTTCACCCACGCCGAGCAGGTGGACCGGTGTGTGGGCGCGGTGCCCGCGGGCGTAGGACAGCAGGTCGTGGATGGCCGCCAGAGCTTCTTCGCCCGCCAGGGGTTCGCTGCCCAGCAGGGGCTGACCTTGCAGGTCCTTGAGCACCTGGACCCTGGCGCGTTCGCCCTCGTCCAGTGAGCGTGGTCGCAGCAGATCGAAGACATCGACGGCATGCCTTCCGCGCCGATCCATGGCGACCACCAGGGTGGGGCGCCCCCGCTTGTCGCGGTGGCGTCCTGCCCTCTGGGAGGCCTGCCCGGACAGCGACGAGGTCATGGGTCTCCCGTCACCCGCGCTCTGCGAGCTGCTCCAGCTCGCTGATCAGCTCGCGCACCGGGTCGAGCCCGCGAGCACCTCCGCCGTGTCGCTGCTTGCGCAGGGCGCGGGAGAGGAAGCGCTTGAGGGCGCGGGTGGCGCTGGCGATGCGCTCCGCGGTGGCCTGCTGCCCCTCCAGTGAGAATTCCATGGCTTCGCCCAGGCCCGGCCGGCGAAGCTGCTGCTGGATCGACACCAGCCAGTCCAGCGGCGTGCTGCCCAGGTCGAGGCGGTCGTCCTTCTCGAATTCCCAGACGTAGAGTGCGTCCTTGCGGCTGCCGGCCTTGTGCACCACACCCGAGGCCAGGCCCTCGGCCAGCATCGCGCGCGCGTCGTCCTCTTCCTTGGCGAGCACCTCCTCGTCGAGGTCGGGCAGGCCGTACTCCCAGTCCTTGTCCGTGTGCAGATCGTGGGGCTTCTGCGGCGAGTCGAGGATGCGGTGATAGACGCGGCGTTCTTCCTGCACCACCGGGAAGAAGGTGAGCGGGATGACGGCCACCGCGCGGTAGAGCACCAGCGTGCGGGGATCGGTCCAGTGGCGCTCACGCGAGGAGTCGCGGGTGAAGCCCACGTTGCGACCCTGGCCCGCCCTGGTGATGGAGTCCAGCGCGCTCTTCAATGCTCCCCGGTCGGACAGGCTGTCCACCACCAGGTAGCCGGCGTCCAGGGGCGCGAAGGAGCGGACGGGGTTGCCCATCTTGGCCCAATCGATGCGCGCCAGCGGAGCGGCCTGCAGGCGGACGCTCTGCAGCTTGCGCTCCAGGTACTGGAGCACGTCCTGGTCCGGGACCTCTTCGAGGCGCTTGTCTCCCGCGAGGGCCAGACGGGCCTCCAGCTCCAGGGCCTGGTCGAGGGTGAGACCCAGCTGCTCGTAGTCCTCGGCGCCGGGTTCACCCTGGATGAGTGGAGAGAGGCGCCGCTGTGCCATGGCCTCGAGCGCTCGCTGGATGCCCCCCACGATGTCCTTGGGCTCGCGATGGTGGACCTGGCGTGAGCCCAGCTCGGGCTCGAATTGTTCGCTCACCACCTCTCCCAGCTGGCGGGGATCGAACAGGTCCTGGTTGCGGGGCTTGACCACGCGGTCCCAGTAGTCGTCCCACATGCGGGGCAGCTGCGGCTCCAGGGGCCTCAAGGCCTCGATGCAGTTGGCGAAGTCGTCCGCCAGCAGGGGGTCGCGGGGGTCCAACATGCGCGTGGCGTCCTGCTGGAGGGCCTTGGCGGTCTCGCGGGCCAGGCCGGCCACCAGCCCATAGGCCTTCGCCCGCTCGCGCAGGTAGTCCAGCGAGCCCTCGAGCTGTGTGACCCGGGCGCTGGCCATCACCCAGTCGTAGCTGTCCTGGGCCCACTTTCGCACCTGGCGGTTGGGAGCCTCGAGTGCCGCATCGACCCGCTCCTCGGCGTGCCAGCGATGCCAGAGGGACGGATTGAGTGCCGCCTGGATGGCGGGGTCTTCGTCGAGCAGGTTCTTGAGGCGGGTGAACTTGTCCTTGTTGTCGATCCCCCCCTCCGCCGTGGCCTCCTGCTCGGCGCGGGCCGCGGCCAGCCAGCCCGCCACGTCGTCGAGCAGGCGGAGCACCAGCAGGCGCTCGGTGATGGCGTCGGTGCCGCCCACTCGCTCGCGCGCCTCTTCGACCGCTGAGCCCTGGCGCTCCTCGCGCGCGTTCAGGGCCGCCTTGCGGAAGGCCTGATCGCGGAAGCGCACCAGCCGCGAGTGGGCGGTGTCCAGGCGCTTGGACCAGGCGCGAACGTCCTGGGATCCGATGGCTTCGGGGGCGGGAGGCTTGAGGGACTCCAGCGCGCGGATGTCCTCGTCCAGCAGGTCCTCGACACGGGCGCGCAGGGAACGGCCCTCGGCGCTGGGCTCTTCGTCTGCTTCCTGCTCGTCGTCCACCCAGCCCGGACCCTGGGCGGCCTGGCGGGTCTGCTGCCGCTCCTCCTGCTCCGGGCGGCCGTCCACGGCCAGCACGATCCGCGCCCACACGCCGTCCTCGCCGACCTCTTCGTCGGCCAGGTCCATGCGTGCCGCGGCCTCCAGCTTCTGGCACCAGTAGGAGTTCAGCAGCTCACCTCGGGCGTCCTTGTCGGTCTTCTTCTTGAGCTTCTTGTCCATCTCCTGGTCGAGCCGAGCCATGTTCCTGGCGGCCTTGCCCTGCTCCTGGGCGGTCTCGAGCGTGAGCTGCTGGATCATGGCCTCGGCGGCGAAGCGCTTGGAGCAGTAGGCCAGCAGGCTGTCGTCAGGGACCACCAGCGCGGCCGCGCCGAAGGTGCCGTAGTGGCAGGTGAAGCCTCCCAGGGACTGGCCCTTGGCGGCCACCAGGCGCTGCCTGAAGCGCGTGTAGTTGTCTGCCTCCGAGGCCTGGCGCGAGCGCGCGGGGGAGTAAAGGTAGAGGTAGGCGCCGTCGGCGACCGAGTCGATGGTGGAGTTGAGCTCCAGCGCCTCGGGTTCGTCCACCAGCGCGACCCAGTCGTAGGGGGCCTGCTCCAGGGCGGGGATCTCCTCGGCGGGATCCCGGGGCTTGCGGTAGGCGAAGCGCACCGGTTCGGGGGCCTCGCCGGAGGAGGTGCGGTAGACCGCCTGGGTCAGCGCCTCCATCTCCTTGAGCGCAGCGTAGGTGTTGGAGTGGATGAAGCTGTACAGGTCCGGCCGGACGAAGGTCTCCAGGCTGGTGGCGGTGAGGAAGTGGCCCAGGATGCGGGCACGCCACCCGCGCCGCTCGATGACCTCTCGCAGCAGACATGCGGCGCTGAGGAAGCAGCCGGAGCCGGTGCCGCCGGCGAGGCTGCCGAAGACGAAGACGTCGATCTCACGGGTGGAGCGGCCCAGGTAGGGGTTGTCCTGCTCCAGCAGGTCGTCCAGCAGGGCTTCGAACTTGCGCTCGATCTTCTCGCTGAAGACGTAGAAGGAGACCCGGCTCTCGAGGCGGATCTGTCCCGCACCGTGTGCTGACTTGCGCGGCGTGTAGTCGGGATCGAGCCAGGACTCCAGCCAGGGGTCGGGTTGGGCGCGCAGATACTGGAGGATTCCGGCCCGCTCGGCCTGGGCGATGTGCACCCAGTAGGGAATCCGGGCTTCCAGCTGCTTGAGCTCTTCGTAGTCGGTGTCGATGGCCATGAACCCGACGCAGTTGCGCCGGTAGCGCTGCCACTCCGGGCTGGCTTCGAGGCGCACTCCGATGCGGTCGATGATCTTGCCGCCTACCCCCCCCAGCCCCAGGAAGATCTGGGCGGGGACGGCGTCCACCTTGTGCGGGTCGGTGGGCAGCTGGGACATGCGATCGGCAAAAGTGGACATCTCGGCCTCAACGTGTCGGTGATGGCGGGGTGTGCGGCGGTGTGCACCGCGGGGGTGGAAGACTACATGAATCGGAACAGCTTTCGGCTGGAATCGCCCTTGAAACAGTACAGTGCGTCGCGCACCAGCGGCGCGCCCTCGGCGGGCACCTCCGTCCAGTCGCGCCGTCGGCGTGGGAGGGAGGACATGCCCAGCGAGTAGGGTGTGTGGATCAGCTCACCGGAGAGGCAGCGGATCCATGCTCGCGGCACGCCGTGGCGGCGTTGCAGCCGGATCTCCACGACCGCCTTGCGGGGATCGCGCCCCAGCTTTCCGTCGCCCTCGATGTAGACCACCTGGTTGCGGTACCAGGTGAAGCGGGTGGCATAGCGGCGCACCGGGCGCGTGCCCAGCTCGGGCAGCTGGTCGAGGTTCTCCGCGGTGACCGCCTGGTAGCCCCAGGGGAAACCGTGGCTACCCTGGCCAGCCTTGCGGGGGAAGCGCAGGGGACGGAGGAAGCCGTAGATCACGGTCAGGACGAGCAGGATCAGCAGCACGAGCAGGATCGTGCGGCCCCAGCACGTCCACAGGCCGGAGGCCTTGACCTGGAGCGGGATGGGCACCTCCACCCGCTGTGGGCCCTCCACCGGCCCTCCGTCCGCCTCCAGCACCAGCGTGAACCCGGGATCGAAGGTGCCGCCCGCAGGGCAGCGGTTGGCGCAGACCAGCAGGATCAGGCTCGTGTCCGCGGCGCCGTGCTCCACAGACATGCTGCCGCCCTTGCGCAGGCGGGTCTGGTCACCGTCGTCCAGGAAGACCGCGACGCCCCGTGGAGGCCGGTCGAGCAGGCCTATCTCCAGCATGAAGCGGGCGTCCGCCGTGGTGCCGGACAGGTCCAGCGCCAGCACCTCGCCGGTGCAACGACCGCAGGCCTGGCAGCGCTCGTCGCCTGGATCGTCCGCCTGGCCTGCGGCGCATGGCCCCAGCTGGAGCGCCTCGGTGGGGCCTCGGGCCTCCAGGTGCACCGACGGCGAGACCAGCATGGTGGCGCGGCAGGCGTGCTGCACCCCCTGCCCGAGCGCGAAGAAGGTGGCCTCTACCAGCCCGATGCGGTCGGGAATGAACTGGCCGGTGTAGATGTGGTCGGTGGCCGCCTCGTCCGGATCCTGGCCGTCGTCCGTCAAGCTGTGACGGACCCCGTCCACCTCGAACCAGGCATCGTCCAGCGGGATGCGGTTGTCGGTGGACATGCGCGCCACTGAGATGACCATGGGCTGGCTCAGGGCGAGGTTCACACCTTCGAGCGGTGAACAATCGAAGGAGCCCTCCACCTTCTTCACCTCGACCAGGTCGGTCTCGGTGGCCTCGACGAAGCGGTTCTTGCCCCTGACCGTGACCGGGATCTCGCCCGGGAAGTCGAAGACCACCTCGCCCTTGTAGGTGCCATCGCCCGCGGGCGGGACCTCGACGGTCTTGCCGTCCACCTCCACCGTCACGCTGAGATCGCTGGTGGCGCTCGGGCCGGTGGGCACGACCTCGAAGGGGATGGGAACCCCCGGCACCGGCGTGGTCAGGAACCTGATGGACAGGTCGATGTCGAAGCGCTGCAGCAGCAGGTAGTGCACCTTGGGAGCGGTGGTCCGGGCCTGGAAGCTCCACTCTCCCGGCTTGGGCTGATCGAGGTGCACGATCTGGTAGCCGCGCTCTCCCGCTGGGGTGTCGATGTTCCAGCCGTCGTGGAGGTTCTCGTTCACACGCGCGGCACCCGGGTTGGAGCCCGACTCGGTGAGGCTGGTGACCCGGCCCTCGGCGGCCACCACCAGCCAGGCCTCGACGGCGCCCGGCGCCACGTCCACCGAGAAGGTGGGCGAGACCGTGCCGTGGGGCACATCGCCGGCGTTGAGCATGCGCTTGAACATGTCGGCGAAGCTGAACAGGATCTCGTCGGGGTTGTTGGTGGCGAAGGTGCGGTCGTCCCAGTTGTCGACGAAGTAGGAACCGCTGGTGCTGCTGCCCACGGCCAGCACGAAGCTGTGGGTGCCCGTGGCGGCCAGATCACGCTCCATCGTGGCCATCTGGCCCAGGTTGGAGGGGTCCTTCTGATCGCCGTCGTACACGATGGTGAACATGCGGCGGTCGTAGAGCTGCTCGTGGTCCACCAGGCTCTTCACCGCGCGCCCCATGGGGCCTTCCCAGGTGGATCCGGTCGGCAGGCCCTCGAGGGACTCCTTGAAGTCCTTGCGCTTGCGGGTGTCCAGCACGATGGGGGAGCAGCCCATGCCCAGGGGGCCGCAGTAGCCCTCCTGCGGCACGACCTCGAAGCGGTCGTCTTCGTCGAACAGGTCCGAGAGGATGGCGGGGGCCAGGAGCGAGTTCCAGCCGGGGTCGTTGTAGCCGGTCATCGATCCCGAGCGGTCGATCACCATCACCACGTGCCAGTCGCCAGCCTGGGCCTGGTGGGGCCAGCAGGCCAGCAGGATCGCCAGGACCGCGAGCAGGGTGAGCCGTAGACGGGTCATGGTTCCCCCAGGCGGAGATAGCTGTCACCGATCCGGTAGGTATGGGCCGCGCTCAAGGGCAGCCCGCCGTCTCCGGTCGGCTCCACGGGTCGCCAGCGGCCGTCGGCGCCGCGCACCCGCACTTCGCGCTCGCAGCTGATCACGACCCCGCGCTTGGCGCGCTGCAGCTTCAGGCCGGTGGGCACGTGGTGGAACTCGCGCTCCCCGCCGCAGGGCTGCCAGTTGAGCTCCCTGGAGGGGCGATCGGGGTCGCCCTGCCAGCAGGCGATGGCCAGCCCCTGCGGCAGCAGCGGCTTGTGGCGAGTGGCCAGGAAGATCACGATCCCGACCAGCAGCAGGCCCAGCACGGCCAGGACGCCGCCCCAGGTCTCCAGGAAGCCCGGCGCGGCGGTGGTGATGCGCAGCCGGATCTCCCCAGTGATGCCGAAGTCGGCGTAGACCGCCTGCGAGGGTGTGACCACCAGGAAGACCTCGCCGGATCCCCCGGCGTAGCGATGCCCGGCCTGGACACAGACCTCATGGTCCGGTTGTTGGATGGACCACGAGGCGTGCACGGTGCCGGCAGCCAACGAGCCGGTGAGGGGATCGCCGTCGATGGTGACCGTGGCGTTTCTGAGGGCGCCGTCGCCGGGCAGGCCGGGCTCGCGCTTGCCGCTGTCGTCGTGCTCCAGGGCCAAGTCGAAGGGCACCTGTCCCGATGGGAGCTGGGAGTCCGGTGGGGCGATCTTGAAGGCCTCGCACTCGGCTTCGTCGCCCGTCTCCAGCGCTGTCGTGGCGCCGAAGCTCAGGCTGGCGGGTGCGGGCTTGAGGCCCATGGCCTCCACCACCTCGAAGGAGATCTCGTTGGACTCCGTGTAGGGGACACCGGCGGACGACAGCTCGCTTCGCGCCAGGATCCTGGTGCCGACCTCGTCCGGGCGTGCCCCGTGGCACCAGCCGTAGCTGCCGTCATTGGCGATGGGATCGTCCGGTGTGGCGCCGTCGTCCCGCATGGGCTGTGGATCGTAGGTGGGGGTGGTGGGATCGGAGGAGTCGAACTCGAGCAGGCGCAGCTCCAGACCCACCAGGTCCACCGGGTTCGTGACCGGCGCGGCCTTGGAGGTGGCGCCCGCCTTGGACAGCACCTGGGCCTCCAGGCAGATGTTGTGCCCTGCAGGCACCTGGCTGTGGCCGCCCGCTGCGGTCAGCTGCACCTCGTACCGGAACCGTCGCACCAGCAGCAGCCTGGTGGGCGGTGCGGAGCGCAGGGTCCAGCGCCCGGTGGCCGGGGAGGCGAGACGGATGCGGCGATATGAATGGGCGGCGCGGGGGTTGCCCTGGGCGTCGGTGGCGGTGACCGAGCCGCCCATGTTGTCACCCGTGGCGCCGGCCCAGGGTGTGCCTGACGGGTCCGTCAGGGTGATCTGCTGCTGGCCGATGTGACCGGACCCGATGGCGACCATGTCGAGCTGCGCGACCGATGGTCGCGCGTCGAAGGGCAGCTTTCCACCACCGCGCAGCTCCTGCACCTCCACCTTGCGCCCCAGGGCCTTGGCCAGGACCTGTGCGAAGACCTCGGGCAGGTCCTGGGCGGTCTGGGCCTCTTCGAAGCCCCCCTGGCGGCGGGCCTGGAAGAAGCGGGGCAGCGCGGCCTGGGAGGGGCGAGGGCCGAGGCCCACCACCCAGATGTCCACGTCTTCCTCCCGGGCGCGCGGCAGCACGTCGCGCTCGATGCGCGCCTGGTCTTCGGCCGGGGAGCTGGAGTTGCCGTCGGTGAGCAGGATGATGACCTTGCGACCCTTGCGGCCCTGCAGCGAGTCGAGGGCCGAGACGAGGGGGGGAGAGAAGAAGGTCAGCCCGTCGAAGTCCAGCCGGCTCAGCACCCTGTCACGGAAGGCGTCGGTGTCGGAGGAGTCGCTCCACCGGATGGGCTTCTCGCCGTTGGCGTCGCTGGGTGATCCCAGCGCGCGATCGAAGGGGATGAAGGCGAGGTCGTCCTCGCCCCGACGGAGCAGGTCGGAGAGGATCAGCGTGGACAGGATGGAGAGCCGGTCCGGGTCGGTGGTGTCCATGGAGCCGGAGGTGTCCAGCACCACCACCACTTCGTCTGCTGAGGCTCCTGGGGCCAGCGGCAGGGTCAGGCAGAGCGCCAGCAGGGCGGTGGCGGCCAGGCGCAGCAGAGGACGGATCATGACTCCACCTGGGCCGCGGAGTCGCGGATCGACGCCATGCCTCTCTGGAAGCTGTGGTCCTGTGGTCGATAGCTGTCGAGCTTGTCCATGTAGCGAGGATCGGCCATGGCCTTGCCATAGACCTCGCAGAAGTGCTCCTCGGGATCGGTCCTGGCGTAGTCGGTGGGATCGGGGGTGAGCTCGGGCTGCTCCGTGTTCTTCCACTCGTAGACCTCGCGGGTGTATTGGGCCTGGGCCTCGGGGGAGGCGTTCCTCCAGACCGTGTGCCCCACCTCGTGGCCGATGGAGGTCTTGAGCTCCAGCAGGTCTGCCTCCGGCCCGTCTCCCGTGATGCCGTCGTGGCGGTAGACCACCATGCGCGGGCCGGGATCCATGCCGCTCTCGGCGTCGGGCCCGAAGGCGGTGTAGGCGGGGTTGATCCTGCCCTCGCCGTCGGGCGGTGGGGGCTCGTCGCGGTACTCGATGCTGGCCAGGTCGCTGCCGGTGGCCTCGCCCTCCATGCAGCTCTCCTGCAGGTAGCTCTCCAGCTCCTGCCGGCTCATGCTGTCGCAGGCCTCCCAGCCTCGCAGCTCCGGCAGATCGCCTCCCGCCGGGCTCGCGTCCGTGACGGCGGCCTCGGTGATCTCGCTGGGGGCGTCCGTGGGGCGCGTCAAGTGGCACCTCTCCCGGGCGTGATGGGCGGCGGGGCCACCAGCATCTCCGCCAGCTCGGGTTGGCGCTCCAGCCAGCGGGCGAGGGCCTGGGGCCAGCCCGGATCTCCGGGGCTGGTCTGCCGCGCCGTGCGGAGGTGCACGTCACCGGCGAAGCCCCGCTCCGTGGCGCTGCCGAAGCGAGGCAGCGAGCGCCCCGCCAGGCGCTGGAGCAGAGCTTCGAGCTGAGGGCGCAGGCTCGGCTCGGAGTCGAGGACGCGCGGGGGTCCGGCGCCCGCCGTGATCCGGGCGACGACACCCCCTGGGGGGTGCAGGATGGCGATGGTGGCTTGGCTGCTCATGGCAGGTCCCCACTCTGGTCGAGGTGGCGGCGGATGGCGAGCGCGGCCTGGCGCGCCACGTCCGGACGCGTGGCCGCGTCGAGCTCGTGCGCGGCTATGCAGAACACCAGGGGCCCCAGCGCGGACCCTGGGGGTCGGCCGGCCCAGGCGGCTGCCTTGCTGCGCAGCGGTGCCAGGCCTCGGTGGGCCTCGCGGGGGCGATGCAGGTTCGGGGCCCACTGGGCGCCGTCGCCTGCGAGCCGGGCGCCCAGGCGCCGCCAGCGGCAGGCCTGCGGGCAAGCATCGCAGGCGGCCAGGGGCCCGGCCCCGGTGGGGTGGATGTCCAGGTGACCACCCGCATCCAGCATGGTGGTGATGGACGCGGTGGTGGCGTCGTCCAGACCCAGCGGATCGGCGATCCACCGCGCGGCGCGGTGGGCGACGGTGGCGCGGGTGCAGAGGTCTCCCACCGGGGGATGCCCCTCCCTGGTGGCCGAGCGCAGCCCGGGGATGGCCAGCCCCGCGACCGCCTGGAACGCGGCGGAGCGTGCCCGCCGCCACAGATCCTGTTGGTCTGCCGCCAGCCGTGCCTGCGCCAGCTGATCGCCGCAGGCCAGCCGGTAGGAGGGGCAGCCGATGCAGGCGGTGTAGGGCTTGGGCTGTACGTGACGCAGGGATCGCCACTGGGCGATCAGCGCGTCTGGGCCGGGGATCGGCTCGTCGTAGCCGGTGACCGCGGGGAACTTGAGCAGCAGGGGGCGATCCATGGGCTCCTGGTACACGGCGGCCTCCCCTGGCTCCAGCCGCAGCAGCTCTTCACGTTGCTGCGGGCTCATGGCCGCGCTCTGACCCGCCAGCTCGCGGTCGTCTTCAGCGACCATTCGGTGGAGGATCTTGAGATCCGTGTTCTTGATGGCGTCCTCTGCCAGGCGCACCGGCACCTGGTCGGCGATGATCACCCCCTCGCCGTAGGCTCGGATCTCGGAGATCAGGTCGGTCAGCTGCTCCACGCCGTGAGCGCGGGGATTGCCGCCCTCTCCCTGGTCGGCGCCACCACCACCGGCGGGCGCTGTTCGACGCAGGAGGCGGTGGGCCTCCTCGAGCACCAGCAGGTGCTTGAGGGGCTTGTGGGGCCCCTGGCGGGGACCGAAGCGCCGCCAGCAAGACAGCCGCAGGACCACCAGGCCCATGGCGAAGGCCTTGTCCTCCACGCGCGGCAGGGCGTCCAGCTCGATGACGCAGGGGTGCTCGAAGATCTCCTCGTCGGGGAGCTGAGCACCGGCAGCGTAGGCCAGGCCGCGCGTGCCCTGGACCAGCGTGCCCAGGCGCGCCCGCAGGGCGGCCTTGACGTCGGCGGAGATCCGGGCGTCGTAGCCGAGCTCGTCCACCAGGCCGTCGCAGCTGTCCACCAGCTCGCCCATGCCGGGTGTGCGGCCGCGGGTGCTGGCCACCACGTCCCAGCCGGAGCGCTCGTAGACGCGGTACAGCGCCGCCTGTAGCACGTATGGCATGGGGGGATACAGGGTGAAGGAGGCCTGCATCAGCGCCAGCAGCCCGTCGATCCAGGTGCCCGGCGGGGTGCCTTCGGGCACGTCCAGGGGGTTCATGCGCAGGGGGAAAGCGGTATCGGCCTGTTCGAGGCCCGCGGTGAAGACGCGCGTGCCGTGCTGGGCCGCTGGCAGCGACCGCAGCAGGCGGCGGTACTCGGTCTTGGTGGGCTCCACGACCAGGAACGGGATCTGGTGGCGCCCCCAGGCTTCAAGCAGCAGGTGGATGACCGTGTTCGTCTTGCCCGAGCCGGTGATGCCAGCCACCAGCGCGTGCCGGGTCAGGCGGTCCAGGTCCAGCTCTACGGGAGCCCCGCTGGGCTCGCCGGCCAGAAGGCTGGGGCCGAGGCGCCACGAGCGCCGGGGTGTGCGCCCTGAGCGGCGCTCCACCTGCAGGTCGAATGGCACGTCGGTGACCTGCCTGAACCCGGGCCAGTCGCGGCGCGGCGGCTGCAGCAGGCGTGCCAGCTCGTCGGAACCCAGCCACTCGTCCGCTGGGTCGATCCTGCCGCCGTCCTGGCAGGCGCGGGCCTGCAGCGGGCGAACCGCCTGGGGATTGGAGGTGAAGCAGGCCCCCAGTGCGGCGAGCCCTACGTCGAAGATGCTGTCGTCGTCGGCCAGGAAGAGGGTACCCACGCGCCACATCCCCTGGGGGCGTCGCTGCACCAGGTGTGCAGCTGCGCGCTCGAGGATCCCTCGAGCTTCGGCGATGTCCGGGTGTGCCTGCTCCCGCTCAGGCAGCTGGTGGATGCGCCGCAGCCAGCCCATCACCCGGGTGTAGCGGGACTCCAGCTGGGCGGGGGCCACGGGGGTGGCCCAGGTGACCAGGCTCCAGTCGCGCTCGGGGAGCGCCTCGATGAGGAAGTCGACGCCTCGTGGCCGCGACGGGTGGTCCCAGGGTGTAGGGACAGGCAGAGGGTTGCCCAGCAGGCAGCCCTGGCGGCTGCAGGGGCCCATGGGTCGGCGGGCCGCGACCGCCAGGGCCTCGCCAAAGCTCGCCGCCAGCAGGCCGCGCAGCGGGAAGCCGCCCGCCGCACCCCAGTGCCAGCTGAGCTGGCCCTGACGGCTGTCCAGGAAGACAGCGAGCGCTCCCAGATCAGCGTGTCCGTGCAGCTGCGCCAGCAGGCCGGGATCGGGAGCGGGCGTGGGCTCGTCGGCCTCGGTGGGCGCAGCGCTTCGCCTGCCGAGCACCCGCACTGTGCCCGCGAACTCGGCTGATGGGTCCACAGCGTGCAGGTCGCACATGAGCCCGACGCCCAGATCGCCCGGGTGGCCCTCCAGGCTCAGGATCTCGCGATGCAGGTGGTCCAGGTCCATGGATGGAGTGTCTCAGGCTGGGAAGAAGAGCAGGAGGAGCAGCGACCAGGCCACCATGGTCAGCAGCACCCAGCGCCAGGGATAGCGGGGTGGGCGAAAGACCAGGCCGCCTTGGGTGATGTTCTCGCCGTGTCGCAGGAAGATCTCGTCACCTTCCCGCCGGGTGCGCAGCCAGACCTCGTCTTCATCGGTGAGGGTGCCCACCAGGTAGCCCCGCACTCGGACGGTCCAGTGCCTGGTGTCCTCCTGGTGGACGTCGAACTGCAGGCCGCGTCGCTCGCCGCGTTCGGAGCGGGGTCCCTGGAAGATCTTCTGCAGCACCGGGATCATCACCGGCATGGACATGTGGGCGAACAGCAGCAGGGCCAGCAGGAAGCAGCCCAGGATCAGGCCGGCCGGCAGCCACGCCAGCAGCAGCAAGCCGCCGGCCAGCCAGCGACAGGCCTGCCAGCCCTCCGAGACGGTGGTCTCCTTGATATTGCGTACCCATCCTCGGATCTCGGTCGGGATGCGCTGCCTCTCTGGCCGCTGGGGTCTTGGGGCGGGCGGTAGCTCACGGAGGCCTCTCGCCTCCTCTGTTCCATGGGCCTGTACGCGTCGGGTGGGGCTGGCCTGTCTCCGCCTGGCCATGGCGTGGCCTCCCAGCTCTTCGGTGTCCATCTCTTCGACCACCGATGGGGTCGCGGGGCTGGCGGTGGTGACGGGGGGCTGGGCCTGCCCGCGCGGCCCTCCGTGCCCCCGGCGTGTGCGTCGCCGGCAGTTGCCGCAGAACACGGCCCGCTCCGAATTGTCGTGGCCGCAGTGGGGACAGGGGACCATGGCCGTGCTCATTCCCGCCCCTCGATGAACCATCCCACGAGCCAGATGAGCGTGATCCCCACCACCAGGATGGTGTACCAGGCCACCAGGCTGGCCAGCGGGACGCCGGCTCCGGAGGCGGGCAGGGTGACCGTGGGCAGGGTGGGCGCGGAGCACGACAGGCCGGCGAGGGAACCCGCCGCGCTGTTCAGCCAGCACAGCAGCAGTGAAGGCAGCACCAGCAAGGCCACCAGGATGAGGCCCGCCCGCATGAAGAAGCCCCTCACCGAGGCCTTGCCCGCGACACCGAACATCACGGCGAAGCCGAACATCACCGCGAGCAGCACCATCAGCGAGAAGATGAGCTGGGACACCTGGCCTCCGAGCCTGGGAAGGATCCCAGACCCCTGCGGGCCCCGTGAACGTGGGGCTGGAGTGGAGGAGCCTACCACAGGCCGCTAGGAGCCCTCGGGAAAGCTCATGTCTACTGCGACCCACCAGTGCCTACTGC
>CAZEJJ010000137.1:0-20209 GCA_964512185.1 uncultured Enterobacterales bacterium | reverse complement strand
CTCTGGGCCGGGGCACGCTCTCCAGCGCCCTCGTCGCCGCTGATCTCACCACCACGTGTTGAAAACACGCCTTCGCCCGGCACCACGGCGCAGAACGCGCTTCGCTATGCGCCTGGTGGCCCTGGCGACGGCATGGCACCGGCGTCCCGCGCTGCTAGAACGGCATGTCGTCGTAGGGGAGATCGTCGCCGTCCTGGGCCGGAGCGGCGTCGCCTCCGGAGGGTTCGGGAGCGGCGTCGCGCTGGTTGTTGCCGCCGTCGCGCCGGCCATAGCCACCGCCGCCACCGCCGCCACCGCCACCGCCGCCACCATCGCGCCGGCCGCCGCCGGAGCTGAGGAAGCGGGTCTGATCGGCGACGATCTCGGTGGAGTAGCGATCGTTGCCGTTGCGGTCCTGCCACTTGCGGGTCTGGATCCGGCCTTCGACATACAGCTGGCGGCCTTTTTGCATGTAGCGGGCCACGTTCTCTGCCTGGCGACCGAAGACCACCACGCTGTGCCACTCGGTGTGGTCGCCCCAATTGCCGTCGCGGTCCTTGCGGCGGTCGGAGGTGGCCAGCCGCAGGGTGCAGACCGATGTCCCCGAGCCGGTGGTGCGCAGCTCCGGGTCCTGGCCCAGGTTTCCGATCAAGATGGCCTTGTTGACAGTCATCGTGCTTCCTCTCACAGGGATGGGTCTTCGCAGGGGCGCCCCATAACCTGCCCCGCGGGGTCCAAGGGCCTGAAACTGTCCGGATCAGTCCCGCGGCGCAGAGCGCACACCGGGAGGACCGAATGGGCTACACTCACAACAGGCCAGCGCACCCATGCCTGGCGGGAGGCCACCCGTGCCCCGCTGCTCCTCAGCTCTTCTCCTGCTCCTGCTCATTCCCGCCTGCAGGCAAGGCGAGCCCCTCGACCAGGTCGACGCACGCTACGCAGATGTCCTGGCGCGCCTGAACGCCGCCGATCGAGACGTGGCCAGGAACATCCACAACCGCGACGCCCGCCGTCGCAAGAAGGCGGCGGAGAAGGAACGCGTCGCCTTCTTCCGTGAGCGAGCGGTCACCGACGCCATCGCAGCCGCCCGCGAAGCCGAGCCGGGCACCCTGCTGCACACCAAGGGCGAAGCCTACTGGCGCCACGCGGTGTTCGTGCGCTCCTGGCACGACGACGAGAAGGAGCGCGAGACCGAGCTGCTCGCCCGCATCGATGTGCTCGCCGGCGCCGAGGCGTCCTGGAGCCCCCCAGAGGGCGATCTCGAGGTGGAGCTCACCGGCAACTGGGCCACCGTCAGCAAGGCCGGCGACGAGCTGGACGAAGAGCTCCGTGCGGAGCTGGCCAGGGAATTCGTCGGCCACCAGCTGGCCATGGTCGGCGATGATCTGCGCGAGCTGGTCAAGCTGCGCAACCGCGTGGCGCGGCGCGAGGGCTTCGACACCTTCTGGCACCTCGCCCTGTACCACCAGGGCCTCACCGAACAAGACGTGGACCTCCTCATCCGTGAGATCGAGCCGGTCATCCGCCCCGTCACCGAGGCCTACTCCGGGATCGTGGCCGCGCAGGCCGCGGAGCTGGGGCTGCAGAACAACTTCGCCAACAACCCCTACCTGCGGCGCCAGGCTGGCCTGGAGGCGGGACGCGACGAAGCCGAGCCCTACTTCGACACCGACCTCGCCGAGGATCACGTGCTCGAGAGCCTCCGGCGCATGGGCATCGAGCTGCCGGGCTGGCAGGTCTACTCCGGGCCGTCGCGCCACACACGGCGCGGCGCCTACTCCTTCCCCATCCGCCCGCCCGAGAGCATCGCCCTGGTGGTCAGCAAGGACCGCCGCTACGATCCCTGGCAATACGAAGCCATCATCCACGAAGCGGCCCACGCCCTGCGCTGGAGCACCCTCAGCCCCGACGCGCTGGCCAGCCCGGTGCTCTGGGATCCTCCCAACGCCTACACCGAGGGCTTCGCCCAGTTCTTCGAGCGCGTGATGATCAGCGAGCCCTGGATCGAGGCCTACCTGCCCGACATGCCCCTGGAACAGCGTCGAGCGCTGGCGGAGTGGCGGGCCAGGCAGATGGCGCGCTGGGTCTCCCAGAGCATCGTGGAGACCGCCGTCGAGCGGCGCGTCTACGAAGACCCCAACAGCTGGGGGGCCGTCGCCCGCTACTGCGCCGACATCGAAGCCGCCTACCAGATCTACGCCGGCGAGACGCCGCTCAACGACCAGGGCATCGCCTACTGCCAGGGCCTGCACACGCCGCTGATCTGGCACTACCCGGCCTACATCCAGAACTACATCTTCTCATATGTCACCGAGGCCCAGCTGCACGACGCCTTCGTGTCCGCGGTGGGCCAGCCGGTGGACAACCCGGCGCTGGGCTCCTGGCTCGAGCAGCACATCACCCGCGACGGCGCCATCACCTCCTTCACCGATCGCCTCGACGCCGTCTCGGCCGACACGAGCCGCGCGGCGGCGCTGGCGCGCTACATCCAGCTGCCCATGAAGAGCGAGCCGTCGGCAGCCAGCGACGCTCCGCAGGACTGAACCCGGGTCAGCGCTCCAGGCTGCCGAAGGCCTGGCCGCGTCGCCTGCGCAGCGCCTCGCGACCCTTGTAGGCCGCGTTGAGCCCGGCCTGGATCCCCTTGACCGCGTGCCTCAGGTGGCCCGGGTTCCAGTAGCGCCCCTCGATCAGATCGTCGTCGGGGGCGATCAGGCCCTCGCGCACCGCCAGCTGTTGCAGCCGCGTGTGGGGGTAGATGCGGATGGGCTGCATGAGCAGCAGGGAGAAGGTGCGCAGGCTGGGGCCCAGATGCCAGCGGGCCCGCGCCAGGAAGGTGAACAGCCGCAGCAGGGTGGCCGGGGTCTCGCCGGGAGAGTTCAGGAAGAAGCTGTACTCCACGTCGAGCCCGTGGCGCTTCGCGGCCCGGTAGGTGTGGTGCAGATCCTCCTCGCGGAAGTTCTTGTCCAGGCGGGTGAGCACCCGGTCGTCCACGTGATCGGGGCTGAAGCTGAGCAGGCCGCAGCCCGCACGCTTGAGCCAGGACAGCAGCTCGTCCGGGAGGGTGGCGCGCGCCTCGTTGAACCAGGCGGACCAGCGCAGCTCCAGCTTTCGCGCGACGATCTCCTTGCAGATATCGATGGCGTGGGCTGGCGGAATGTTGAAGGCCTGATCGCAGAAGAACAGCTCGTTCACGCCGTGCTCCCGCACCAGCAGCTCCACCTCGTCCACCACCAGCCGAGGGTCGCGCGCCCGCACCGAGGCGCCGGCGAGGAAGGTGTCGGAGCAGTGCAGGCAGCGGAGCTCGCAGCCGCGCTTGGCCTGCACGCCCACGCTCACGAAGGAGCTGGCCGCATAGGGCGCCACGGGCACCAGGTCGCGGCGAGGGGGGCCCAGCGCGGCGAAGTCCACCATGGGCGGGGTGCCCGAGTACCGGACCTGGCCGTCGCGCCGGTAGTAGACCCCAGGCACCTCCCAGGGACGGTCGAGCTTGGTGAGCAGCTCAGGCAGCCGCCGCTCGGCTTCGCCCCACACCCCGCAGTGCAGCTCGGGCAGGCGCTGCATCATGGGCTCGGCGTACAGGGAGAAGGCAGTGCCACCCGCGATGACCGGCACCTCGGGCGCCACCTGCCGCACCCGCTCGATGGCCAGGCGCTGGGGCTCGAAGTCGTCGGTGTGCAGGTGGGGCATGCCCACCTTCATGTTGCGCAGGGAGAACCCCACCACGTCGGGCTGGAAGGCTCGCAGGGCGTCCTCCAGCGCCCGGTAGGGGCGCTCGCGGTGCAGGTTCACGTCGAAGATCGACACCTCGTGCCCGGGCAGGTTGGCCGCCAGGTAGGCTGGCCCGATGGGGTAGACCAGCTCCATGTCGACAGCGGTGAAGGCCTGTACCAGGAGCACGCGCATGGGGGACCTCGGATGCGGCCCGTACCTTAGCGCAGCGCGACACGACCCGCCGCGGACCTGGGTGGCGAAGCTCCGATCCGGTGAGCGAGGCGGGAGAGGCTGGCCACTCCGTCCAGGTCGGCTATCCTCAGGGAGCAACCTCCAGGCACCCATGCATCCCAGGCTTACACCCATACTCGTCAGCGCCACGTTGCTGGGCGCCGCCTGCGCGGCGGAGCCGGTCGGCTGGGAGCCCTACGACCCGATCCCGTGGGTGGATCCCATCATCGCCACCGGGGGCATGGGCTTCGGCCAGGGCTCCAGCTACCCCGGCGCCGCGGCGCCCTTCGGCATGGTGGCCGTCAGCCCCGACACCCGCACCGATGGCGCCCATGTCGATGGCTTCCACAACGGGGGCTACTGGTACGAAGACCACCTGATCACCGGCTTCTCACACATCCACCTGCAGGGGACCGGGGCCCCCGACTACGGCAACGTGCTGCTGTTCCCGGCCGACGGCTGGTCCGAGGACTGGAAGGCGGACGAGACCCGCGTCGCGTCCTTCTCCCACGAACGCGAGGCCGCCAGCCCCGGCTACTACGCGGTGGAGTTCGACGACGGCATCCACACCGAGATCGCCGCTGGGCAGCGGGTGGCCATCCACCGCTTCCACTTCCCCGAAGGCAGCGACCCCACGCTGGTCATCGACATGGAGCACGCCCTCTCCTACCGGGAGTGGAGCGATGAAGAGCTGCACCTGCGTCGCAGCTGCTCCATCGATCTCTATCCCGACACGGGGCTGATCCAGGGAGCCACCCAGAACGCCGGCTCCCTGGCGGGGCGCTACGGTGGCTTCATGGTCTACCTGCACGCCGAGGTGGATCCACCCCCCACCAGCTGGGGCACCTGGGACGACGCGGGCACCGTGCCCGAGAGCACCGGCGCCGGTGGCTACGACCTCGGTGGCTGGCTCGGCTTCGCCGATCAGCCCGGGGGCACCACCGTCACGGTGCGGGTGGGGATCTCCTACACCGGCACCGAGAACGCCCGGGAGAACCTGTGGGCCGAGGCCGCCGGCCGCGACCTCGAAGCCCTCAAGGCCAAGACCGAGGACGAGTGGCGCCGCTGGCTGGGGCGCATCAGGGTCTGGGGCGGCACCGATCGCGAGCGCACCATCTTCCACAGCGCCCTGTACCGGGCGCTGCTGATGCCCAACCTGCGCTCCGACGCCGACGGCAGCTACCTGGGCTTCGACTCCCTGGTACACCACGAGCCGGGCGATCCCTTCTACTCGGACATGTCCCTGTGGGACACCTACCGCACGCTGCACCCGCTGGTGAACCTGGCCTTCCCCCAGGCCGCCCGCGACTTCTCGCACTCCCTGGCGCGCATGGCCGAGCAGTCGGGGGGCTGCCTGCCCCGCTGGCCCTGCGGCCACGGTGACTCGGGCAGCATGGTGGGCGATCCGGCCGACATCGTCTTGGCGGACGCCTGGCTCAAGGGGATCGACGGCTGGGATGTGGACGCGGGCTTCGACGCCGCCAGGCTCTGCGCCGATGCCCCCCGACCCGACAGCGCCCTGTACGGCGGGCGCGCGGGCATCGAGGAATACCTGGGCCAGGGCTGGGTCGCCAGCGATGCCACCAGCGGCTCGGTGGCCAGAACCCTCGAATACACCTGGGCCGATCACGCCATGGCTCGCTGGGCCTCAGCCCTGGGTCGAGAGGACGACGCCTCCCGCTACTGGACGCGCTCCCGGTACTTCCTGAACCTGTGGGACGAGGAGTCGGGCTTCTTCCGGGGCAGGGCCACCGACGGCAGCTTCGAGCCGCTGGAGGAGTTCACCTCCACCGGCTGGTGGGACGAATATGTCGAAGGTGACGCCTGGCAGTATCTCTGGCTGGCGCCCCAGGACGCCTGGCGCCTGGCCGACCTGATGGGGGGCCCCGAGGCCATGCTGGACCGGCTCGACGAGTTCTTCTGGCTGTCCACCGAAGAAGAAGAGAGCATCTGGCCCGAGACCTACTACTGGCACGGCAACGAGCCAGACCTGCACGTTCCCTACCTGTACGCGCTGCTGGACCAGCCGGGCCGCGGCGCCCCCTGGGTGCGCTGGGTGCGCGAGACCCGCTACGGCACAGGCGCCCACGGAGTGGACGGCAACGACGACGGCGGCACCCTCTCCGCCTGGTACGTGCTCTCCGCGCTGGGCCTGTACCCCATCACCGGCACCGAGACCTACGCCCTGGGCCCGCCCCTGTTCCGCCGCGCCGAGGTGGACATGCTCGACGGCGTGCTGGTGGTGGAGGCGACCGGCTCGGAGCACGTGGCCATGGGCAGCTGGGTCTCCGCCTCCCTCGACGGCGCGCCCATCGAGGGCGGCACCCTCCAGCACTCGGATCTCGCCCAGGGCGCCACCTTGCGCTTCGTCCAGGCAGGGGTCGAGGGCCTGGTGGACAGCGAGCGGGGCCTCATGCCGTGACCCAGGGAGCCACCGCGGACACCGTGGCCTGGCGCCGCTGGGGGATCCTGGCGGTCCAGCTGCTGGGATCGGCGCTCATCCTGTTCCTCATGCTGCGGGGCGTGGAGCTGGGCGAGGTGGCGGGCGCGCTGGCCGAGGTGCAGATCGGCTGGCTCCTGCTGGCGCTGCTCACCAGGACCCTGGCCACCAGCGCGCACGAGCTGCGCATCTACCTGGCGCTGCTGCCCTGGCCTGAAGCGCGCCTCACGAGGGTGTTCGGGCTCGGCTTCACGGCCTGCCTGGTGAACACGGTGGTGCCCGCTCGGGGCGGGGACATCCTGGCCGTGGCCCTGCTGCGGCTGGAGTGCAGGGTGCCCACGGCCGCCTCTGCCGTGGCGGTGGGCCTCGCATCGGGGCTCGAGGCGCTGGCCTTCGGCCTGACCATGCTGCTGGTGCTCCTGTGGCAGGGGCCCGAGCTCGCTGCCCACCCCATGGCCGACACCCTGCAGTGGTTGACGAGCGATCTGGCGTGGATCACTGCGGGCATCGCCCTCATCGCCGTCGCCGCCATCATCGCCCTGCGCAGCCTCTACAGGATCTCGCGCGAGAGAGAGGCAGCTCCCGCCGGGGGGCGCTGGCGCTGGATGGCAGAGGCTGGACGCGGGCTGGGTCCGGGCGGCCTCGCCCTCAACGGGCTGCTGGCCTTCGCGCAGGCGGGCCTCTTTCTCGCCACCTGGGTGCTGCTCTTCCGGAGCCTCGGGCTGCAGCCGGTGGCCGCGTGGCTGGCCGCGGCGCTCCTCCAGGCCGCAGGCTCGGTGGTGTCCACGGCGCTCCCCCATGGCCTGGGGGCTGGCCAGGCCGCCACGGCTGTGCTCGTCCTGGCCGCCCTGGGGATCCCTTCCGCCGAAGCCCTGGCGCTGGCCACCCTGGCCTGGGCCCTGAACCTCACCATCGCGGGCCTGCTGGGAGGCCTGCCCACCTGGCGCAGGCTGGGCACCCTCGCCGGCCTGGCCAGCCAGGGAGGGCTCAGTCCGGGCGCACGATAGGCCGCGGCGCCCCCTGGGGAAACGCCAGCAGCTCCCAGGTGACGAACAGCCGAGCGGGCCCGGCGATCACCGGCTCCAGGGCCACACCGATGGCCGCGTGGGTGCAGGGCTCGCACAGCAGGTTGCGCCGGTGGCCGGGAGAGTCCCACACCAGCTCCAAGGCCTCCTGCGGAGTGAACGCCACCGCCAGGTCCTCGTAGTGCCTGGCGCGGGGGTGGAATTCCTGCCACGCCCGGGCGCCCACACCGGGGGTGAGCCCGGGGATCACATGGCTGAGCACCCCGCTGCTGGCCATCAAGGCCGCGTGCTCGCGCGCCAGGGGCTCGAAGGCCTCGAAGCGCTGCAGCGGTGGTAGCCCGGCCAGCTGCCTGCGCTCGTCCAGGGCCTGGTACAGCCACGCCGTGGCCTCGACGGGATGGGCGCCCGGGACGCCCACCGGCAAGGGGCTGGGTGGCGCAGGCTCCTGCTCCACGAAGATGGAGAAGTCGAACAGCACGCGGCTGCGGCCCGGGGCCAGATCCACCACCTCGAGGCGGTATTCTCCGGGCAGGTGGAAGCTGTCCACCAGGCGCACCGTCCCGCCGTTGATCTCGAGCAGCTCGGCGGGCCCGTCGGGGCGGGCCACGAAGAGCGTGAGGTGGCGGGCGTCGGGCACGTCCACCTGCAGGGGCAGCACGTGGTCGAGGGAGAGATCGCGCGGCATGGGATCCACGTCGCCCCAGCGCGGCGCCATGCCCAGGACCCAGAGCACGGTGCCGTCGGCGTAGCGCCGGCTGGCGAGGGCGCAGTCCAGCGAGTCCGCCTCACCCATCACCGCTCGAGCCTGCGCCAGCAGGGAGCTGGGCATGGAGCCCCCGTTGTACAGCCTGGCGAACCGGGCGTGGCCGGGGAAGCCCGAGCGGGCCAGCGCCCGTCGCGTGGAGGCCGGATCGAGGCGCGCGCTGCGATCGGTGGCCTGGGACGCGAGCTCCCTGGCCGCGGCCAGCAGGCCCGGATCCCAGCGCGCTCCGGGCAGCGCATCCACCAGCCAGGCCCCGGCCGCGTCCGCGGGCTCCCCCACGCGGTACCGCACCTGGGTCGCCCGCACCTGGGGGACCACCGGGGCCCGGTGGGGGCAGCCCAACGAGCTGAGCGCCAGCACCAGGAGGAAGGTGGGGAGCGCGCGCATCAGCGCTCACCCAGCTCGAGCTGCAACCAGAGCTCCCGCGCGCGCTGCTCGCTGGCCAGGCCCGCGAGGGTGCAGCGGGAGTCCACCAGGGCGGCCCGCGCCGAGGGATCCACGAGCCAGCCCTGCGCGCAGGCCTCCACGCCCGCGCCCGCTGGAATGACGCAGCCCAGCGAGGCTCGGCAGCTGGCCGGAGCGCCACCGAACTCGCCGGCCTCGGGCCCCTCGCGACCCAGGCGGTCGCCCAGGTGGGCCCGCGCCACGGCGGAGAGGATGGGATCGGCCTCCAGCGGATCGAGGCCGTAGGCGCTGCGCAGCAGATCGAGCGCCTCCCAGCCCGCGTGCAGCAGCTCTTCCGCGGAATCCGCGGCCAGGCTCCACCCGGCCAGCGGGGCCTCGGCGAAGGGGTCGAGACCGACGTACACCGGGAACCCCGCCAGGACTCCCTGGGGATCCCGCAGCTGGACCCAGTACTCGCCCTGCTCGCCCAGCACGAGCCGCCGCTCCTGCCACAGGTCGCCCTGCTCCAGGTGACCCGAGGGAGACACCAGGCTGAGCTCGACGCGCTCACTCCGACCGCCCCCAACAGCGGTGAGCGAGATCTCGCCGCCAGGCTCCAGCGCCCTGGGGACCGGCGGCAGCGCGAGCCGCGGCCTGCCCAACAGGCAGATCCAGAGATCGTCGGAGCCGCCACGGACCCGCGCGATCCCCAGGTGGTCGCCGGGCTGGACCAGCCCCTGGGCCTGCTCCAGCACCTGCTCGGCCACGCAGCCTCGGCTGCAGGTCTGGTGCAGGATCTCCTGCACCGGGTAGGGGTAGCCCGCCCGGTAGGCGGCCCAGCGCACCTGCCAGGCATCGGTGGGCCGCAGGGTGCGGACCATCTCCATGCCCAGCGCACCCGCGGCCCCCGACAGAGATTCCTCCCAGGGGAGCTCGCCCACCACCGCCGCCACCAGGGGGTCCACCGGTTCGCCCAGGCGCACCGCATAGATCTGTGCTTCTGGAGCTGGAAGGTGCGGCAGCTCGGCGCCCAGGGTCTCCAGCCGCCCAGGCGAGACACCCCGCACTCCGCCGCAGCAGCAGAGGCAGGACAACAGCAGACGAGCAACCACGCGCATGCCGTCCACCTAACGTTCCACGGCGCCACGAGGAGCGGCCTCGGCCTGCACCAGGAAGAGCACGACGCGCTCGCCGCCGTCTCGCGTGTCGGCCAGCGGTTCGCCCAGCAGATCCTCGAGGCCGGCCAGCAGGACCTGGCGATCGTTGGGGCGGTAGAAGTCGGCGTGCACGGCGACGGCGCCCAGGCCCGCGCGCTCCAGCTCCAGCCGCAGATCATCCAGCTGCTGCGCCGCATCGGGCCCGGTGGCCGACAGCAGCCCGTGGGACAGGCGAGCGTCCAGGGCCTCGCGCGGGCTCTGCCTCTCGGTCCGCACGCAGAGCTCCAGGATGGGACGCCGGTGGCTGGCCTGGTAGTAGCAGGCCAGGTTGCGGGTCCACATCTCCAGCTCCCCGCTGGTGCCGTCCAGCGAGCGGCCGAAGGTGTCCAGCACCGGCAGATCGCGGGGGGCCGCCTGGTAGGCGCCGGGGACCTCGGCGATGGCCTGCCTGACACGCCAGAGCAGCCCGGTCCCCACCACGCCGTCGACCGTGGCCAGCAGCAGGGCTGGCAACAGCAGCGCGGTGGGCAGGCGCCGCGAGAGCGCCTGGAGACAGGCGCTGGCCACCAGGCCGCCGCAGAGGGTGTACAGCCAGACGATGCGCACCGGGAAGCGGAAGACCTCCACTCCGGGGATCCTCGCGACCAGCGCGAAGGGCGACGGCAGCGACGCTCCTCCGTCCACCAGGCGCAGCTGGCTGCCGAAGCAGGCCAGCAGGGCCACGATGGCCAGCAAGGCCAGCGCGCGCCACCCCCGAGAGCCCCGCAGCAGCAGCGGAGAGAACAGCAGCAGCCAGAAGGCCGTGAACCCGATGGGGGCTCCCACAGAGTGCCCCAGCAGGTCCAGCTGGGGTGTCCAGGTGCTCAGGCTGGCCACCGTGGCGGCGCCCACGGCCAGCACGAGATCGGGCTTGATCTCGGTGATCGCGTGCTGGCTGCCCATGGAGTAGACCCACAGGTACCAGCCCCCAACCGGCAGGATCACCAACGCAGAGAAGGGCATGAGGCGCAGCGATCGGCGCGGGCGAGCGGCGGCGACCACCAGCAGCAGCGCGCTGGCGAGGACGCCGAAGTAGGCGCTGGAGAACAGGCTCAGCGCCCAGAGCAGGCCCACCAGGAGCCCCCGCTTCCATGGCAGCCCGCGCTCGGGCGTGCACCAGGCCGCCAGCAGCAGCAGCGGCAGCCAGAAGGCCAGCAGCTGGTAGACATGGCCCTCGAGCACGACGCTGGCGGCGATGCCCGAGAACCCAAACGCCAGCCCCGCCAGGAGGCTCCACGGACGCCGGACCTCGAGCACCCTGCGCGCGCAGGCTTCGGCGGCCAGCGCGTTGAGCGCCGGGGCCAGCCAGGTGATCAAGGTGACCACGAACCAGCCCGAGAGCAGGCCGCGCCCGGCCCAGCCGAGGAAGAGCAGGGAGAAGGAGTCCGAGCGCACCAGGCTCTCGCCCTGCGGCCAGGCGCTCCCGTCCACGAACAGCCGCGGCAGGCTCTCCGCGGCCTGCTCCAGCAGCCAGATGGCCACGTACAGGTCGAAGTGACGCGTGACCAGGACCTGCGGATCGAAGCACACCGCGGGCCAGGTGAACACCGCGGCGAGGCCCAGGAAGAGCAGAGAGACCAGCGCCGTACCCCGCGGACCCGCGAGCCAGCCACCCTCGCTGGCTCCGGCACGCCCGCCAGCGCGGATCGGCGCTGATCCGGGAGTGGTCACGAGGGCTCCGAGCTCCGTCGGCGCAGCGTGAAGGCCAGCACCATGGCGATGACATAGGCCAGCACCAGCGCGCCCCATCCCAGGGCGAGCAGGTAGGGTCCGGCGGGCTCGGTGCTGCTGGCCAGGCGCGGCGTGGGGGCCACGGCGACGCGGGTGGCCAGAGCTGTGCGATCCTCCACCGAGTACTCGAAGGCGATGACCTCGGAGTCGCGGTCCGGCAGCAGCGCCAGGCCATCCCAGAGCTCGATCCTGCCCTCGTCCGAGCTCTGCACCAGGCGCAGGTGCACGCTGCGCGCCGGTGCGGCCTGGAAGGCGCCCTCGAGCACCGCGGCGCCGTTGTCGATCAAGGGCACAGGGCCCACACCCACTCGCTCGGCCTGCACCTGCACCTCGGCGGGCACATTGTGCAGCCGCAGGGTGATGGTCTGCAGCGGCGCGGAGGCTTCCTGGGCCACGGCCGGACCAGCGCCCAGGGCAGCCACCAGCACCAGGACGGCCACGCGGCGGATCACGACCCCGGCTCCGCGCTGGCGGGGGGAAGGTCGTCTGCCCCTGGGGGCACGGCGACCGCGTAGACCATGAGCCACTGGTCCCCATGCCGGAGCACGGTGGGCGACTCCAGCAGCGCGACACCGTCGTGGCTCGCTCCCTGCACGGCCACGGGCGTCGCGGAGCCGAACTCGAGCCCATCGGTGGAGCGGGCCAGGCCCAGGGAACCTCCGTCCTGGAAGTACATCCACCACTCGTCGTCCACCAGCAAGGTGGAGGTGACCCCGCCTCCCACCATGCGCGTGCCCTGCTCCAGCTCGAAGCTCAGGCCGTCGGCGGAGGAGGCGCTCTTGATCTCGCGCGCGTCGCGGGTGAGGTACATGCGCACCCCACCCTCGGCCAGGACCACCAGGTCGGGGTCGACGAAGGAGCCCGCGAGGCGCACCCCCGGCTCGGCGATCCAGCCGGCACCATCGGGTGAGCGCGCCGAGAGCACCTGGTTCTCGACCCCCTGGGCGGGATCCCGGAGCAGCTCCTGGTACAGGAAGTACAGGCGGTGGCCGCCCTGGGGAAGAGCCAGCAGGTGCGGATCCACCTGCATGCCCTCGCCGATCCCCTCGATCTCCACCGGCTGGGGATCGCCACCCGCGAAGGGCACCCAGGCCAGGCTCCGGCCACCCGAGACGAACCACACGCGCGGCTCGCCGTGCACCAGGACCAGCTGGGGAGACGAGGCCTGGGCCGCCAGGGGCTCGGGCAGCGCGGTCCACGCGAGCCCATCGCTGGAGCGCGCCCGGAAGAGCTTCTTCCAGTAGGGATCCTCGGGCCTGTACTGCCCCTGACCCGGTGGATCGCGGAGCACCTGCGGCGTCGGCTCCTGCTCGATCTGTGTGCTGACGACCGGGGCTGGCTCCTCGGGGAGCTCGCCGGAGCCGCAGCCCACCGAGGCCACGGCCGCCAGCGCCCCGCCCAGCCAACGCCGGGGCGTCGGGGCGGACACAGCGATGCACAGCGCCGGACGAGGGCCACTCATGGGGAGACCGTAACCCCCCCGCAGGACAGAGGTGATAGGGCCGGAACAGGAGGCCTGCCCCCCTTGTCGTCGCTGTCTCGAGCCCTCGGGATCCCCGCCGGGAGTCCATCCGGATCCTCGCCGTCCCGGCCATGGAGGCCCCGCGCCTGGCTGCTGGTCTACCTGGTGACGGCGATCCTGTTCCTGCTGGCCGCCTTCATCCTGGACGGCCCGGGCCTGGCGCTGGGCGACTACGCCGAGGCCTACGGACGCCACCGCCACCTCCTGCGACACTCCCTGCTCGAGCACGGCGTGTTCCCGCTCTGGAATCCCTACAACTTCTCGGGGCATCCCTTCGTGGGTGATCTCCTGGTGGCGCCTTTCTACCCCACGATGGCCCTGTACGTGCTGCTGCCAGAGGGCCTGTCCCTGCCGCTGGACCTGGGCCTGCACATGGCCGTGGGAGCGCTGGGTACCCGCCTCTTGTGCCGCCGGCTGGGGGTGGGCAGCGCGGGGGCGGCCGTGGCCGGGCTGCTCTTCCTGACGATGCCACCATGGATCGGCCACATCTGGGCCGGCCACCTGCAACACGTGCAAGCCCTGGCCTGGCTCCCGTGGTTGTACCTGGCCGCTGAGCTGCTCCGCGCCGGAGAGCTGCGCAGGGCCTGGCCCGCGGCCGTGCTCTGCACCGGCGCCATCGTGGGCAGCGGCGGTGTACCCATCGCCTGGATGGGGCTGCTGTTCCTGCCCGCCTGGCTGCTGCTGCGCCAGCTCTCCTCCCCAGCGCGACGCGGCGCGGCAGCCTGGCGGCGCTTCCTGCACCCGCGGGGCTGGCGGGAGCTGTCGCAGCTGGTGGGCGCCATCTGCGCTGGCTTCGGCCTGGCGGCCGCCAACCTGCTCCCGGCGGTGTACTACACGCACGAGTGCGGCCGGATCAGCAACACGGTGGGCATGGTGGCCCAGGACGCGCTCTCTCCGCTCGGCTTGCTGGCCGCGGTCCTGCCGGAGCTGCTCGCGCGCGCCGCGGGTGCCCGGTACGTGGTCTTCGAGTGGTATGGCTACCCGGGCGCGCTGCTCGTGGTGGCCGTCGCCCTGGCCCTCGCCGCCCGCCGTCTGCCCCGGGGCTGGGGTGCCTCGCTGCTGCTGGCCCTGGCGGCCCTGCTGCTGGCGGTGGGCCCCACGGTGGGCCTGACCTCGATCCTGGCCACCCTGGTGCCCGGCTACGGGCAGCTGCGCTGCCACTGCCGTGAGCTCACCATGGTGTTCTTCTTCCTGTTGCCGCTGGCCGGCGCGGGAGCGCAGCAGCTCTGGGAGCTGTCACGGCGCGCCGGCGGGGCCGGGAAGATCCGCTGGCTGGTGGGGGTCGGCGCGAGCCTGCTGCTGCTGCAGGCCGCCGTCCGCCTCGCGCTGGGCTCGGCCTCCGGCACCGGAGCCGACTGGATCCCCTGGACCAACCTGGCGCTGGCCAGCGCGCTGCTGCTGCTGGCGCTGCGCCCGCACCCGGCCTTCTTCCTGCTGCTGGCAGCGCTGCACCTGCTGGACGTGGGGGCCCCGGCGCGGGGGCTGGCGCGCTTCGCCGAGGTGGAGCGGTGGACCTTCGCTGCGCTGCCCGAGGCCTCCGCCGTGCTGGAGAACGATGGGGACTGGTACCGGTTCTGGGCCCACGAGGATCTGGTCAATCCCAACCACGGCGTGGACATCCAGCGCCGCTCCATCCTGGGCTACGAGAACCAATTCCCCAACCGCTACGCACAATACGTGGCGACCTTGGCCGGCCTGCCCGAGGCTCGCGCCACCACCAACCTGTCTCCCGGGCTGGTGGAGCAGGTGGAGGATCCCTTCCTCTTCACGCTGCTCGGGGTGCGCTACGCCTTCCTGCCAGAGCGACCTGAGGGGCTCCGACCCGGCCCGCCCATGGATCTCGGCGGGCAGCCACCGGCGCCCCCCCCCGGCGGCGGCGACCACGGGCCCACTCCGGTGCGCGGCACCCTGCAGGACCCCAGCTCCGGCGGCGCCGACCGACCCGGCATGCTGCCCACGACCCGGCCCGAGGATCGGGCCTGGAACCTCCGACGAGACCCGGATCACCTGCCTCGAGCCAGCCTGCTCGGCGCCTGGCGCGTGCTCGGCAGCCCCGATGAGGTCCTGGCAGCCGTCGCCAGCCCGGACTTCGACCCCAGGGTCGAGGCGCTCCTGGAGCGGAGCCCCACGTGGCCATCCAGCGCGAACGAACCCGCGTCGAGCTCTTCGGTGCTGTCCACCACGGAGCGGGGGGTCAACCGGCTGGAGATCGAGCTGGAGGTGGCCGAGCCCAGCCTGCTGCTGCTGAGCGAGCTGTTCCACCCGGGCTGGCACGCCACCCTCGACGGCGAACCAGCCCCCACCCTCAGGGCCGACTACCTGCTGCGCGCGGTGGCGGTGCCCGCCGGCGCCCGTGAGCTGTCGATGCGCTACACTCCCCGGGGCCTGTTCGGCGGCCTCCTGCTGAGCCTCATCAGCCTCGCGGTCGCCCTGCTGCCCCTCCTTCCCCTCCGCAGGCTGCGATCCACCCGCCCCGGCGAGCCCTCCTGAAGGGCAGCACGACCTCGAGCACACCCGCCTGAGCAAGGAAGCCGGGCCAGAGCAGCAGAGCACACGATGCGCACCCGCCCCTCTGGAGCCACCCTCTGCTTCCTGACCTGGGCTGGCGTCGTCGCGGTGGCCTGGGGCCTGCAGGCGGTCTTCGGCCACACCCACTGGCCGGGCTCCTCTCCCGCCACCATGCTCTCGGCCCTGCAGCCCACCGGCGACCCCGGCATGCCGGGCATCTCCGGCTTCGCGAGGCTGGCAGCGCTGCAGCCCCTGGGGCTGGCGCGCCTGCTGCTGCCCGATCTGCTGGCGGTCTCCGCCTTCGTGGCCGCGAACCTGGCCCTGGGCGACCTGCTGCTGTTCCGCTGGCGCGGCGACCTGAACGCCGCGGAGCGCCTCGTCCTGGGCTTCGGCATCGGCAGCCTGCCCATCGGCCTCGCCCTCATGGGCCTGGCGCTGCTGGGCGCGTTCCGGCCCCCGCTGGTCCATGGCCTGCTGATCGCCGCGCTGGTGGTGGGCGTCGCGGGCGGCCTGCTGCTCCGCCGCGGGCGGCTCGCCAGGCCGCGGCTGGACGGTGGAGGGCCACCGCTGGGTGCCTGCCTCGCCGCCGCGGGTATGGCGCTGGTGGGCCTGCTGGTGCTGGCGCGCTGCTACCTCCCGGATCTCGACCTGGACTCGGTGCAATTCCACCGGGTGGCCATCAACCAGCTGATCCGCACCGGCCAGCTGGACATCTGCTACGAGAACTACGCGGCCAACCGTCCCCTGCAGCTGGAGCTGTTCCAGGCCCTGGCCTTCGAAGATCGGCCCCTGTCGGCCATGATCCAGGCCAGCTTCACCCTCATGGCGGGGCTGGCGGTGGCCGCGGCCCTGTGGCGGCGCACAGGCGCGACGGTGGCCATGGTCGGCTGCCTGCTCTACCTGCTCAACCACTCGGTGATGTGGCGGGCGGGGCTGCACGCCAACGAGAACTGCCTGGCTTTCTACATCCTGGTGGGCCTCATCGCCCTGGCGCGCGACCTGGAGGCCGGGCGTCGGGTGTGGCTGCTGCTGGGCGCGGCGCTGCTGGGCTTCTCGGTGGGCACCTACTACCTGGGCCTGCTGGCGGTCACCGCCGGGCTGGCGGCGCTGCTGCTCATGGAGCTGTCGGGCCACCGCGGGCAGCGGCGCTGGCTCTGGTACGCCCTGGTGTCGGCGCTGGCTCTCTCGCCCTGGCTGCTGCGCAACGAGCTGCAGCTGGGCAACCCCGTCTACCCGTTGCTCTACCACTGGTTCGGCGGCGCGGGCCTGAGCGCCACGGCCGAGCACCTGCACACCGCCATCGCCCAGAGCATCCTGTTCATCCCTCGCAGCCTGGTCAACCTGGTGGCGGTGCCCTTCGGCTGGCCCGTGCGCGAGCTCTTCGACCCCATCCTGCTCCTGTTCTGGCCCCTGGCGCTGCCGCGGTCCGGCCCGCGGGCGCGCCTGCTGGCGGCCTGGCTGCTGGGCTTCTACCTGCTCTGGTTCGCCCTGATGCCACAGGACCGGTTCCTGATCCCGGCCCTGCCTGTGCTCGCGGTGCTGGCGGGCCTGGGGCTGCACCGGGTCCTGGGCTCGCTGGAAGGTCGCTGGCGCGCCGGAGCGCTGGCCGGCCTCGCCGTGCTGCTGGCCTGCACGCTCTTCTTCCGCGCGGTGGAGTTCGGCGGCCCGGCCTGCGCGCCCCTGGCCCAGGCCAGCCGCGCCGGGCCACAGGATCCCCCCCCTGGCATCTGGGCAGATCCCCTGGTCCGCACCGTCAACCAGGAGCTGCCACCCGGAGCGCGCATCGCCGGCATCTCCAACGGCTTCCTGGACAAGCCCGCCTACACCATCCTGCCGGTGGGCTTCTTCGACCTGGCACAGATGCAGGACGCCGAGGGCCTCCTCCGCGTCCTGGCGGACTGGGAGATCACGCACCTGGTGATCCCCCAGCGGGGCACCCCGGACTGGGACGCCTGGGTCTCCGCAGGCTTCGAAGACCCCGTCCACCAGGGGTTCATTCAAGCCCTCGACGCCACCATCCCGGCCCACTGCTCCCAGCTTCACCACCACGGCAGGTACCAGCTCTGCGCCCTCCAGCCTTGAGCGCCGGAGCTCCCGCCCGATCCCTCCGCTTGACGCCCCTCGCCGGGCCGGTCGATACTCCCTCCATGCCCTCCCTCAAGCGAGACCTGATCATCTGGGGTGGCGGCGCTCTGCTCGTGGTGCTCGCGGTCCTGGCCTGGGTTTGGTGGACCGCGCCGGAGCAGGGTGTGCTCCCGAGCGAGTACCGCTACGGTGTGATGTAGCCCCACCCCAGCGCCGGCGGCCGCCGCGGGTCGTCGACGGAGCCCTCGGATGCAGCGAAGAACACTGCTCAAGCTCGGATCCAGCGCCCTGGCGCTCGGCGCGGTGGGAGCGGGTGCATGGGTCCAGCTCCAGCGGAGACCCCTCCGGCGCGAGTCCGACACCATCCTCGGTGGCTGGCCGCTGCTGGGCCCCGGGGTCAACTGGCTGCTCCCCGACCTGGACCGCGCCAGGGTGGTGATCCCGGACCGCCCCCACGACCACGCGGAGGACGACGATCCAGCGCGACGCGCCCTCATCAAGCGCACCCGCAGCTTCCACGTCAGCTCCAGCGCCGCGCGTCTGCGGGGGCCCGCCTTCGCGCCCACCCCGGCCGAGGGCGTCACCCGGATCCTGGCCATCGGCGACTCCACCACCTTCGGCTGGGGCGTGGCCTACGAAGACTCCTGGCCGGCGCGGCTGGAGCGGGAGCTTGGCGAGCGCGGCCAGCAGGTGGAGGTGCTCAACGCGGGCGTACCCGCCATGGGCATCACCGGCATGGCCGCCTACCTGCAGAACGTGGCCCCCTCGCTGGGTCTGCACGGGGTGGTGTTCAGCTGCCGTCCGCCGCCGGGCGACATGGTGGGCGCCCAGACCTACCGCCACACCATCGCCCGCAGCAAAGAGATCCTGTCGGGGACGCGTTTCCTGGTGGCCCCGCCCCCGGTGAGCCGCTTCGACCGGGGCAGCCGGCCCCGCTGGCGGCAGGAGATCCAGCAGCTCTCCGCGCAGCTGGCGGAGCACACCGACACGCCCGTGTTCGGGCTCACCGAACCTATCCGGCGGGCCCAGCAGGGCCGCGGCTGCGACCTGGTGGAGCGGGCTGGCCGCCTGCAGGTGATCCGCCTGGAGTCCGACGAAGTCCTGCTGGATGTCCCGCTCGCCGGGCGGGAGCTGCCCGCGGAGGTCTACGCCCTGTTCGAGCGCGATCCCACGGTGGTGGAGCCCCTGATCTTCGACGGAGGCCACCTCGACGCGGAGGGCAACCGTATTGCGGCAGCCCTGGTGGCGGCGGAGCTCCGCCGGCAGGGGTGGTGGTGATCGTCTGCCCGCGCTGCAGCGCCCGGCTCACCGGTCCAGACCTGGCCTGCAGCTCCTGCGACTTCAGCGCCCGCCGGGGCGAGTGGTTCGACCTGGAACCCCAGGACTCCGTCGAGGCCTACTTCGACGACATCGAGTTCCGCTACAGGCTGGGAGCCGAGCAGCGGCACTTCTGGCACCGGGCCCGCCGCAGGCTCCTGGCGGAGCTGCTGCAGCGCCACGCTCCTGCGGGAGCCAGGGTGCTCGACGTGGGCTGCGGCTGCGGCCACCTGTCGGGCCTCATGACGGAGCTCGGTTTCTCCGTCTCCGCCCTGGACCTGTCGGAGTCCGCGCTGCGCTGCGTGGCTGAGCAGGGTGTCGAGGCCTCCTACCGGGCGAGCGTGGTGGACCTGCCCTTCGTGCAGGAGTTCGACGTGGTCTGCGCCTTCGATGTCATCGAGCACGTGCCGGACCACCAGCGCGCCCTCTCCGGCTTGATCCGTGCGCTGCGTCAGGGAGGGCTGCTGCTGATCACCGTGCCGGCCCACCCCCACCTGTGGGGGTCCTGGGACCGCAAGCAGCGCCACGAGCGCAGGTACCGGCGTCGCGAGCTGCGGGACCTGCTCCAGGCAGGCGGCCTGGACGTGGTCATGCTGCGCTCCTTCTTCGCCCTGCTGCACCTCCCCTGCCTGGCCGCAGCCCTGATGGACCGCGCGGCCGGGGGTGCTCGACGCCGGGAGCTGCTCGTGGACCAGCACCACGCCATGTGGAACCCGGGCCCACTGGCCACCCTGGCCTTCCACCTGCTGGACCTGGAGCGGCGCCTGCCGTGGCCGGAGGATCCGCGCCTGGGCACCTCGCTGGTGGCCGTGGCGCGACGCCCTCTGCCAGCTCCCCAGGGCGCGCCCTCGCCGCACAGCGGCGAGAGACAGCAGGGGCGTTGACAGGGGGGGGGAACCCTCCATACCATGCACCGCGGATGTCGCAGGCAGCGTCTGTGGTACCATCCGAGATCAGCACCGACGCACCGCGCACCGCGCACGCAATGCTCCAAGGAGGAGACGATGACCGCACGCTTCCTGATGGCCCTCACGATGGCCCTGCTCTGCTCATGCGGCGAACCAGACAAGGAGACCGGACTGGATGAGAGCTGGGAGGGCCGCAACGCGGGCGAGTGCACCGACGGCGCCGACAACGACGGCGACGGCCTGTACGACTGCGACGACCCCGACTGCGCTGGCTCGCCCGACTGCGAGGAAGCCGACACCGACACCGACACCGACTCCGACACCGACTCCGACACCGACGCGGACGCAGACGCAGACACCGACGCGGACGCAGACGCAGACACCGACGCGGACGCAGACGCGGACACCG
>CAZEJJ010000136.1:0-20567 GCA_964512185.1 uncultured Enterobacterales bacterium | reverse complement strand
AGGCCAGGCCACCGCCGTCGTGCCCGAGCGATGCGCAGCTCTCGCCGTCCAGGTCGGAGCCGTCGCAGTCCTCGCCCGAGTCCACGTCGCCGTCACCGCAGCTGTAGCAGCCGTCCTCGTCGAAGGCGCAGGACGAGGAGCAGGCCAGGCCACCGCCGTCGTGCCCGAGCGACGCGCAGCTCTCGCCGTCCAGGTCGGAGCCGTCGCAGTCCTCGCCCGAGTCCACGCTGCCATTACCGCAGTCCTCGCTGCAGGAGGCTGTCGTGGAAGTGTCGTCCACGCAGGTCTCCGAAGAGGAGCAGCTCTCCTTCAAGCTCCCGCGGGTCCCGCAGGCGTTGTAGTAATAGACGTCGGTGCCGTCGCACTGGTGGTAGGAGGACGCTGTGCAGCTCACAGAGACGGTGTCCACCGGAGTATCCCCGGTGCACCCATCCACGTCGCGGACCCACAGGGCCAGGTCATGGGAGCCGTCGTCGAACTCGAAGCTGGAGATGTCCACTTCCACGTCGAAGTCTTCCGTGCTGGGACCGCTGCCGTACTCCTCGCTCGAGACGATGTCCTCATCGATCACCAGGGACCACTTGTCGAGGCCCTCAGACGCCTCGGCGGATCCCTCCGCGTCGAGCACCCCCTGCGCGATGTCGGCGTAGGAGATCTCGCCGTCGACGTCGCAGTCTTCGCCGGCGCAGTCGGTGTACTCGTTCTCGCTCTCGTAGCAGTCGGCCTCGTGAGACGAGGTCGAGCATGGATTGCAGGTGCTCGGGACGGGGTCGAGATCCTCGAAGCTCGGGTCCACGCGCATGTTCGTCAGGTCTCGCTGCTCGTAGTGCAGGTGCTCACCCGTGGATTCACCGGTGCTTCCGATGAGACCGAGGGGCTGGCCGGCACAGACCTCTTCCGCGAGCTCCACCTCCACGTGGCCGTATGCCAGGTGAGCGTAGAGCGTGTAGGTCGCATCGGGGTGCCGCACGATCACGTAGTTGCCATAGGAGCCCGCGAGGTAGCCCGTGACGTCGTCCACCATCGTGGTCACCGTGCCGGCCGCCGAGGCGACAGCGTAGATCCCATGGGACGATTCGTAGTCGCCCAGGATGGTGAAATCCACCGAACCCTCCAGGCTGCCGGCGTGTCCGCCACAGGCCGTCCCCTGGGAGATCCCCATGTGCACACCCTCGGCATAGGGCAGGTAGAGATCCGTAGCGCCGCCGGCGTCGGGCCAGTCGCCCTCCTCTTCTGCTGCAGCGATGGCGGCCTCCACCTCGTCCTGCGCTTCCTGGGAGATCTCTGGCTCGCTGGGACCGGTATCGGTATCGCTGTCCGTGTCAGCGTCGCTGTCGGCGTCGGCGTCGCTGTCGGAGTCCGTGTCGCCGTCCGCGTCGCTGTCGGTGTCGGCGTCCCCTTCTCCAGGGGTATGACAGAGCCCGTCCTCGCCCAGGTACTGCTGGTCGGGGCAAACGCGTTGCTCGCAGGCCGCCAGGGCCGCGAAGGCGAAGAACACTGACAGCAGGCGACAGAACAGGCCGCCCCCAGGCGGCCGGCCCGGATCGTAGCGAGGGCCAGCAGCCGCGTAGCGAGGGTGATTCTGCGAAGTAGTGGGCGAGAGAGGCGTGTTTTCAACACGTTGACCGAGAACGCTGCGAGCAGGACCAGCCGCAGTAGGGGCTGCTGGGCCGCAGTAGATTCGGGGTTCTGTCGCCTGCTGTGAGAGGAGATTGCGCATGGGGTCTTCCTGTGAGCGGAGTGTAGGGGACCAGGCCGAGCCAGGATCTCTGGTCAGGGCGCGTAGGAGTCCGTGCTGCCGGCGGTCTGGCTCGCGCCCCCGTAGACCGTCGAGCGCGTACCCGTGGCGGTGTTGTACGACCCGCCCAGAATGGCACTGTAGCTGCCGTCCGCGGAGTTGTGCCAGCCGGCCACCACCACCGCAGCGTAGCCGGTGGCCTCGTTGTCGGTGCCGCCGGCGACCTGGGACGAATACCCGCTGGCCACGTTGTCGAAGCCGCCACTCACCGAGCCCCAGCCGCCACTGGCCACGTTGTCGTATCCTGCGGAGACCCAGGAATGCGCGCCGCTGGCGAGGTTGAGCTCGCCGGCTGCAGCCACGGCGCCCTCGCCGGAGGCCTCGTTCTGGTTGCCACCCAGCGTGGTCGAGAAGTCTCCGGTCGCCTCGTTGTTGTCGCCCCCGAAGGCCGCGGCCTCCTCGCCGGACGCCTCGTTGCTCGTGCCGCCACTCACCGTGGAGTAGAGCCCTGTGGCGTAGTTGGCATCGCCCCCACAGACCGCGGAGGACTCTCCGGTCGCGTAGTTGGTGCGCCCACCGAGCACCGCGGCGTAGGTGCCCGAGGCGTTGCCGTTGTAGCCCGCGGCCACCAGCGAGTGGTCGGCTGTGGCGAAGCCGTAGTAGCCCGAGATGACGCTGGCATACGGGGCGGTGATCTCGGAGTAGCTGCCCGACACGATGCCGCCGTAGCTCTCGTAGGCCTGCTCCGGGCCCAGCACCAGGTTGTGGGAGCCCGTCTTTTCGTAGGTGCCGCCTTCGTCGTAGCCGATGATGAGGTTGCCCCTGCCGTTGACCGTGCCGTCGGTGCTGCCGCTGCCGCTGACAACCCTGACGTTCACCCCACTGAAGAGCACGTCCCCTGCGCTGTCCAGGCTGACGGTCGCCAGGACGCCATCGGGATCCTCCGCATACCCCAGGCTCTCGACCCAGGTCTCGGTGGCGTAGCCTTCGCTCGTGACCCAGGTCTCGGTGGCGTAGCCTTCGCTCGTGACCCAGGTCTCGGTGGCGTAGCCTTCGCCCTCCACCCAGCTCTGCGTGGCGTAGCCTTCGCCCTCCACCCAGCTCTCCGTCGTGTAGCCTTCGCCCTCCACCCAGCTCTCCGTGGCGTAGCCTTCGCTCGTGACCCAGGACTCGGTGGCGTAGCCCTGGCTCTCGACCCAGGTCTCGGTGGTGAAACCCTCGTCTGTGACCCAGGACTCGGTGGCGTAGCCCTGGCTCCCGACCCAGGTCTCGGTGGTGAAGCCCTCGCCCTCGACCCAGGCCTCGGTGACGTACTGCTGGCCCTCGACCCAGGCCTCCGAGCTGTATCCCTGGGCCTCCACCCAGTCCTGGGTGGCCAGGTCCGCGCCTTCGAGATCGGCCACGCGCGCATCCAGATCCTCCAGCCCTTCCTCGATGGCGTCCACAGCCTCCTGGATGGCGGGATCTGTCTCCGGTGAGAGGGAGGCCACCGCGTCTTCGAGAGCGACGAGGCGCTCCTCGAGACCATCCAAGCGCTCGGACAGTTCGTCCCCGCTGACCTCCCCGGTGTCCGAGGGAGACACGCACATCCCGTCGGGGTCGAGGTACTGGCCATCCGGACAGCTGGGGCTGATGGAGCATCCCAGGCCCAGGGGGCCAGCCGTCAGAAACGCCAGGACTGCAGCACGATTCATCGAAGGTGAACGCGACATCTGAACTCCACGAGAGGGCTCTTCCAACATGATTTCTTTCCGCGCCTCGAAGCTGGACACCGATGCTACGATGCGCGCGGGTCCTTCCCTGCCTCTGCCTGCCTCATAACGGGGCAGGGCTGGAGAGCCCGAGCGCGAGGTCCTGGGCATCGTCGTACCGCCAGCTCGGCGATGATACCCTCCCGTCCAACCCGCGCGGACAGGAAGGGCGTGCAACCAGGCGAGACCATCCTCGGTCGCTTCCGGCTGCTGCAGCCACGAGGGTGGGGGCCTGCTGGTCTACGATCCCGACAGCCTGAAGGCGCGCTGGCGCCTCGACCTGCCCGTGGCCCAGGGCTGCGACGTCGAGCCCACGCCCACTGGCTGGCTCGTGGCCACCAGGGACGGCCTGGCCTGGGTGGACCAGGCGGGTCGAGCCACGGGCCGGGTGAGCCTGGACGAACACCCCATGCTCACGCCCCACGACGAAGGAGTCTGGGCCATCCTGGCGCACCGCGTGTTGTGGCTCGACGCGCAGAGCCACCGCATCGTCGGTGGCATGGTCGTGCCCAACGCTGGCCGCGCGCTGCCGGTGCCTCCAGAGGGACAGTCGGGGCGCTGACGGCACGACGCGCAGCGCTGGGGTGGGTGCGAAACACGAGCTATGTTTCTGCCCTTCGACCGCCACAGGAGCCCACACCCATGGCCTTCATCCGTGTCACCGGTGACGAAAGGGAGCGCCTGCTGCCCCTGGCGGCCACCACCCTGCTGGGGCGCCACGAGAGCTGCACCTGGATCCTGGATCGACCGCAGCTGCCCACATTCTGGGTAGAGCTGCGCTGGACCGAGGCCGGCTGGACCTGGCGCGAGCTGGGCGGGGATGCCCGCGGCCCGCGGCGCAGGGCGCTGGGCGTGGCGCAGGGCTGGTGGCTGCTCGACGCTGGCCAGCGCGTCAACGGCCGCGGCGTCGTCATCGAGCTGGTGGATGATCGTCCGCCCGCGCGCTTCGCAGTGGACCTCGCCACCGGCGAGCTCGTGCAGGGCGAAGCGATTCTGGCGCTGGTGGCCGAAGACGGCCAGCTACCACTGCCAGCCGACTGGGAACGCCGCGAAGCACCCGAGCCGATGCGCGAAGGCCAGGCTTTCACCGTGGGAGGCCGTAGCTTCCGCTTCCACGACGCCGTGCCCGTAGCCGCCACCGCCAAGCGGCGGATCGACCTGCTGCAGCCTGGCGTCAGCCTGGAGCTCCGTTGTTCGGCAGGTGAACCCACGCTGCTCGTACAGGACGGCCCGGTGGAGCTCAAGCTGCAGGGGGCCTTCCTGTGGGCCCTGGTTCCCTACCTCGAGGCGCGTCTGGCCGACATGCCCAGGGACGGCTGGATCGGCCTCGACGAGGCCTTCAGCCGCTGGCAGGAGCTCTGCCCCCACTCCGGCTCCCACACCGAGCGTGTGGGCCAGGACCGCAGCCGGATCTGCCGCGCGCTGCACGCCCGCGGAGTGGCCAATCCCCACGCCCTGTTCTCCAGGCGCCGCCGGCACAACCGCTGGCAGGTGAGCCTGGCGCTGGGGCCGAAGCAGGTGATCGTGGCGCTGTAGCGGCGGATCGGGCGATCCCGACCGTGGGATCGGAGCGGGGGGGCTCAAGCCCGCAGCACCGTGACCGCCCTCCCGCTGGGGGTCCGCGCCTGCTCGAAGCGGGTGCGGTCCTCGGGATCACCCACCTCGGGCCGGCGGTCGAAGATCACCAGCGCGCCGGTGTCGAGCCCCACCCGATCGAGGTAGCCGTCGAGCTGCTCGAGCCCCCCAGCGAGCGGGTCCTTGCGGCCTCGAGCCCAGACCTTCAGCTCCAGGGCCTCGCGCTGCCAGGCCGAGGGCGCGCCGCGGGTCTCGCCGAAAGGCCAGCGCACCAGCAGGTCGATGCGGCCCCGGCCGACGCCGTACTCGCGATCCACCAGCCCGCCGCCGTTGACCACCCGCTGCAGCCAGGCCATCAGCACCAGCTGGGGGGCCACCTCGTGGTAGGGCATGCGGCCCGCCAGGACCCCGCCGTGCTGCCTCCAGAAGGCCGCGAACTCCTCCAGCACCCTCCGCATGTCCAGCCGCCCGTCGGGCAGCACGAAGGAGCGGGGCTCGAGCACGATGTTGCCCTCGGCCGCCGACGAGAGCACGCGCACGATCACCTCTCGGTAGATGGGGTTGGTCACCCGCACCGGCGGGTCGGGGGAGACCAGCCCCAGGTCGCGCACGTACTGGAAGTCGTCGTCGTAGCTGTCAGATCCGACGAGCCCGCCGGCGATGAGCGGCTCGATCACACGGCGCACCCGATCCTCGGCCAGCCGCGCCGCGAGCGAGTCCAGGTGGGTGGCCCGGGCCAACACCAGCCGCTCGGCGGCCTGGTCGAGGTGGGCGATGGTGACGGGTTCGCTGCTGGGGACACCCATCTTCACGATGACCTCCCGAGCGAGGGCGTTGACCAGCCAGGGCTGGCCTGCGCTCAGCTCCCAGACCCGCGCCAGGGCCCCCGCCTCGAAGACCTGGCCCGTCTCGGCCGTGTGCTGGGCATAGAGGCGCGCGACCTCGTCGGAGGTGAAGTCACGCAGGCGCAAGGACTCGACCTTGATGTTGAAGGGGCTGGCGGTGCCCAGCCGCCCGGGATCGCCGCCGCTGGCGGCCTTGTAGTCGCGCACGTCGCGCAGGCCGCAGAGCAGCAGCGAGGCGGGGAAGGCGCGCGGACGGTCGGGGAAGCCCGCCCGGAGCTGGCGCAGGACCGAGATCAGGCTCCGGCCCATGAGCGCGTCGATCTCGTCCAGCAGCAGCACCACCGGCAGCGGACAGGCGCGGGACCAGGCGGCGAGGCCGGCGCGGAGCCGGCCTCCGTCGGGAGCCGCGGGCCAGTCAGGAGGCCGCAGAGGAGGCGGGAGGCCCGCTGCCCCCCGGATGGCCAGCTCGTCGAGGACGATCCGCTCCGCCGCCTGGTAGTCCTCGCCCGCGGCCTGCCCCGCCTCGCAGGTCGCGTAGACCGCGGCGAAGCGCCCCGAAGCGGTGAGCTGCACGGCCAGCTCGCGCAGCGCCGTGGTCTTGCCCGTCTGCCGTGGCGCGTGCAACACGAAGTAGCTGTTCCCATCGACCAGGGCCTGGACCCCGGGCAGCCGCTCCAGGGCGGGGAGCATGTAGTGCTCGGCGGGAGTGCAGGGGCCGGCGGTGTTGAAGTGACGCATGGGGGGCTCCGCCCTTCCTCCCTAACGCAGGGCAGAACGCGCCGCGCCGGCCGGGCACGACGCTCGCCCGGCGCGGGTCGAGCAGGCCTCCACCTCGGCCAGCTTCGCCTGGTCCTTGGCGCGCCTCTGTACGCTCTCCCGCAGATACGACCACCCCGCCAAAGAACCCTGCATCATGACCAGGGCGTCGATCCATTGCTGGGTCTTCGTGTCTCCCTGAATTGAGGGGGAGCCGCGCAGCTTCCCCCAGCCCTCGCAGGAGGCACGACGACGCCCCTCCTAACCGTCCGCAACGGCCTGATAGCCGATCTCCAGCTCCTGCAGAGTCCAGTCGGGGGTGGCCTGGGCCTCCTGGGCGACGAGGAGCAGCGCAGCGACGACGAGCAGCAGTGCCATGGCGATGGCGAGCAGTCGCTGGATGGGCTTCATGGGTTCCTCCTCGCACGATCAACGCGATGCGCTGACTGGCTACCGGCAGACCACGTTGAACGTGGTGGCGCCCGACACCGTGACCTCGCCCACCCGCGAGCCGTCGCAGTACACCGTGATGCGCCTGCCCACGGCGCCGCCGAAGTCGATCCGGCAGCGACCCGAGCTGTCGGGGTAGCCCTTGGCCGAGCTCCACGAGGTGGAGATGGTGTGGTTGCCCTTGAGGCACTCCTCGCCCGCCGAGTTCTCGCACGAACCCGACAGGCTGTCGGCGAGAGCGGGGGCGGAGAAGCAGGCCAGGGCGAGGGACAGGAGCAGGCTGCGCTTGATCATGGGTCGTTCCTCTCGGTGCGGAGCACCGGGCTGACACGCGAGCGTGTCACGGGCTGGAGGCGAGCTCCGCCCGGCACTGGAGAGCGACGGTGGCTGTCCGCTGCAGGTCGATGGCACCCGCGAGTGTGCGCCTTCCAGGGTCATGCCCTCGATTCTGAGACGCCCACAGGGGTCATGCCCCAGAAACTGAGACAGATCGGCGACCATCGCGTCCCCCCCCAACCATGCAACGCCGCTTATCCGAGAGGCGACACCCTGGGACGCGCCGATCTGTCTCAGAATGCCAGGCATGACCCCGAGGCGTGTTCAAAAAAGCGGCGCATGACCCCGGATCGGACATCGAGCACGACGCAGAGCTCACGCCCAGCGGGAGCCACGTCCACGAGCGCCGTTTTCGGCAGCGACGGTGCGAGCCGCCCACCATCGCCGATCCGACCATGCGCGGGCCGCGCTGGTAGCATCCAGCCAGCGCGCTGCGTCCTAGAAACTCCCCGACAGCGACGCCCTCATGCCTTCAAAGCCCGGCAGCGAGCGGCACTGGCCGCCGGCGCAGCGGATGCCGGCCTTGTAGGAGCCATAGAACAGCGCCGTGGTGAGCGCAGAGCTGGGCTTGTACTGGACCTCCAGGGCTCCGTAGACGTTCTCGGCGATGTTGCCGGTGCTGGAGATGAGCGGGTTGTCGCTGTAGTCCTGCCAGACGATGAAGGTCCACTTTTCGCTGGCGTGCAGCGACAGGGCGTTGACCAGGTCGGTGAAGTCGGCCTGCTGGGCGAGGTTCTGGCCCCACATGTAGCGCATGAAGGCGCTGGACAGCTCCAGGGTGCCCAGGGGCCCGGCGGGGACCTGCAGGTCGAAGTCCAGGTGGAAGTTGAGGTCGCTGCCCGTGTCGTCGTCGCGCAGATCGGCCCGGCCACCGCCGTTGACGAACAGGTGCGCTGCGTGCCCCAGCCACTGCACCCCCGCCACGGGGTGCAGGATGGTCTCCGGGGCCTGGTTGAAGTGCAGGCCGCCGATCTCGCGATCCCGGAAGCCGGCCACGGAGAGATAGGGGATGAGCACCCCGGGCCTGAGCGGGTAGTCCACCCGCAGCCGCACGCCGCTGATGTCGTTGGAGTTCACCGCCGCCGAGGAGTCCTCGGTGATCACCCGCTCGTACTCGAGGGTGGGCGCCACGGCCACCTCGTACTGGTCGGTGGGGCCGGTGAAGGTGTTGATGCGCTCGGTGTTGACGTAGTGCTTGGCCTCCAGCAGCAGCACCGCCTTGCCCGGGTAGGCCGATGCCGAGGCGTAGGCGCCGTAGCCGGGCTCGGGCTCCCGGCCCTCGAAGAAGTCGGAGGAGCGGTAGTCGAAGTAGTCAAGCTCGGCGATGACATCGACGCCCGCCAGCCCGAAGCCCTCGACGGTGGCGCCACCCACCAGCACGTCCACCGGCTGCGCATAGCGCTCGAAGAAGGGCTCGTCGGGGACCCACTCGCGGGCGAAGCTGTACATCACGCCGTGGGCGCCCAGGTTCAGGGGACCGAGCCCGAAGTACTCGGCCCGGGCACCGCTGATCATGTGCCGGTTGTCGGGGTGGATGCCCAGGTTGCGGTTGAACATCTGCACCTGCTGCGGGTTGGTCAGGCCCGTGACCGCGGTGACGTCCAGGTTGCCGGCGCGGATCACGCTGCGCACACCCCGCAGCGAGGTGTCGAGATCGATGTCGGTGTTGCGAGCGAGGTTGAGCGCCAGCCCGCGACCGAAGGAGACGTAGCCGTCGCCCGCGGTCACATCGAGCACCTTCCACTGCTGGCGCAGGTAGAGCTTCTCCAGCCCCGCGTAGGCGTCGTCCCAGGGCGAACGGATGCTGGGCTCATACAGCTCGATGGAGCGGTACAGCACGTCGTCCAGGTAGTAGCGGTTGGCGAACAGCCCCACCTGGTCCACCTGCGCACCGAAGGCGAAGCGTCCCTTGTTGACCAGCAGGTTGAGCCGGTTGACCTCTTCGACGTAGTCGTGGATGTCGCGATGCTCGAAGCCCTCGAGGCGCTCTTCCACCTGGTAGTAGCGCGCGGTGAAGCTCTCGGTGACCGACACGGTGGCGCCCGCGAGCGGGCCTTCGCCCTGCAGCTCGACGCCCGCGTGGGCGAAGGAGCTGGCCAGCAGCGACGCGCCGAACAGGGCCGCCGGCGCGGCATGGTGGGGGCTCATGGGCCTACTCTGCGGCGGCGGGTTCTGGAGCTGGCTCGGCGGGCGCCGCGGCCTCGGCTCCGCCCAGCAGCTGCTCGATGTCCTCCTCGACATGCACCTCGTCACCGGGCTTGTAGCCGGTGTAGATCTTGGCGATGCTGCCATCGCGAGCCAGCAACACCGAGTAGGGCAGCGTCTTGGCGGGGTTGTACATGGCCACCACCGCGGTCTCCCGGTCCAGCAGCACCGGGAAGGTGAGCCCCTTGCTCCTGACCAGCGGCTTGACCTGCGAGGATGACCGCGCGTCGTCGGTGTTCACCGACAGCACGGTGAAGCCCTGGGGGCCGTAGCTCTCGTAGAAGGCCTGCAGGTGGATCATCTCGGCCTGGCAGGGCGTGCACCAGGTGGCCCAGAAGCTCACCAGCACCACCTGGTCGGCGAACTGGGACAGGCTGACCTGCTTGCCGTTGATGTCGCGCAGGGTAAAGTTGGGCGCCTGGTCGGCCCCGAACGCAGGAGCAGCACCGAGCAGGAGCAACACGAGCGAGGTGAAGACAGCGCGCAAGGGGACCTCCTTTGACCTTTGACGCGACCTCCGGCCGGGCGCGGGACACGCTGGTTGCCGGACCCTCGGGGGAGCGGCCGCATTCCGGGCGGAGCAGGAGCCAGGTCGACACCGGCAAACTATCACCCCTCGTGGCAGCGCCCACCGCTGAGTGAATTCTCCCGCTGAAACGAGCCCCGTCCCGTGGTCTGGCTCACCCAGAGCAGGCGACATGACAGGTCGCCGACAGGCGACCGCCCCGAATCCTGGCGAGGGCCAGCAGGCGCTCAGCGAGGCCGGTTCTGCGCAGCAGCGGGCGAGGGAGGCGTGCTTTCTGCACGTTGACCGAGAGCGCTGCGAGCAGGGACGGCCGCAGTCGCGACTGCTGGACGGACGCAGTGCCGCAGTAGATTCGGGGTTCTGTCGCCTGCTCCCAGCTTTCCTCCTGCTGTAACGTTCGTGTTAGGCCCGCAGAATGCCCCGGCCACAGATCCTCATCGCCGACGACGAGCCCTCCATCCGCCGCGTTCTGGCCGCGCACCTCGGCCGCGACGGCTACGAGGTGGACACGGTGCCCAACGGCGCCCAGGCGGTGGAGCGGCTGGGTAGCGCCAGCTACCGGCTGCTCATCACCGATCTGCGCATGCCCGAGCTCGACGGCATGCAGCTGCTGGCCTGGTGCGCCGAGCATCGGCCCAGCATGCCGGTCATCATCATCACCGCCCACGGCACGGTCAGCTCGGCCGTAGAAGCCCTCAAGCTCGGCGCCCACGACTACGTCACCAAGCCCTTCGATCACAACGAGCTGCGCAACGTGGTGGGCAAGGCGCTGGCCCACGAAGAGCTCGGGCGCGACTCGCTGCGCGCCGACGCCACCGGGCGCTTCGCCCTCATCGGCCGCACCGACGGCATGCGCCAGGTCTACGCCTTGATCGAGAAGGTGGCCGCGTCCCCCAGCACCGTGCTCATCCAGGGCGAGAGCGGCACCGGCAAGGAGCTGGTGGCGCGCGCACTGCACGAGCAGTCCGACCGCTCGGAGCAGCCCTTCATCCAGGTCAACTGCGGGGCGATCCCCGAGAACCTCTTCGAGAGCGAGCTGTTCGGCTACGAGAAGGGCGCCTTCACCGGGGCGGCGGGCAGCAAGCCGGGGCGCTTCGAGCTGGCCCACGGCGGCACCATGTTCCTCGACGAGGTGAGCGAGCTGCCACCCCACATGCAGGTCAAGCTGCTGCGCGTGCTCCAGGAGCACAGCTTCGAGCGGGTCGGCGGAGTGCGCACCATCAGCGTCGACCTGCGCATGGTGGCCGCCACCAACACCCGCCTGGAAGAGCGGGTCAAGGCCGGCCTGTTCCGCGAGGACCTCTACTACCGGCTCAACGTGGTCCCCATCGCCGTGCCGCCGCTGCGCGACCGGCTGCAGGACATCCCCCTGCTGGCGGAGCACTTCCTGACCCGCTTCAACAAGCGGCTCGGCCGCAGCGTGCGCGCCCTCACCCCCGAGGCCCTCGAGGTGCTGGCCTCCTGGCACTGGCCCGGCAACGTGCGCGAGCTCGAGAACGTGCTGGAGCGCGCGGTGCTGCTGGCCGACGGCGACCTGCTCGGCCCAGCCGATCTGCTGGGAGTGGGCCCTGACCAGCCGCCCCCGCCCTCGCCCTCCGGCGACGGCGACCAGCTCGACCTCAAGCGCTATGTGCGCCAGCAGGTGGCTCGGCTGGAGCGCGGTCGCATCCGGCGCGCGTTGGAGCAGGCGGATCAGAACGTCACCCGGGCGGCGCGCAACCTGGGGATCAGCCGCAAGAGCCTCCAGACCAAGATGAAGGCCTACGGCCTGCGCGAGCCCACCGTCGACCACAGCGGCGTCAAGGGTTGACGGGAGCAGCCCAGGAACGTACGCTCCTTGCCGCAGAGGAGAAGCTCATGCTCCGTATTCGCGTGGCGCTGGCGCTGGCCGCCGGAGCGCTGGGGGCCGCCCCGGCGCATGCGGCCGAGATCACCTCCCTTCCCCCCTGGCTCCGCGGCGACATCGAGCTGGGCTACGCCTTCGATCGAGTCGGCGGCAGCCTGTACGAGGGGGACACCCGCGTGGGTTCGCGCACCTGGGAGGAGCACGCCCTCACCTACTCCGGCACCTTCAGCGCCGGCCCGGGGGTGGCCGTCTTCTTTGAGCTGCCGCAGTACCTGAGCACCCGGCTGGCCTTCCCCGAGGCCAACAGCATGGTCTACGATCCCAGCCAGGGCTCCGGCACCATGGTCGACACCGAGACCCTCGAGGGCCTCGAGCCCATCAAGGGTGCGGGCGTCGACGGCCTGTGGCTGGGCATCAAGGGCACGCCGTTCTCTGAAGACTTCGAATCCAGAGGCAACCGCGCCACCTGGCTCATCGAAGGCGCCCTGCAGACCCGCAGCCAGAACGACCTCTACACCATCACCGACGAAGGCGATCGCGGCGGCGGCCTGGGCGGCGGCGGCCTGCGGCTGGGCATGGCCTTCAGCACCACCCACCACATCTCCCAGCCCTACATGGCCGTGCGCTACACGCGCACGCGAGATCTCGACGTCTCCTTCTACGACGAAGACGGCAGCGTGCTGGTCTCCGGCGCCATCGCCGAGCCGGCAGACCGCGTGGACATCCGCGCAGGCACCGAGATCATCGCCCACGACAACCCCGAGTCCAGCTCCCGCTTCTCCATCGACCTGAGGCTGGGCTTCGGCTACCGCACCTGGCAGAGCATGCCCTCCGGGCTCTACCTGCCCTCGGTGCTGACCAGCAGCCGCGACATCCCGGTCACCGAGAGCGAGCACACCTGGGTCTCCGGCGGCGTGGGCTTCTACCACCAGGCCTTCGAGTACATGCAGTGGAAGCTGGTGGCCGACGCCACCTACCTCTCCCCCCACCGGGTCGAGCACCCCTACAGCATCGACACCGGCACCGACACCCTGGGGATCACCGTCGGGGGTGGGTTCAAGGTGATGGTCAGGTAGCTCAGGGCTCGGTTTCGACGCCCCAATCCCTAATCCCTGCCGCGCTGTCGCGGGCCCCTGCCGGATCTACCTCCTCCGCTCCGTCCGCGACCTCTGCCGGGCCGCGGGCGATCACCCGGCCGCTCGCGCTCCACCTCCGTGGTCTGCGGAGCAGGCCGGCCTGACAGCAAGTCCACCGCAGGCGTCGCCAGCCCGCTGGAGTCCACGCCAGGGTCCGTGGCCATGGGCTCCGACTCCAGCGACTCGCGCAGGCGTGCGATGACGGTCTCCAACAGCTCTGTTCGCCGCTGCGAATCCCCCACCGCTCCCAGCGCCTCGACCAGGGCTTCCACGGCCTCAGCCACCCGCGCCTCCACCTGCGCTTCGGGGTCCGCTTCCGAGTCGCCGACATCTTCATCTTCGTCCGGCTCTCTCCAGCCCAGCGGGCGCCCGACACGCAGGTTCACGATGGCCGTGGGCACCTGCGCCCAAGCGATGTCCCGGATCTCCAACGGCACCGGGATCCCCGCCTCGATCGCCTCCTTCAGGGCATCGGCCACGCGCACAGTCTCCCGCACCCAGCGAGCTGAGCGCTCCAGCTCTCCCGCCACCAGCCGGTGGTATTCCATCACCTTGCCGTGCTCGGGGCGCCGCGAGCTGATGCCGATGCCCAGCAGCACGCGATGCTCGAACACAGCGCGAGCCCCCGAATCGACCCTACGATTCCACTCCGCCACCTGCTCAAAGGTGGCGTCTATCATATCCACCTTTGTTCCTGCTATTTCGGCTAGTCGTGCCGCCAACCCGCCTTCGTCATCTGCACACATCTCGACCCACTCCATGGAAGGAAATCAAATTGGCAAGCCCTTGCCAATTTGGCCATATCCCCCTTTCATCCGTTCAGCGACCACGTCAGCTCACTGCAGCGCTGGGCTCGGATCGACTGTGCTGTCAACGGAGGCAAGGTAGCACAGGGGATTCCAGGCTGTCCAGCGGGCTGTCCGCTCCCCAGAACTCCCGGAAACGGGAACCACCACCCGAGCGACCACGGCGGGCCCAGACCATGGGAGCATCCCGCGCTGCTCGCAGGCCGCAACGGGTCGCGATACCATGCCGCCATGGCACGCGTCTACGTTCCATATCCAGAGAAGCACAAGTGGCCGAAGGGGTTCGGCTCCCTCTGCCCTCACGGTATGCCAGCATCCGTGCCTGCGGAGCTGCTCCAGAGCGCCATCTCTGTCCCCGGAGTGGGCGCCAAGAAGCTGTGGATCGCGACGAGCCGATGGTGCTTCTGTGCGCATCCCTCGACCGGCGTCGACGAGGACACCTGGCACGGCTTCCCCGTCGTCGGCGGTGACGTGGACGAGCGGGTGTGGGCTGCCTTGGTCCAGCAGAACATCCTCTCCCGTCAGCAAGCGAGGCGGCTGCGGAGACAGCGGGAGCTGCCGGGAGAGTGGCCATGAGCGGCTGGTATGCCAGGCAGTTCGGTGACCGAGGACACTTCGCTCTCTCATTCACGCTGGGCCATCATCCTCACCAGAGCGCCTCTGCCTCGCCAGATTCCATCTGGGGCGGGTTCGCGCTCTGGGCTCGCGGCAGGTGCCTGACCCGCTCTGTCTGCGATGAGGGCGGGGTCGCGGACGAGATCCGCTGGGACCTGCTTCCCATCCTCGAGTGGTTCATAGAGGTCGGCGTCCGCCTGGTCAACGAGGAGCCGTTTCCAGCTCTGGTGGCATCTGACCGCGTGAGAGACGCGACCGACTGGTTCAACGAATCGGAGGATCCGCCGGTCACCCTGACGGTGTCAGAGGAGGACGCCTGGTTCCAGCGCCGCTCCGACTGGAGAAGGCACCACGCACTGCGCACCGCCGCACTCGATGTCTCCCTCCCCAACGTCCACCTGCGCCGTCTGGGGAGCTTCCTGGAGCTGTCTTGGGACAACGAGACCTGGGGCACGCCCCGGCCCAGCCTGTCTTTTATTGAGAAGCGTGGTACCGAGCTGGTCTCGGTGCGTGAGGCGGCGAAGGTGATCGAAGAGGCGATCGGGGAGGTCACGGGCGTACTCCACCGTGACGGGGCCTCATCGACAGCGACCGCGCTCAGCGCCAGGCTCGAAGACTGGAGGGCGTGCGAGGCGGACTGGCGATGGCTGGTCCACGAACAAGCAGCCACAGTGCTGGATCGATCCCTGCCTCAGCTGGCCGAGCGACTGGGCACGCACGCACGCGCCAACAGCGATGGCCTGCTGGTCCCGCACACACCCGAGACCCTGGCGCTCAGGCAGGCGCGCCTCGGCACCGCCGCAGAGATAATGTCCCTGCTGAACATGCTCGATGACATGCCCGACGCGCCGGTCAGCGACGAGCTGGCGACCCTGCGCAACCCATCGCTCGCCCCGCCGATCCGGCCCTGGCAGGCCGGCTACGAGAGCGCCCAGGATCTCCGGGACAGCCTGGGGTGGGGTGTCGAGCCGCTGCCCGATCTCGGTGGCTGGCTCGCAGGCAAGAACGTGGCCATCAAGAGCCTGCCGCTCCCTGGGTGGGTTCACCTGCTGACGGCGTGGAGATCAGGTCGAGCCCTGGCCAACGTGAACCCCCAGGGGAGCTCACTCGCGCGCCGTGAAGCGGGGCTCGCCACAGCGCTCGGCCACCTCCTGATGGACGAGAGCTCCGTGTCCATCGACGGCGCCTGGGAGCACTGGCCGACAGCAGCCAGAGCCAGGGCGTTCGGCGTCATGCTGCTGCTGCCCGATGAGGGCGTCAAGAGCATGCTGTCAGGCCGAGGCGCCATCGACAGCGACGGCCTGCAGCGCCTCATGGACCACTTCGGCACCGGCCCCCACGCCACCACCTACCACCTGCGCAACCGCGGCTTCATCGACGAGGACAGGCGCGCGAGGCTGGTGGGGGAGCTGGGGGGGTGAGGGGTGGTTCCGTCTCGTGGCGTCTGGTCGAAGGTCCGCGCCTATTGAGGCACGAACCAGCCGCCCCCAAGGTGGCGCGTGCGGCCGAGCGAGAGGGGACCAGCGACTGCACGCGGGAACTCCAACACCAGGTCACCGCTGAGACCGAGCTTCGGGATTCCTCGCGTGCGCTTGACAGTGACGCTGGGCTCGGGGAGGCCCGCGTCCACGCAGGCACCGCGCACGTCGCGCTCGATGGCCTGCTCGACCCCTACCCTCTTGACATGGCGCTCGACCACGTAGGGCGTGCGGGAGACCCAGGTACAGGCTTGGCCGAAGCTGCCCAGGGCGACCGGAACGAGCCGCAGCAAGCCGGCACGACCCGCGCGGAGTTGGGTGAAGCCCGCGAGGGCTTCATCCAGCAGGCGGAGCTGGCGGCGTTCCCAGCCAGAGGGTTCTCGGCGCTCGAACACGTGAGGCGGCAGCACGAGCAGCCGATGATCCACCGGGTCGTAGACGAAACCCACGTGCTTGTGTCCCTGGGCCGGTTTTCCGCTGGAATCGTGGCCGGTGAAGAAGTAGGAAAGAGTACGCTTCTCACCGACACGACTCTGAACGCGCGCCATCACCGCGCGCCGGAGTGCGCGGGCGACCTGCTCCGGCTCTCCAGCACCTGTCCATCCCGCGACCACCTGGAACGCAACCGGGCCCATCGGTGCCGGCGCCGGGTACATCAAGCCGAGCCCCAGGAAGCGTCCATCGCCGATGGTTAGAGGACCGGAGATGGGCTCGCTGAACCCAACCTCGACATGCCACAGCCGCTCCTTCTCGAACCGGGTTCTCCTGGCGAAGGCCTCGGCGCGAGCGCCACGGCGGGCGAAGGGCTCGCGCTGGACATGGATGAACTGCACCGGAGCACGGCATCCCGCGTGACGCAGGGCCTGTCGCACCGCCGCGACAGCCCGGCGCTCCTCTGCGATGCGCTCTCGTGAACCCTTGGTGTCCGCGGACTCGGGCTCCGGTGCGACGCGACGCCTGGCTGCCGCGACCGGCAGCGCAACCGGGGTGATGGTGCGCCACCGGCGCCCCGGGTTGCCGATCCCGTAGTGGTGGAGCATGCGCTCGTCTTCGTGACGCGTGAGCACGGTCCCTTCCCGGGCGACGAGCCCCGAGAAGGCCCAGAAGACATCGCCTGGTCGGAGGGGACAGTCTCCGGGCACGTCCACCAGCAGGCGGCGGATCCCGGGGTGGGTGTGGGTGTGACCAATGGAGGGGAGCGGGCGCAGGCGCACACGACGCCCCGGAGCGAGGCTCACGCGACCGGCCGGGGTGCGACCGACGAGGGCCTGTTCGATGTCCTCGGCCAGATCGGGGAGGGCTTCTCCCAGTCGGAGAGCAGCGGTGTCTCTGAGCCGCTCGGTCAGGGCTCCAGCGTCGACAAGCGGCGCGGCATGGAAGACGCCAACCCGCTCCGTGCTCTGGAGCTCGAAGACCGCGCGTGCGGGGGGAGCATCGTAGGACACGGTCGTGAAGCGCGGCTGGGGCGGCTGGGCGAAGACCAGGAGATCCTTGCCGTCCACGCGTTCGGGCTCCAAGCGCCCCAGTGCAGCCTCGTGGCGCGCCCGCAGGCTCTCCAGCGATCCGGGGCTGGGACAGGCCAGGTGAAGCCCAGAGACCGTGGCGTGAGAGCACGGCCGAAAGACCCGCCCTGGTTGGGCGGCCAGCTGGTGCTCCAGCTCAACCTCGGTCACCTCGCTGGCGTTGGCCCACGCCATGTCGATGCCTCGACCGAGCTGGTAGAGGTTGGTGGACAGCGCGATGATCCGCGCCAGGTACTCACTCGGAATGTCGTCTTCGCTGAGCTTCCATACGTAAAGGAGCCGTGGGATCCCCTCGATGAGGCGAGGGTGCCAGGTCTTGCCCGCTCGCACCTTCTCAACCAGGCCGGGATCCCCCTTGGCATCAAGATCGTTGTTGGGGACGAAGCGTCGGACCCGCTGCCCGTTGCATGTGGGCGGGGCCGCAACTGTGGGAGGAGACAGGGTCTCCAGCCAGGCCAACGCCGCGGCATCCTCAGCCAAGAGCGTCGCGCCTCGCGAGGCGCCAGCCACTAGGGCCTGGAAGAGCCTGGCCGGCGACGGAGGCCACTCAGGGCGCCCGTGATAACGGTCCGCTTGGAGCCGGACCTCGACGAGCAGAGCGGTGCTCACTTCTTCGCCTTCGCGTCCTTCTGCGCGCGCTTCTTGTCGAAGGAGACCGACCTGTTCCCACCGACGCCGAAGCGCTCGGCGGCGGTCCGAGCGTAGCCGAGAACGAGCTGGGGATCGAGGTCAACGTCCTGCCGAGAGCCGTCGCGGTTCACCAGGCGCCAACTCGCTGACGCGTCCGTGTCGGGCACCAGCAGGCAGCCCTGGCGCAGGAAGGGATCGAGCGGTGCGGTGGCCGCAACAAGCGCCAGGCCCAGGATGTAGTGTCGCAGGATCTCGGTGTCCTCGCCCGACCGGGCTCGCAAGCGACGGACCTGGACCAGGTTGACCGTGATGTCACGGCTGATTGGTCCATGGGCGACGACTCCGCCGTGGGTGTGGCCGGCCGGGACGTGGACGAAGCCGCGCTGTGCCAGGGGTGACTTGGTGTTCCCCTCAGCCTTCTCCTTCACCTCCTTGGAGAACACGTCGAGCTCAGTGTAGTCCAGGGGTGGGGCGTACTGAGCCGAGCGGCTGAGCTCGCTGACATCCCAAGCCCGGATGACCGACTGGAGCAGCCGCGGGATCTTGGCCATGGTGTCGCGCGAGTCCCACACGCCGAAGACCAGCGAGGTGGGGGCGAGGCGAGCCAGCAGGGTGGCGTCTCCATCGGCCAGCAACGCGCGGAAGGCTGCGCGTGCGTCGTCGTGGAGCTCGGTGGAGCGGACCAGGGCGTCGCCCAGGCGGTGGCCGGCCTCGAGGATCGACACGGTGCCCTCGGTTTCTAGGGTCTTGTTCTGGTACAGGATCTCGATCTGGGGGATCAGTTCCCGGTACTCGGGTTCGAGGAAGACCGGCTCCATGCGGTTGGCCTGGGAACCCACGCTGTCGACAAGCGCGACCTTGGTGCCGTCCTGGAGAGTGTCGATGTTGTAGCCGATGTCGGCGAAGGTGGGCGGGAAGAGCACTCCGCCTGGCCCTTCTACGGGCTGGAGCTGCTGCTGGAGGTGGAGGGCGACGGGTCCGCTGCGATCGCTGGCCCAGCGGTTCAGGCTTTCGGGAGTGATGAGGCGATTGCTCATGTTGTCGTGTCCTCTGTGACGGAGGTGATACAGCGCGCCTGGCCTTCCTTGCCTGGCCAGCCGAGCTGCATGGTGAAGGTACGGTGAGGAAAGGGATAGGTGAAGGTGGCGCCGAGCGAAGCGCGCAGCAGCGCGGGGGGAAGGTAGATCGGCGCGCCCGAGTCGATGGGGGAACGTCCGACGATCCCGTAGTGGTAGCTGAGCTTGTCGCGAGGATCGGCTCGCCGCGGACGCGCATGGGTGAGGCCGATAGCAGCGAGCACTTCTACGACAGGGTAGCCGCGTGCTTGCATGTTGCCGTGCTCGTTCAGCGAGAAGCCGGTGTCGAGCGGGATGTAGTCATGCCGCAGATCGAAGCGGAGCGTGCTGCTCTGTGGCGCGGAGAAGCCGAATGGGTCGCGCTCGATGCCTCGATCCGCGGCTCGAACCAGCTCGAGGGCGTTCTGCACGATGGCCGAGCCGGGATAGCCAGACATCCCAGCCCAGAACTTGCTTTTGTCTCGCCGGGTAGCATCACCCCAGTGGTCGATCACGATGCACCCATCTCCGGCTACCAGCTCCGCAGGCAAGGTCGCGGGGCTCGGGGGGTCCGGGTTGGGGAAAGCACCGTCCGGAGCCGTTCGATGCTCGTCCAGCTGCTCCCAACGCCCTGTCGAGTTGCGAGAGCCCTCTGGGACGAGCGCGCGGACATGGGCGTTGCGCAGGAAGTCCACGATCGCCCGCACCGGCGGCACATCCCCTGCTGCGCACAGGTGGAAGCGCACCTCGGAACCGCTCCAGTCAAAGCCCCCCTGCGTCGGCCCGCACAGGACGAGGCTGGCTTCCACCAAACCGAGACAGGCGAAGACCTGGCCCGGGTTGAACAGGTCGACGGGCACGCTGGATTCGAACATCATGGATGCTCCTTCCCTCGCAGATCGTTGTCCCTGGAGGCTTGCTGGTCGGCGGAGCGGAGCAGGACCTCGAGCCAAGCCAGCCCCCACGGCCCGTAGCGCTCCTGCAGACGGAAGAAGCGCAGCGCCACGTCTCGCGCGCGATGATCGAGAGCGGAGGGTGGCGCCTGCTCGCAGCCGTGCGTGCGGAGGAACGGCCGAGCGTGGCCGTGGTGTGCCGCGACGAGGTGGAGCACGAGATCCCGCTGTTCGGCGGGCAGCTCCTGGAGCTCGTCATCTTCGAAGAGCTGGAGCACCGAGCCCAGCTCGTGGCGGTAGCCGTCCAACAGGCGCGGGCGAACTGGGCCCCTGGTCTTGCCGTACAGCTGTAGGGTCCCACGCTATCCCGCCGCGTGTTTCCCAGGATGCTCCGCCGCGAACC
>CAZEJJ010000135.1:0-20722 GCA_964512185.1 uncultured Enterobacterales bacterium | reverse complement strand
ACCTAACCAGCCTCGCGACCGGCGGCGATGCGTTGCCGGCTATACGCGGACAGAAATTGACCGGATCCATCCCCGCTGGGTCGGTAGGGTGTGGGAGTGAATCACAGCTCCTGACGACGGCCGTCACCTGCGCGCCACTGGGAACAGGATGCTGTCGGCGGGCAGCTCGACGGTAGCCTTGTAGGTGGCGACGATGCCGTCCCAGCCGTGCTGAAAGCGGCCGCTCTGAGTCAGCACCTGGAAGGTGAGACCCCGGCAAGAATCCCTCGATCTCCGGGGTCACCTTCGGCTCCTTGACCACGACGCGCCCGTCCACCAGTTCCTTGTAGCGCAGGTACTGGGTGTACCGAGACTCGATGGGCTCGCCTTAGAATACTTCGCGGATGGCTCGCCGCGCGTTGCTCCCGCCCTGGATGATGACGTGCACACGCTCGAAGGCAGGTGCGCGCTCTCGGGCGAGAGCCACACGCTCTGCCCACTTCTCGGGAGAAAGCAGCTCGCTGGCCTCCAGCAGGGCATCCAGCCGTGCCTTCTTCACTGGATGCTTGTCGAGCTTCTCCTTGCCATAGAGCAGAAGGTACCGGGAACCCTTGAGCACGTTCTTGCCCTCGTCGCTCAGACGGTTCTGCTCATCCCGACGGACCTTGTCGACCACTTCGTTCATCTTGGCGACGACATGGTAAGCTAAACGGCTGGCAGCGTGCCCTCCAGTGAGATCAGACCTCGATATCGCCATATGGAGAGCGCCTCACCCATCCAACCACCGGGATCCGGAAGAACCTGATTTCGACGGTGACAGGCTGACAGACCTCGCAGTTGCGGTCTACAGCGGGGGGGGGGCTCTACCGCGTGTACGTCCCTGGGATGGGCTTGTAGTCGCCCCCTCAGACTCAGTCTCTCTCCTCACCGCAGTACCGCCCCCCAGCTCCCTCCATCCAGGCGCCCTCGAACTCCTCCACCTCCACCCCCAGCACCGGCCCCAGCCGCGGCAGCAGGTCCGAGGACCCCGCCTCGTAGAGCGTCTCCAGCAGCACCGGCATGGCCTCGCCATGCTCGGCGAGCAGGTGCTCCACCACAGTCGCGGCCTGCCTGTAGCGCCTCGTGGGCAGCCGCCGGCCGTCCACCAGCTCCGCCAGAGGCATCCGGTAGCTCTCATGCTCCAGGCCGTCACAGACGATCCCGGCGAAGTTGTCCTGCGGGTGGAAGCGCAACTGCACCAGGGAGGCGAGCCCCTCCTGGAGCCAGTCGCCCTCGCCCGAGGACAGGTGCGCGCTCGCGGCCAGCCAGGCGTGGGTGAACTCGTGGGTGTAGGTCGGGCGCAGGGTGCCCTGGGCGGGATCCCAGTAGGCGATGCCGACGCCCTGGAGCGTGAACCCCGTGGAGCTGGGGAACCCGCGCTCGGCGTAGAAGGCGAGGCCCAGGCGCACGACGTAGCGGTTGTGGCTCTCCCGGTCGGGGAGCACGACAAGTGCGGGAGGGCTCGACGGCGCTGGCAACCAGGGCAGCCGCTGGTCGCCCGCCAGGTGTTCCCCACGGGCGTGGGGATGAGCCGCCCACCGCGTCGGCGTTGGCACCGTCGGCGACGTGTTCCCCACGAGCGACGAGCACGTGGTCAAGCGCCACGCTCCCACGGGCCACGCCTCACGCGCCACGCCGCCCCGCAGCGCTGGTGGCAAATGCGCCCCGCGCTGCTATCGCAACCCCGGCGGGGTCCACACTCCATCCCCGTCCACGTCCAGGCGCACGGGGTTGGTGAAGGCCAGGGGTACGTACTCGGGCGCCACCACCGAGTACAGCCCGCCCACGTCGATGTCGTCGCGGCTGTCCGGCCAGCCTGCCTCCACCAGCACCCAGGCGTCGCGCTCTACCGCCAGATCGAAGCTGAAGGTCAGGTCCAGCACCGGGCCCTCGCCGCTGGCCAGCCCGGGCAGGCTCACCCGCTCCACCACCTGTCCGTCCTGCACCACGCGCAGCTCGTGCACGGGCACCCAGGGGGCGGCTTGCAGGTGCACGGCCAGCTGCGTGGTCCCCTGGGACACGTCCAGCAGGCCACCCGGCCCGGCCCGCTCCTCGAGGCCGGCGGCGTCGCGGGCGATCGCTTCCAGCCCCAGCACCGGCCCCGTGGTGGCGGTGACCCGCCCCTCCTCGAGCGCCCGCACGAAGGCCGCCAGATCCACCTGCCCGTCGGGGCCGAGCGCCCCCGCCACCAGGTTGCGCGGCATCCCCACCAGCTCCACCGCCAGGGCGTGGGAGTCGCTGTTGCCGGTCCCAGTTAGCAGGTAGCCCTGGTTCAGCAGGGCGAACCAGTCGGCGCGCACCTCGCGGTACTTCGACAGGCTGGCCCGGTTCATCACCTCGAGCCCGTCGAAGTCCAGGGCAGCGGGGCCGTCGTCGCCCGCGCGCTCCACCATCCAGGCGTTGTCGCCTTGGCCCACAGCTACGCTGTTGTCGAAGCCCATGTTGTTGAACAGGGCCCAGGCCCGGTTCCTGGGCAGCTCGTCGGGCCTGAAGTGGATGCCGCGCGGGTGGGCCAGCAGCAGGAAGATCTCCTCGCCCACTTCTGGGAAGGGATGATTGCGCTGGAAGCGACGCCAGGCCTTGATGGCCCGCTCCGGCGTCTTCTGGTAGCGGGAGAACAGCTTGTTTCCCGGCTCCAACGGCAGGGCGGTGATGTGGGCCAGGTCCCAGTTGGTGTCGGCGTCGCTGCGCAGGTCCAGCTCCGCGCCCGGGACCAGCAGCGGCGCAGGCCCGGCCCCGAGCACGTCGGTCCCCAGCGGACCTGGATCGGTGATGCGGTCGTGGTCCGCCAGCACGGCCAGGTCGAGCCCCGAGCTGGCGATGGCCGCCAGCCGCGAGCGCTGGGGGCAGTAGGCGTCGTAGCTGGCGGCGGTGTGCACGTGCAGATCGGCCGCCAGCAGCCCAGGGGTGGGCACCGCGCGGGTGATCTCCAGTTCCACCTCGGCGTCGCCGCGCAGCTTGAGCTGTTCTGTGGCCAGGTGATCGCGCAGGCCGCGGGTGGCGATGAACAGGTAGCTGCCTGTGGGCAGCCGCACGCTGGCCTCGCCCTGCGGCGCGAACACGGAGCTCAGCTCCTGGTCCCGATGCTTGGAGTCGAAGACCCAGCTGGAGCGATCCGCGAGCCGCACGGGGCCGTCGTGGGCCACCACGATGATCCGCCCAGGCACTGGCTGGCCGTCTTCGTCCCGCAGCGAGAGCTCCACCTTGTGGGCGGCTGGCTTCCAGGTGAACTGGCGCTTGAGCACGGTGGGGAAGCGCCACGCCCGCCGGATGGTGACCTGCAGCTCGTGCGGGCCGGGTTCGAGGCCATCCAGCGCCAGCTGCTGGATGTACTGGTGCCCTTTCTTCTTGCCCCCCTTGCGCCGCCGCACCACCCCCAGGGGGTCGGTGACGTCCTCGCCGTCCAGCAGGATCTCCAGCTCGGCCCACTGCCAGCCCTTGGGCACGCCCACCACCAGCGGGGTCCAGTCCTGGCGCAGCTCGGCCTTGGGCACGGGGCTCTGCACCAGCGGGCCCCTGGTGTCGGAGCAGCCCGGCAGCGCCAGCAGCGCCAGGGCGAGCCCGAGCTGCTGCTGTTGGGTACCAGACACTTCAGTCCCGCTGCAGCAGGGCGCGCCGCCCGCTCTCGAAGTCCAGCAACAGGCGCCGATCGTCCAGGTCCACGCGGGTGGACCAGGCGCCGTGCTCCACGCTGGCGTAGGCGTTGCTCCAGCGCGGGAAGGGCCCCAGGTCCACCTCGACGCCGGCCACGGTCATGGGGCCCTCCCAGCCCACCTGCACCGTGCCCACAGACGGAGACTCGTAGCGCACGCTGTCGTCGATCTGGACCTCGGCTGCGGCGATGGCGGTCACGAAGGCCTCGAAGGTGGACCACTCCTCGCCGCTGCCCAGCTCCACGATCCAGGTGTTGGTCTCGCCCTCCGCATCCAGCTCGTAGCTGTTGTCCTCGGCCCAGCTGGTGGGGTTCTCGGAGTAGAGCGCCACGAAGCCCTCGCCCTTCTGTCCGAAGGTCCAGCCGCCCTGCTGGATCAGCTCGTCGAAGCCATCTCGCGGGAAGAAGGCGTGGGTGTGGTCGGAGCTGATGTAGGCGTCGGCGATGGGCACGTCCTGCGGCTGATACTGGATGACGCCGACGTTCTGGTGGAAGGTGGCCCGCGGCAGCCAGCTGCCGATCCAGCTGCCCGCCAGCTCGGCGTCGAGGCCCGCGTCGGCCAGGTCGCTGGGGTAGCTGGTGAACACGTAGGCCTCGGCGTCCAGGGTGGCCTGCCACAGCTGGGTCTGCGAGGCCCACAGCCCAGGGTTGTAGTCCTGGCCGCCCGCCAGCTGGTAGTTGGGTGTGCGCCAGGCGTAGGTGTCCATGGCCTCCAGGCAGATGCCCCGGGACATGGGCTCCAGCTGGGTGGCGAGATCGGGCAGGGTCTCGTTGGCGATGGCCATGTCGATGAGCAGCATTATCTCTTCGGGGATCTCCCCGAACAAAAAGCCCTCCCACAGGTCCAGCTCTTCGACCATGGCGAAGGTGCCCTCGATGACCTCCGGCGCGATGAGCGCCGACATGCCCGCCCAGAAGATGACGTCGCTCTGCTCCTGGTAGCCCACGCCCCAGCCGGGACCGTCCAGCACGTCGATGCCGTCGCGCTGGCGGTGCTCGTGCTGCGCGGCGGCGGCGGTGGCGATCTGCTCGAGGATCTCCGGGGTGAAGTAGGACTCGCTGGTGGCCAGGAAGGTGGCCGAGAAGTTGCCGGTGGACTCGTAGCTGCCCAGGCCGGTCATGATCCACGAGGCCTCGGTGGTGGAGTCCGAGAGCCCGTCCAGGAACTTGTCCTCGTAGGTGCGCCCGTGCACCGTGGCGAAGTAGCCCCGGTAGCTGTTGTTGAGCAGGTCGAAGGCCACCAGGTCCAGCACGGCGGCGGCCTTGGTGCGGATGGTCTCGCTGGCGGCGAAGTCCGCCAGGTTGACCAGCGCGGGTATGTCCTCGTTGAAGTAGACGTTGGAGTGCCACTCGGAGAAGCCGAAGCGACCCCGGAAGTCCAGCCAGCGCTCCACCAGCGGCTCGGCGTGGGCCGCGTGCTCGGCGCCGGTCTTGCCGTCGTTGGAGAAGACCTGGTCGGGAAAGAGCTGGCCCGCCAGCAGCTCGCTGGAGTGGAACAGGCCCTGGTGGTTCTCGGTCCAGTAGCACATCTGGTCCTGGCCCGGTTCGTCGATCCAGTACTTGAAATCCAGCAATGTCTGCTCGACCAGGGCACCGGTGTCGGCATCGAGCGCGGCGCTGTCGCGATCCAGGTAGAGCATGCGGACCAGCGCCGCCGCCGAAAAATCTGCGGTGTCCTGTCGCGCCTCCAGCTTGTCGCAGGCGCTCTCGATGGCCTCCACGTACACCTCGTCGCCCCGCAGCACCCGACAGAGCTGCCCGTAGAGTCCGCCCACGCCGGGGCCGCTGTGCTCGTGGCAGTAGCCCAGGTACTCATCGCGGCGGGCCAGGTAGGACTCCCCCGCCTCCAGCGGCACCTCGCGGTAGCCCTCGTCGGGATCGGGCAGCGGCGCCGCGGTCTCGTCCCCGTCGCCATCACAGCCCCACAGGGCGAAGGCGACGAGCAGCATGGAGGTGGGGGGGCGCATGGGAGCTCCGACAGCACGACTCGGCCCTGGATGGTATCCCGAGCCGAGCAAGGTCGCGCCCGGCTCTCGTGCACATCCACCCGTGGAGAGCCCGGTGTCGACCGCCCAGCGGTCGGATCTCGCCACTCCGCCGGCGGCGAGCCCGGTGTCGACCGCCCAGCGGTCGGATCTCGCCACTCCGCCGGCGGCGAGCCCGGTGTCGACCGCTCCAGAGATTCGAGCCCCTCCGGGTCGGCGCCGAGCACCCCGGCCCCGGGTTACCCACGCCCATGCTCCGCCGCGCCGCCTTCGCCGTCCTTGTGCTCGCAGGCTGCGGGCGCGAGGATCCTCTGGAGACGGCCGCCCACCCGGAAGACACCGCGCCCGCAGACTTCTTCCAGGACATCGCCTGGGAGCAGACCGCGGTGCCCACGGTGCTGAGCCTGCGCTGGAGCACCGCCGAACCCGCCAGCAGCCGAGCGCTGTTCACCAGCCCCGAAGCCGCCGTCGAGGGCAGCGCCAGCTCCGATTCCACGGGCACCGAGCACCAGGTGCTGCTGCTGGGCCTGCCCCAGGCCACCTCCCTGTCGGTGCAGCTGGAGGCCACCACCGCCACCGCGAGCCACCAGAGCACCGCCATCGCCGCCCAGACCGGCAGCTTCCCCTTCGCCATCCCGGAACCGGAGCTGTCACGGCGCGACGTCGCCTCCCAGGGCAGCAGCTTCACGGTCATCACCGCGCTCACGCCCCAGGGCAGCTTCCCGGGCATCCTCGACGCCGCAGGGCGCTGGGTGTGGGCCTGGCCCGCCCCCAGCAAGGTGGCTCGAACCCTGATCTCACGGGACCGCCGGTCCATCCTGTTCCTGGGTGAAGACGAGACCCTCGTCCGCGTGGCCCTCGACGGTTCCTGGGCCGAGTCCCAGCAGATCCCCCGCGCTCACCTGGACTTCCTGGAGCTGCCCGACGGCACCCTGGCCATGCTGGGCCGCGAGCTGCGCAGCTACAGCTACAAGGACTTCGAGCTGCGCTACCGGGCGGAGACCATCGTGGAGCTGGCCCCCGACGGCGCCCAGCGCACGGTCTGGTCCGCCTTCGACGCCCAGGAGCCCACCGTCAACACCGGCACCGTCACCGGCAACTCAGCCGCCGGCAGCGGCTCCATCGACTTCACCCATGGCAACGGCCTGGCCTACGACTCCGAGCTCGACGTCTACTACGTGAGCCTGCAGCTGTGGGAGTCCATCGCCCGCGTGGGCCGCAGCGACGGCGCCACCCACTGGCTGCTGGGGGGCAAGCACAGCGACTTCGCGGTGTCCGACGAGGCGCCCGTCGTGGGCATGCCCCACAGCATCGACCACATCGCCGAGGATCGCCTGCTGATCTTCAACCGCAGCCTGGACACCGGAGGCTGCTCCCAGGCCACCGAGGTGCAGCTGGATCTGGACCGCATGAGCGCCGAGCCCAGCTGGGCAGGCACCACCGAGAGCTGTCTGCAGGTGAGCTTTCTGGGCGACGCCCATCGGCTGGAGAACGGCAACACCCTGGTGGTGTGGTCCTCGGCGGGGCAGCTGGACGAGCTGACCTCGGAGCTGGAGTCCGTGCTGCGGATCAACCTGCCCCTGGGCTACCAGCTGGGCTTCGCGCAGCCGGTGGAGTCGCTCTACGCGGAGTGAGCGGCCAGCGCCTGCAGCGCCTCCCCATCCAGCCGCCAACCAGTCCACTCGCTCATGGGGCGGGCACCTACCCGCCGATAGAATTCATGGGCGAGCTCGTTCCAGTCCAGCACCGAGAAGTCCAGCCGGGCGCAGCCGCGCCGCAGGGCCAGGGCCGCCACCCGCTGCAGCAAGGCCCGGGCCACGCCCTGGCCACGGAAGGCCGGCCGCACGTAGATCTCCTCGATCCAGATGCCGGGACGCCCGCGCCAGGTGGAGTAGCTGGGGAAGAACAGGGTGAAGCCGGCCACCTGACCCGCGACCTCGGCCAGCACGCACTCGAAGGGCGGCTGAGCGCTGCGCAGCTGCCGCGCCAGGATCTCGGGCGTGGCCTCCACCGCGTCGGGCTCGCGCTCGTAGGCGGCCAGCTCGCAGATGAGCTGGTGGACGACAGGAGCGTCGTCGGGCGTGGCGGGGCGCAGCTGCATGCCCCCTGCTAACCGCCGGCACCCTGGCGCGGATCCTCCACCCGACCCATGAGCAGGATGGTCAGCGCGCGGACAGCGCCTCCCGGTGTTGCGACGGTGCCGGTCGGCGTCGGCGTCGATCCCATCCGAGGATCTGGCGCTCCGTGACTCAAGCTACCGCGGCCCGACTCGACCCTGCGCAGCCCGGGCTCGATGCGCTATCACTGCGGCTTGACCCAGGAGGCATCATGAAGACCGCTCTGCTCACGCTCGCTCTAGCGTTGCTGCCGCTGCTGGCCACCCCGGCCCTGGCCGACAGCGAAGCCGCCGCGGCGATCCACTCCACCCTGCAGCCCATGGACGTGGTGGTGCTGGGTGAGAACTACTGCCTGGGCTGCGGCCTCAAGGGCGCGCACGGCGCCAGCGCCCAGTGCTCGGTGCACGGCCACCGCCACGCCCTGCGCATCGTGACCGCCACCGATGTTGACGGCACCGTCATCGAGGCCCTGGCGGGCATGACCCTCCACTACCTGGACAACGACGCCAGCGCGCCCCTGGCCAGCGGCGAGCAGGCGCACGGCGCCGAGGTGGAGGTCAAGGGCAAGCTGTTCCCCCGCGAAGCCACCCTGCAGGTGGAGTCCTTCGAAGCCAAGTAGGCCTGCGCAGCGTTATCGTTGCGCCATGCCGTGGATCCTGCCGCTGCTGCTGGGCTGCCATCCGCCGGAGCTGCGCGTGGTGCAGGTCACCGAGCTGGGCGCGCTGGAGCAGTCCCAGTACATCAGCGGCCGCGACGGCGGCTACAGCGCCCGCCTGTTCGGGCAGTCGGTGTGGGCCTACGGCGACACCATGCTCACCGTGGAGGCCGATGACGGCTCCACCTGGCGCAGCAGCACGGTCTCCTGGACCGCCGATACCGACGCCTCCGATGGCCTGACCGGCTTCGAGGACAAGGCCGACGGCCGCGGCGTGCCGGCTGAATTCCTGCCTGCCACCCAGGCCGAGGCCGCCTTCAACGACGCCCATGAGGGCGACGACTGCAGCGAGGAACCCTGCGGCGCCCGCTGGACCCTGTGGCCAGGCGCCATGGCCTGGGATCCCGAGGGCGAGCGGGCCCTGGTCTTCTACAACAAGGCCTACAGCGAGACCGAGCAGTGGAACTTCGAGGGCGTGGGCTCCGGCATCGCCACCTGGACGGGCCTGGACGCCGAGCCTGAGCGCCCGGAGCTGGACCCGAGCCAGCGACACCCCACGCTGCTCTTCCACCAGGGCGAGCCTGCCTTCGGGGCCGCGGCGCTGGTGGCTGACGGCGTGCTCTACGCCTGGGCCTGCGCAGGCGAGGGTGACCAGCAGTGCGTGGTGGGCCGCGTAGTCTCGGCCGAGGCCCTGGACCGCTCCGCCTGGAGCTACTGGGACGGCGAGGGCTGGGCGGGCTCGCTCGATGCCGCCGCGCCCCTCTTCGACGCCCACAGCATCCTGTCGGTGCACCACAGCTCCTGGCTCGATCGCTACATCGCCGCCTACAACCGCCCCTTCGACGATCGTATCTATCTGCGCACGGCCCCGGCCCCCCAGGGCCCCTGGTCCGCCGACGAGGCGGTCTACATGGCCGACCCCAGCTGGGACGGCGAGGTGGCCTACGGCGGCCTGGCCCACGCCGAGTTCGCGGGCGACGATGGGCACCACCTGCTGCTGTCCTACTTCCGCTCCCCCGCCCCGCTGGAGGGCGAGCTCCAGCTGGTAGAGCTGGAGCTGGAGCGGCGCTAAGTGGAACCGGAGGCCATCCCTCGAAGACTGCACCGAGGAGCCGTTGAGGAAGCTGAGGAGACCGCCCATGAGTCCACGCATCATCGCCCTCTGCACCACCCTGGCCCTGGCCAGCACCCTGCCCGCCTGCGCCCACAAGCAGTGGGACCAGGCCCTGGCCGGCGAGCGCAGCATCTTGATCGAGCCGGGAGAGGGCCTGGGCAACCTGCACCTGGGCAGTCGCCAGGGCAGGGTGCGCCGCCGCCTGGGCGAACCCAGCGGCATCGACGCCTTCGCCGACGGCGAGCTGTACTGGACCTACCGCGAGCTGGGCCTGAGCGTGCAGTTCGTGGACGACCGGGTGCACTCCCTGTTCTGCTACTCGGGAGTCCACGGGGGCTACGAGACCCGCGACTACGACCCCTTCCCGGGCGCCACCGCCGAGGGCATCACGGTGCACGACCTCAAGCGCCCGGTGCTCGAAGCCTATGGCCGCCCCGACAAGCGCGAGGGTGATCCCCACGCGCCGATCCCTGCGGAGTGGCTCACCTACGACCAGGGCCTGGGCTTCTGCTTCGTGGCCGCCACCGACCGGATGGTCTACCTGTACGTCCAGGAACAGTAGCGAGCCCACACAGGTCCCATGCAGCTCTCACCTCGCAGCCGGCTGGACCGGCACAAGCCCGCCGTGCACCGGCGCTTCGCCCAGGTGCTGGTGGGGCTCGTCTGGCTGGCGGTGGGCGGCATGCTGGTGGGCCGCGCCGGCGCCTGGATCCTCGAAGAAGAGCTGGTGGTGGCCACCCTGCTGGTCACCGGCGGGCTGGCGGGTGGGGCGCTGTTCTGGGAGCTGGCCTTCACCAGGGTGGTGCGCAAGAACCTGGACCGCCTGGCCGCCATGCCCGACCGGATGTGTGTCTTCGGCATGCAGTCCTGGAAGGGCTGGGCCCTGGTGGCGCTGATGGTGCCCATGGGCATCCTGCTGCGGCACTCGCCGCTGGACCGCAGCTGGCTGGCGGGCCCCTACCTGGCCATGGGTGCGGTGCTGCTGGGGGGCGGCCTCGCCTACGCGCGCCAGGGTATCCGTCCGAGAGCCCCTCCAGGAACTAGAAGCGAGCCTTGAGCTAGCAGCCCTCGGGAGAGCGGGGCAGCAAGAATGAGCGGCGAATCCAGGCTCGGGGTGGCAGGATAGGCTCCTGTTGGAGCCCACCATGCGCGCCCTGCACCTGTCCCTGCCGCTGCTGGCCAGCCTGAGCTGCCGCGCAGAGCCCTTCTCCGGCGCGCGCCCGCTGGCTGCCTGGAGCCACGACAGCGCCGGCGCGGACACGGCGGAGGGCGACGCTGACACCGACGCAGACAGCGACAGCGACAGCGACAGCGACAGCGACGCCGACACCGACACCGACTGCGACTTCGGCTACGACCAGCTGTTTCCGCGGCCCCCGCTGCCCCGGGCCCGCGGCGCCGCCTGGCAGCCCCAGCGCGTCCCCCAGGGCGTGAGCCCCATCGCCTGGGCCGAGCCCGAGCCCCCGAGCTTCCACCGGCTGCCCGCGCCCATGCCAGATCTCACCATGCCCGACTACAGCGACGACATGCCCCTGTTCGACCGGGCCAGCGACTGGGAGGGAGAGCGCTGCTTCCAGACCCCCGATGGCGTCGAATGGCTCGACGAAGCCGCAGCCTACGAGCTGTACCTGGCCATCGCCGAGCAGACCACGGGCATCGCAGCCGACACCAGCAGCGGCGCCCGCAGCGTGCTGGGCCTGCGGGGCGCGTACCCCGGCACCTTCGCCTGGAACGGCAACGCCCCCAACCTGTTCAACGACACCCTGGTGCTGCTGTGGGCCGACGGCGACGGCGAGCACGTGCGCGAGTACCCGGTGCACACCGACGTGGGCGACTACGACTTCGGCACCGACTCCTCATCGAGCCTGCGCCCCAACCGCCGCTACCAGCACCAGAACGGCTGGCACCGCGGCTACAACGCCCTGTCCATCGACGAGTCGGGCTACCACAGCATGGACGACAGCAACCACAACGGGCACTGGGACTCTGACCGCAACGGCTGGCTGCCCCCCGACAGCGCCACCGACTACGAGCGGGTGGGCTCCGGCCACAACATCCACCTGGCCAGCGTAGACGCTCCGCTAGGCACCGCCACCGTCGACAGCTGGTCCGCCGGCTGCCAGACCCTGCCCGGCCAGGAGAACTGGACCGCCTTCATCACCACTGCGTGGGAGGAGCTGGGCACCGACCTGCAGTACTTCCTGGTGGACGCCCGCGACATCGAGCCCGAGGTGTGGGAGCCCTGCGCCGCCTACGACGGCAGCCACGCCTGCCCCCTCCGCATCGACTCCTTCCCCTTCAGCGACACCCGCAGCACGGCCCAGGCCGGCAGCCCCCAGTTCGACCTCTACAACTGCTCCGACTCCGACGAGAGCGGCTCCGAGCTGGTCTACCTGTTCACCACCGACGAGTACGGCACGCTGGAGGTGGAGGTGGACTGCGAGGAGCCGGTGGACATCGACATCCACCTGCTGGAAGGCGACGATCCCGACGCCTGCCTGGCTCGCGGCCACACCGACTTCAGCTACGCCATCACCCCCGGCCGCTACCTGATCGTGGCCGACAGCTGGGTGGACAGCGGCGGCACCGAGCTGGCGGGCGAGTTCACCCTGCGGGTGGACCTCTACTGATCCTCGCCCTCCAGGGCCTCGCGCTGGGCGCGGGCGGCCTGCAGGGCATCCCAGACAGAGTTGGGGATGGAGCCGCCCATCTTCACGTCGGAGGAGACCACCAGCACGCGGCCGGCATCGATGGAAGCTTGGCCTGTGATGGTGGGGAGCTGGGAGCCGTGGCCTGGGTTCAGGACGGATCCCCCGTGTCGTCCGTGGGCGGCTCGGAGCCCGGCGGAGAGACCAGGCTGTAGAGATCCTCGATGAACTGTCCCCGCCCCAGCAGCTTGGTGGAGTGGAAGTCCAGGTGCCACACCACGTTGCCGTCGGCGTCGCACTCCTTGACGTGGGAGGCGCTGCCCAGCAGGTGCAGGGTGTTGCCGTTGTCGAGCCGCCAGGCGTCGCCGTTGGTGTCGGCGTGTACGCCGGCGTCGAAGCTCCACACCTGGTCCAGGGTCTGGTCCGCGTGGTCCACCTGGTACTCGCGCACCAGAGTGGTGGAGGGCCCCTGGAAGGACTCGGTGGACACCAGCAGGGTGCCCGCCTCGGTGTAGGAGATGCCGTGCTGCCAGGAGAACTGGGAGTCGGCGGGATCAAACTTGTAGCCGTTGCGCACTTCGCCGGCCCACCACAGGCTCTCGCCCGAGGCGCGGTCCACCTCCACCACGGAGTTGTTGGTGTAGAAGCTGTACAGGAAGGAGTCGGTCTCCTCCACGTAGAACAGGCCGTTGGACTCGCACCAGCCCGAGCCCGGCCAGTTGTCCTGGCAGGTCCACAGGATGGTCTCGTCGAGATCGTCCGGTCCACGCTCCACCAGGGCTTCGTGACCGCCGTGGTTCTGGCTGCCCCACACCAGGGTCTCGTCCGGCAGCTGCACAAACGCGTGGTGCAGCCCCGGTGTGTCCAGCTCTTCGATCTCCAAGTCCAGGTAGCGGCGGTGCACCGTGGAGGCGGCGCCACTGTCCCAGTTGGACCAGTAGGTGGCCTCGTCGATCAGCAGGTGGTCGTCGGTGACGGCTACCTGGGCGAAGAGGGTCCAGTGGCGGTCGGGGGTCTCCAGCGCCCACACCGGGCGGCCCTTGCGGTCCACGATGAAGGCCCAGTAGGTGCCGCCGGTCCAGCCGCCGGACTGCTCGTTGATGCTGGTGAGCAGGTACTTGCCCGCGGACAGCCAGGCCGACTCGTCGGCCACCTCCACCGAGGACAGGGGCAGATCGTCGGGTACATCGGCGGTGGTGATGGTGGGACCGTTCGCGGACTCACCACGCTCGGAGACCACCCGCCATGAAGCCTCGAGCTCGTAGGGGATGCCCACCACCAGCTGCCTCTGCTCGCCGATCTCGGCCTCGAAGCTGGGCGTTGAGCTCCACTCGCCCTCGTCGAAGCTGAACTCGACGTGCATCGTGTCGGCCATCTCCTGCTCCCAGGTGACGTACACCAGGCTCTCGACCTCCTCGTGCAGGACCCAGCTCAGGTTGAAGATGGGGCCGTCGGGCACGGTGTCGCCGGTGTCGCCGGTGTCGCCCTCGGGGCCGGTGTCGCCCGTGTCCAGCACGGGCTCGTCGGTATCCTTGGGATCCTCGGTGATCGCCGGCGGGGGGCAGGCGGCCATCACGAACAGCAGGACCAGGGATGCATGCTTCATGCAGCTCTCCTCCAAATCGCCACACAAGGTACAGCGACTCGCGCCCACCGTCCCTAGTGGTACCAAGGAGGTGACAAATTTCCGACAGCGACGGCGCTACCAGTAGCCGTCGCTGGCGGTCAGCCGCAGCTGCTGGAGCCTGCGCTGTACCTCCTCGTCCGCCGGAGGGGCCCCCGGCCCGGTGCGCAGCTGCAGCAGCAGCAGCTTGAGCTCATCGCAGAGGGCGGGCTGCACGGAGCGCAGGTCCCGGTGCTGCCAGGGATCCTCCAGCACCTGGTGCAGGTGGTAGTGATCGTCCACCCCGGGAGCCTGCAGGCGCTCGGTGAGCTGGGGATCCAGCGAGGTGCCCTGGTGGATCATGGCCCGCAGCGTGAACAGCCAGGGACCTCGGCGAAGGGCCAGCATGTCGCCGTGCTCGCCATAGGCGGTGGCCAGAGGATCCTCGTCGGACAGGGCGAGCAGGTCCTCACCGGGCAGGCCCGCGGGTGGGGTGGCTCCCCCCCGTGCCAGCAGGGTGGGCAGCAGGTCCAGTATTTCTATCGGCTGGAAGAATGTCCGCTCTTGGCCGGCACCCAGGATCACCAGCGGCACCCGCATGGTGCGGTCCAGTAGGATGTCGGCCCAGGCGAAGGCCCGTGGGAAGGGGCGCACACCCGACAGCTCCCCCAGGCTCGCGCCGCGGGTGGAGGACAGCACCACCAGCCGGGACCGGTGGGGAGCCGGGGTCAGCCCGTCCAGCAGCCCGGCGAGCTCGCGGCCCTGGGCCGCAGCGGCTTGCTCGTAGGTGGCCTGCACCAGGCGATGATCCAGCGTGGTCCAGGGGTAGCTGGGTCCCTCCAGATCCTCGTCAGGAACGGGGGGGGCCGGGCCCTCTCTGGGCAGGCCGGCGGTGGCCTCGTCGCGGCTGCCGGGCCGCCCCGCCACCAGCGGGGGCAGCTCCGGCCCGCTGGGGGCCGGGGTGAGGCCCAGGGCGGCGCGCAGGTCGGGGCGGTGCTGCAGCTCCAGGTCGGACAGCAGCACCACCAACAGGCGGGGCTGCTGGCCATCGGCCTCCCACCAGGTCTCGACCTGGGCGCCCAGCCTGGCCCACTCGGTGCGGCGGTCCTGGGCAGCGCCGGAGAGCTCCTCCACGGTGTCGAAGCCCGCCGACAGCGCCTCGACGCCGTCCATCCCCGAGCTGAAGACGGCGCTGCGATAGCCGTACAGCCCCAGCACAGCGGGCAGGGTGGGCAGGTCGGCTGGAAGCTCGGTGCACCAGGGCTGCTCGGCCGGCGCCTGGACCAGGGTGCCGAAACCCACCCGGCCACAGAGCGGGATGGAGGAAGGGTAGCGACCGGTCAGCAGCGAACCCAGGCTGGCGTGGGCGCTGGTGCTCTGCACGTAGGCCGCCGTGAACCTGCGCTGAGGCTGCCCGGCGAAGGCCTCCAGGAAGGCCGCCTCCGCCCCCTCCTTGTGCGGAGGATCGGCGCGCAGGCCCGGGCTGAGCAGCAGCACCAGGTCGGGGGGGCCCTCCACCACCTCCGTCGGCCTCTCACAGCCCGCCAGCAGCAGCGCGAGTAGCGGGATGAGCGGCGAGACCATGGGCTAGCGCAGGTAGTACTCCATGACGTTCACGCCCTCGTACACACCGGCGCCGCCGGCGTTGGCCTCGGCCGCGCCCGAGGGGCAGGCCTCGGCGGTGGTGAGCCCGTACAGGTCGGCGTCGGTGTCGAGGTAGTCCGCCATGGGGTGGGGCTCGTCGCTCCAGGAGCCGCCCTTGAAGGTGGGGCAGGTGTTGCAGCAGCCGCCATAGAACCAGGGCACGCCGTAGTAGGGGCTCGCGGAGCAGTAGGCGAAGGCGCTGCTGGAGTCGGTGGCCACCAGGTCGCTGCCGTTGAAGATCATCACGTCAGAGACGATCCCGCTCACCGTGGCCGCCGTGGCGCTGATGGAGAGCAGGCCGCTGTCGGCCAGGTAGTACAGCGGCTCGCAGTCCGAGGAGTCCGCGTCGTCACGGGCCTCGTGCACGATCATGTGGTCCAGCTCCAGGTTCAGCGAGCTCCAGGCCTCGCCCGCCAGGCGGAAGGCCTTGCCTTCCTGGGCGCTGCCCACCGTGGTGTCGTGCCAGTCGGCGTAGCTGTCCCACAGCAGAGACGAGTCGCTCCAGTCCCATACCGTGCGCTGCACCAGGGTCCAGCCACCGCCGGAGGTGCTCATGTCGCACCAGACCTCTACCTGGGTGAGCCCTCCGGAGGCTCCGTCGGGATCGATGTCGTAGAGCCCGTCGCTGGTGTTGCCGGCGCTGAGCAGCTCGTCGCAGTTGGTGCAGACATCCGGATCATCGCCGTCGCAGTCGGCGTCGCTGCCCGAGCAGACCTCGGTGGCCCCGGGGTGCACATCCGGATCATCGTCGTCGCAGTCGCCGCCCAGGGCCACGTAGCCGGTGGGGGCGCTGCAGGCGGCCTCCACCGCGCCGTCGTCGCCGTAGCCGTCGCTGTCGGTGTCCTCGTAGAAGTCGGTGACGTCCACCGCGTCGTCGTCGATGTCCCCGTCGCAGTCCTCGTCCACCCCGTCGCAGGTCTCGTCGGCGTCGGGATTGATGCCGGCATCGGTGTCGTCGCAGTCATAGGAATTGGACTGCGTGCCGCTGGGCTGGCTGCAGGCGTCCACCGCGCTGTCGGGATCGCCGTAGCCGTCGCCGTCGTCGTCGTGGTACCAGGTATCGGCGCCCACCAGGGGTGCGTCGTCGTCGTCCACCAGGCCGTCGCAGTCGTTGTCCAGGCCGTCGCAGATCTCGTCGGCAGCGGGGGAGATGGATCCGTCGCCGTCATCGCAGTCGTCGTCGTTGAGGACGTAGCCGGAGGGCTGGGAGCAGGCCTCCTGGGTGGTGGCGGGGTCACCGTACCTGTCTTCGTCGCTGTCGGCGTACCAGGTGGCGCTGCCGCTGGCGCTGGGATCGTCGTCGTCCAGCAGGCCATCGCAGTCGTTGTCCAGGCCGTCGCAGATCTCGCTGGCGGCCGGGTTGATGGCCGGGTCGCTGTCGTCGCAGTCGTCGGTGTTGTCGGCGTAGCCGGAGGGCTGGCTGCAGGCCTGGGTGGTGGCGGCTCCGCTGTCCGCCCCGTAGCCGTCAGCGTCAGCGTCTTCGTACCAGGTGTCGGTGTCGAGGGCGGCATCGTCCACCACGCCGTCACAGTCCTCGTCCACGCCGTCGCAGTACTCGTCGGCGCCTGGGTAGACATCGGCGTTGCTGTCGTCACAGTCGGTGTCGTCGGCGATGTAGCCGGCAGGCTGCGAGCAGTCGATCACGCTGTCGTCGGGGTCGCCGAAGTCGTCGCTGTCGGCGTCGGCGTACCAGGTGCTGGCGTCGGTCACGTCGCCGTCGTCGGCATCCACGAGGCCGTCGCAGTCGTCGTCCACCCCGTCGCAGGTCTCGGTGGCCCCTGGGTAGATCTCACCGTCGCTGTCGTCACAGTCGGTGTTGTCAGCCACGAAGCCGCTGGGCTGCACGCAGGCGGGTGAAGAGTCGGACGCGTCGCCGTAGTCGTCTCCGTCGTCGTCGCCGTACCACATGGTGCGACCGGTCACGCTGCCGTCGTCGTCGTCCACCAGGCCGTCGCAGTCGTTGTCCAGCTCGTCGCAGATCTCACCGGCGCCGGGATTGATGGCCGCGTCGTCGTCATCGCAGTCGTCGGAGCTGGAGGCGTAGCCGGAGGGCTGGCTGCAGGCCTGGGCGGTGTCCTCGGCGTCTTCGTCGCCGTAGCCGTCGGCGTCGGCGTCCAGGTACCAGGTGGCGGCGTCCACCGCCTCATCCTCGTCCACCGCGCCGTCGCAGTCGTTGTCGATGCCGTCGCAGAGCTCCTCGACACCGGGGTTGATGGCGGCGTCGCCATCGTCGCAGTCGCTGCTGTCGGCCACGTAGCCCGAGGGCGCCTCGCAGGCCTGGGTGCTGGTGTCGGCGTCGCCGTAGTCGTCGGAGTCACCATCTGCGTACCAGGTGGCGGCGTCGCTGGCGTCGTCTTCGTCGACGGTGCCGTCGCAGTCGTTGTCGGCCTCGTCGCAGACCTCGGTGGCGGCCGGGTTGATGGCCGCGTCGTCGTCGTCGCAGTCCGCACCGGAGGCCGTCTCCGCGTAGCCCTCGGGCAGCTCGCAGGCCTCGGTGGGGTCGTCCTCGGCGCCGTAGCCGTCGCTGTCGGCGTCGAGCCAGTAGGTGGTGCTGACCTCCTCGTCCACGGTGTCGTCGCAGTCGTTGTCGGCTTCGTCGCAGACCTCTTCGGCGTCGGGGTGCACGTCGGCGCGGTCGTCATCGCAGTCCTCGGCGTCGCTCACCCAGCCGTCACCGGGGTTGCAGGCCACCAGGGTGGAGTCGGCGTCGCCGTAGCCGTCTCCGTCGGCGTCTTCGTACCAGACCGTCTCGCCGTCCTCGTCCACCTCCGTGTCGCAGTCGTTGTCCACACCGTCGCATGATTCGGGAGCTTCGGGGTAGACATCGTCGCGGGTGTCGTCGCAGTCGCTGTCGTCTTCGACCCAGCCGTCGGGGCCCTCGCAGTGGTACTCGCCCCCGGCCGCGTCGCCGTAGCCGTCGTCGTCTTCGTCGGGGTACCAGGGCTGCTGCAGCCCCTCGTCCACCACGCCGTCACAGTCGTTGTCCAGCTCGTCGCAGATCTCCTCGGCGCCAGGGTTGATGGAGGCATCTCGATCGTTGCAGTCGTGCTCTGCCGGGTAGCCGTCCTGGTCCACGTCCACGACGTCGGGTCCGGTCTCTCCAGGGGGGCCGGTGTCGGCGGTGTCTGGCTTGGGGCAGCCTGTGGCGATGCCCACCAGCAGGGGCAGCAGCGCCAGGGACAGGCGCCCACGGGGGCGGCGCGCAGTGGGCACAACAGCGAAGCTCATCAGATCAGCCTCCACAGCACCGGCAAGGTTATCACGCTCCCAAGGTCGGGCAGAGCGGACCAGCCTTGAGCCTGACCGCAGGCAGCCCCTGTTTCAAGGAAGGATTCTCATGCCGGTACCCACAGCCACAGCCGATGATTTCGCCCGGACGGAGCTGCCAAGAGTAGGAAAACGGGTGCTGCGCATGGGCATCGCGAGCAACTACGGGCTCAAGGCCGCCGACTGCTTCCACGCTGCCGATCGCGGGGCGAACCTGTGGCTGTGGACCCCCCGCTACAAGGCCACCACCGCGGTGGTGCGCTCCGTGGTGGCCCGGCAGCCGGAGGGGCACGTGGTGGCGGTGCTCGGCGCGGCCTACGCGCCGTGGATGGTTCGCCGCAGCGTCGAGGGAGCGCTGCGCTCCCTGGGCCTCGAGCGGCTGGATCTCTACCTGCTCTCCTGGCTGGGCAAGGGCTCGGCCCTGACCCGAGGGGTGCAGGAGCAGCTGGTGGCGCTGCGCGAAGAGGGCAAGGTCACCGCCATCGGCACCAGCATCCACGACCGGAAGCGCGCGGGGCGGCTGGCGCTGGACTCCCCGCTGGATGCCCTGATGCTGCGCTACAACGCCAAGCATCCCGGCGCCGAGCAGGACGTCTTCCCCCACCTCGCGGCGCGAAACCCACTGGTGATAGCCTACACCGCCACCTCCTGGCGGCAGCTGTTGAAGCCCATCGCGGGCCTGCAGATGCCGCGCTGGCCCGGCGCGCCAGGGATCGCTGTGCCTCCTCTCACCGCGGGCCTCTGCTACCGCTTCTGCCTGTCCAACCCCCACGTACACAGCGTCTACACCGGCCCCAAGAACCGCGCTCAGCTGGACGCCAACCTCGACGCCCTGGAGCAGGGGCCGCTGTCGCCCGAGGAGGACGCCTGGGTGCGGGAGTACGGCCGCCAGGTCAAGGCGAAGAAGAAGATCCCGTTCATGTAGCGAGCCGCCGAGCCAAGGCGGCGATGCGCTCACGCTGCGGGAGCGCCGCCAGCCAGGCCCGAGGGAGATCGCGGCCCGCGCCGCCCAGCAGCATGCCCGTCAGGCAAGCCACGCTGTCGGAGTCGCCATCGATGCGGGCCGCCTTCTCCACGGCCACCGTGAAGTCATCGCCCCAGCACAGGGCGGCCGCCACCGCCAGGCCGAGCGCCGAGGCGGATCGCCAGCCGCCGTCTCCGGTGGGGATAGAGGGCTCGTCCAGCCACTGGGGGTCGGGACGGGCGGCGTGTACCAGGGCGGCCTCCAGGGCCTCGGCCACCACCCCGCCCTTGGCCCAGGGCCCGCGCAGGCCCACGATGGCGCGCAGCACCGTGTCGCCTCCGAAGTGAGCCTCCTCGAGGGTCCAGCGCAGCATGTGGCTGCCCGCCACGGCCGCCTCCACCGCGTTCGGGTGCGCGTGGGTGACGATGGCCTGGGCGCGGGCCGCCAGGCTGAGATCCTCGCCCTGCAGCGCCATGGCCAGGGGTGCGATGCGCATCACGGCGCCGCAGCCGTCGGAGCCGTGATCGCCGCTGCGGCGCCAGTCGCCGTCGCGCTCCAGGCGGCGCACCCCGCGCAGGCAGGTGTCGCCCGGGGCGGTGGAGGGCATCAGGGGATCGTGCAGCCAGGCCAGGAGCTGCTCGCCCACCGCCTCGCCGAAGGCCCCCTCGTCGAAGGGTCCAGGGGGCAACGACAGCAGCGCCTGGGCCAGGTACAGCGCCATGTGGGTGTCGTCGGTCCAGTGGAGCTCTCGCGGCTCGGTGCTCACTGGCGTGCTGCGCACCGCGGGCCCGGACAGGAACTCCAGCGGTCGGCCGAAGGCGTCGCCCAGAGCCAACCCGAAAAAAGCAGCCTCGGCACGATCGGCGAAGGTCATTGGTCCTCCGGAGGAGAGCATAGCGCAGAGCGCTCGCTTCTCGCGCCTCCACTGCCGACCAGCGCACGGCCACGCCTCCAGCTGACACCATCCACCCGATGATCTCCGCGCTCCGCCAGCCGAGCGCCACTCCTTGGCCGCCCAGCGGCCAGCTCTCCCCGCTCCGCCAGCCGAGCGCCAC
>CAZEJJ010000134.1:8942-20778 GCA_964512185.1 uncultured Enterobacterales bacterium | reverse complement strand
TCCGCATACCGGACCGACAGGCCCTCTCTCGCCCGAGAGTCGCTCCCTGGGTCCGTATGGCAGTGCTCGGGAAGGAGGCGGCAGGTGTGCCGCCGGTTCATGTCGTAGCGACGATGCGCAGCATTGGGGCGAAAGCCGCCGCCGAAGGCGGTGGACCGTACGGACGGGTTCTGCGCAGTTGCGACCGGCGGAGGAGTCCGTGACCGGTGACTTCAGCACGCTGGCGACTACATCCGTGTCGTTCGCTGCGAGCAGGGCTCGTCACGTGCGTAGCGGCAGCCGGCACTGGTGGGTCGCAGTAGACATGAGCGTTCCCGAGGGCTCCTAGTAGGTCTGCTGCCAGCTGAAGCCGACCCGCCACATGCGCATCCAGTAGGCGCCCTCGCTGGGCGGCAGGGCCGGGGCCACCTCGGGATCGTTGTCCCAGGCGTAGATGGAGTCGGTGATGACGCGGTTGCGGTAGCTGATGAGATCGGCGCAGAGGGCCAGCTTGCTGCGCGGGACAGGGGAGAAGCTGGTCACGATCCGGACATCCAGCGAGTCGTAGTCGAAGTTGCCCGGGGCCACGAACTCGTCGGAGATGGCGGCCGGGGAGTAGCGCGCCCCCGCCAACAGGCCCCAGCGCTCCGCCACCGGCATGCGCACCGCCAGGCCCGCCGTGAAGATATCGTGCAGCCCGGCCATGCCCTCGCTCTCGAGGCTGCCCAGCAGCGCAGGATCGTCCAGGCCGTAGGACTCCAGCAGGGCGGTCACCACGGGATCATCAGAGACGATCACCAGGTTGTCCACCTGCTGGTGGGTGACCGCCATGCTTCCCCAGCCGACCCACCCGGTCTCCAGGTCGATCTCCGCGGGCCCGGCGGGCAGCGTCGCCGCCAGGAAGGCCTCGGGGGGCAGGTCCAGCTTGCCGGTGAGATCGCCCTCGAGGGCCATGGAGAGATCGTTGGACGGCACCAGCACCAGCTGGCCGGTCACCTGGGTGTGCAGCGCCGAGCGGTAGCCCGCGGCCAGGGCCAGCCCCGCTTGAGTCTGGAAGCGGGCGCCCACCGAGAATCCCCAGGCTCCCCCGGTGGCCAGCTCCACGGAGCGGGTGCCCTCCAGCAGGGGCTCACCCACGGGTGCGCCTGCGTCGGGGCCGAGGACGCCGTTGATCATGGCCCCGGTGTCCACCGCCACCGAGGAATAGTAGCGGGTGTAGCCGCCCCGCAGCGCGCCTCCCAGGGTCAGCTCCGGCAGGGGCTGCCAGGCCAGCGCCAGGTCCGCCTCCCACACCAGGATGCGCCCAGACACCGTGTGGAAGCGCTGGGGGCCCACCGCTTCAGAGCTGCCGCTGCGGGCGTAGGGCAGGCCGGCCGCCAGGCCCAGGCCCACCGGGCCCACCGGCACGGCCGCCGCCAGGTAGGGCAGCAGGTCCCAGCTCTTCCCCGGGACCGCGTCCCAGGTCTCCAGGTCGTGGCCGTAGTGGTAGCGGATGAAGCCGGCGTCCACCAGGGTCTCGGCTCGGTCCGGATGGGCCGCGGCGGGGTTGAGCACGAGCCCCAGGGTGCCGTCCTGGGCGGGTCCGGAGAGGCCTCCACCATAGGAAGGCAGCCCCAGGCCGGAGGGAGTGGCGGCCTGCAGTTGGGGCGCCCACAGGGCCAACAGGGTGGGCAGGAGGAGCAGCAATCTAGAGCGTGCCCGTGCCGGTCCAGGCCTGGTCGCAGGGCAGGAAGGGGAAGGTGTGCTGGTCCTCGTCTCCGATGATGACCTCGCAGGCACCCTCCACCATCTCCTCTTCGACGCTCAGGGTGGCGTCCATGCGGTAGTCGAAGGCGGAGTCGGCGGTGAGGGTGCCCGTCATGGTGGCGTGGACGGTGAGCACGCAGGTGCCGAGCTCGAAGCTCACGCCGCCGTCCAGGGTGAAGCTCTCGCCGTCGGTAGCGCCCGTCATGGGCATCTCGGCGTCGGAGCCGGGGTCAGAGGTGGCCAGCAGGCACTCGCCGGTCTGGGCGATCTCGACCATGGTGTCCTCGCCCACGTGGATGTGCAGGCCGTGACCCACGGCGTTCTCACAGTCGTTGAAGACCTCGGCGTCGATGCCCACCGTGTAGGTGCCGCTGTCGAGGGCGTAGCCTCCCGGCTCCACCTCGCAGTCACCGGCGGGCGTGCCGCTGTCCTGGGTGTCCTTGGGATCGTCGGGATCGCCGCAGCTGGCCAACAGCAGCGCGGTGAGCAGGGCAGGGGCGCGGATCATGGGCCTGGCTCCGGGTGCGAGGTGCGTCCAGCATGGCACGGAACCCCGGAGCGCTCCAAGGTTCAGAGCAGGCGACAGAACCCCGAATCTACTGCGGCCCAGCAGTCGCGACTGCGGCCGTCCCTGCTTGCAGCGCTCTCGGTCAACGTGCTGAAAGCACGCCTCCCTCGCCCACTACTGCGCAGAACCGGCCTCGCTGAGCGCCTGCTGGCCCTCGTTACGATTCGGGGCGGCCGCCTGACGGCGACCTGTTCTGTCGCCTGCTCTCAGGGTCCCGTCCAGTCCTCGCAGCCTGTCGCCCTGCGCACCCGCTCGTCCAGCAGGTGGCTGGGGCGCAGGTTCCCGAGTGCGGCCATCATGTTGCCTTTCACCTTGGGGTTGTCGGCCTGCAGCCGCGCCAGCAGGGCCTTCATCTCCTGGCGCTTGAGCTGCGGCTGGTTGTCGCAGAGCCCGCAGGGCAGGACCGGGAAGGCCTGCTGCTCCGCCAGGGCCGCCAGGTCTTCCTCGGCGCAGTAGAACAGCGGGCGGATCATGACGTTCTTGCCGTCGTCGGAGCGGAAGCGGGGGGCCATGGCGCCGATGCTGCCGGCGTAGAACAGGTTGAGCAACAGGGTCTCGATGACGTCGTCCCGGTGGTGGCCGAAGGCGATCCTGTCGGCGCCGGACTCCGTGGCTACCCGGTACAGGTGCCCACGTCGAAGGCGAGAGCAGAGGGAACAGTAGGTCTCGCCGGGCTGCAGCTTGTCGGTGACAACGCTGTAGGTGTCCTGGTGCAGCAGGCGGAAGTCGTAGCCTTCGGCCTGCATCCAGTCCTGGAGAGGCGTGGGATCGAAGCCCGGCTGCCCTTGATCCAGGGTGACCGCCTGCAGCTGGAATTCGTAGGGTACCCGGCGCTGGAACAGGCGCAGCAGGTGCAGCATGGCCATGGAGTCCTTGCCCCCGGAGACGCAGGCCAGGACCTTCATGCCCGGGCCCAGCAGGCCGAAGTGCTCGTTGGCGCGGCCCACCGCCCGCAGCAGGCGTTTTTCCAGCTTGCTGATGCTGCCCATGCAGGCCTCCGGTCAGAGCCCGCGCGCTGTATCGGGGCTCGGCCCGCGGCTCAAGGGGCCGTGGCCACGTAGAGGTTGGCGGCGCCGAGGCCCAGGCGGCGGATCTCCACGAGCTGCAGATCGCAGGCCTCCAGGAGCGCGCCGAATTCCTCTGGCGGCGGGAAGGCCGCCACCGAGCTCTGCAGGTAGCGGTACTCGGCCTCGCCCGACAGCAGCGCGCCCACGCGGGGCAGCACCCGCCGGGTGTGGAAGCGCACCACCCCAGCCAGCGCGCCTGTCCGCGGTTCCCCCAGCTCCAGCACCACCACCCGCTCTCCTCGCCGGGTGACCCGGGCCATCTCGCGCAGGCCTGCGGCCCGGTCGGGCAGGTTGCGGATGCCGAAGGCGATGCAGCTGGCATCGAAGTGATCGGCTGGGAAGGGCAGGGCCTGGGCGTCGCCCACCAGCCAGCTCAGGCGCAGGGCGCAGGCGCGGCGGGCGCCCTTTCTCCGGGCCACCTGCAGCATGCCCGGGCTGGGGTCCAGCCCCACCACCCGCGCTCCGGTGGTCCCGGCGATGGCCAGGGCCACGTCGCCGGTGCCGGTGGCGAGATCCAGGGCGAGCTGACCGGGCTGCAGCCGCAGGGCCGTCACCAGGGCTCGGCGCCAGCCCCGGTCCAGACCGAGGCTGAGCACCCGGTTGAGCAGATCGTAGCGAGCTGCGATGCGGTCGAACATGGCGCCGCTGCCGTCGGCGCTCGGCGTGCTCATTTCGCGGCCTCCTTGGCCTTGATGGGCACCGCGTGCACGTCCTGGCGCTTGAGATCCTCCACCACCAGGTACAGGGCGGGCACCAGCAGCAGCACGATGAAGGTGGCGAAGAGGATGCCGAAGCCCAGGCTGACCGCCATGGGGATCAGGAAGCGCGCCTGCACCGAGGTCTCGAAGATCATGGGCGCCAGGCCGAAGAAGGTGGTCAGCGAGGTGAGGATGATGGGCCTCAGCCGGCGCACCCCGCCATACGCGGCCGCCTCGAAGGCGCTGGTTCCCTGGGCCCGCTTCTTGTTCACAGCGTCGATGAGCACCAGCGAGTCGTTCACCACCACGCCCGACAGCGCCACGATGCCGAACAGGCTGATGAGGCTCAGGGGGTAGCCCAGCAGCAGGTGCCCCAGCAGGGCGCCCACGAAGCCGAAGGGGATGACCGACATGATGATCAGCGGCTGTACGTAGCTGCGGAAGGGGATGGCCAGCAGGGCGAAGATGGCGAACAGGGCCACCAGGTAGTTCTGCCGCAGGCTGGAGAAGGCCTCGGCCTGGGAGCGCTGCTGGCCCACGAAGTCGGCCTGCAGGCCCGGGTACGTCTTGGCGAGGACCGGCAACACGTCGGCCTCGAGGCTCTCCAGCACGTCGCGCGATGACTTCACCTGGGCCGTCAGCTCGGCGGAGACGTTCACCACCCGGCGCCCGTCCTCACGCTTGATTGTGGTGGGAGCGCGGTTGCGCTCCACCTCGGCCACCGCGGCCAGCGGCAGGAATCCTCCCTGGGGGGTGCGGATGCGCAGGGCCTCCAGGTCGTGCTCCGAGGCCCGCTGCTCCCGAGGCAGCCGCACCATGACCTTGAGCTCGTTGCGGCCGCGCTGCTCGCGGATGGCCTCGGCGCCGTAGAAGGCGGAGCGCAGCTGGCGGCCCACCTCGCCGGTGCTCAGGCCCAGGCTCTCGGCGCTGGGCAGGGGGTCGTAGTCGAAGCGGGGCTTGCCCGCGGAGAAGCCGTTCTCAACGTTGTACAGCTCGTCGTAGGCACCCAGCGCCTCCGCCAGCTCCGCGGCCGCCCGCTCCAGCACGGCGGTGTCGGTGTGGGACAGCTGCACGTCCACCGCGGCGCCGGCTCCCGGACCCACCGAGGAGTTGAAGATCACCGCCTCGGCCTGTGGCAGCTCCGGCGTGTTCCGGGCCCAGGTGGAAGAGAACTGCTCGGCGCTGAAGTCGCGGTCCTCGGTGGACACCAGGGCCTGCTCGATGGTCACCAGGTGGCTGCCCGCTTCGCCGGCGTCGAAGCTGGAGGAGGGCCCCTCGCCCACCCGGCTGTAGCACCCGCGTGAGTATTCCTCGCCGCCGAAGCCAGCGAGGGTCGCCTGGGCGGCCGCCTCCAGCGCCCGCTGCACCTCGAGGGTCTGGGCCACCGGGGCGCCGTAGGGCAGCCGGGCCGAGACGCTCACCACGTCGCCTTCCAGCTTGGGGAAGAAGTTGAAGGGCACCACACCCGCCGCGGTCATGCCGATGGCGATGAACAGGATCGCCCCCGCCACGGACAGGGACAGGTAGCGGTGGCGCATCACGCGCTCCAGGAAGGGGCGGTAGATGGTGCGGGTGAACCGCTCCAGGGTTCGGCCGGCCTTCTCGCTGGCCTCGTCGATGCTGGCCAGCAGGCGGTTATCGAAGCCCGCGCCGCTGTGACCCAGGTGGGCGGGCAGGATGAAGAAGCTCTCCAGCAGGGAGAAGACCAGCACCGCGGTGACCACGAAGGGGAAGAAGGCGAAGATCTTGCCCATCGTGCCGGGCACGAAGAACAGTGGCAGGAAGGCGGCGATGCTGGTGAGGATGGCGAAGCTCACCGGCATGGCCATCTGGCGAGCGCCGATGATGGCCGCTTCGAGCCGTGGGATGCCCTCCTGCATGCGGGCGTAGATGTTCTCGCCCACCACGATGGCGTCGTCCACCACCATGCCCAGGGTGACGATGAAGGCGAACAGGCTGATCATGTTCAGGGACAGGTCGGCCCCGGGCAAGAGCAGGAAGGCGCCCATGAAGGAGATCGGCAGGCCCATGGAGACCCAGAAGGACAGCCGCAGGCGCAGCAGCAGGGTGAGGGTCATCACCACCAGGAACAGGCCGATGGCGCCGTTCTTGAGCAGCAGCGAGATGCGATCGGTGAGCTTCTCCGAGTCGTCGTCCCAGATGGCCACCTGCACGTGCTCGGGCAGCTCGGCTCGCAGCCGGTCCCGGTAGGCGTGCACGGCCTCGGACACCGAGCCCGGGGTCTCGCTCCCGACGCGATAGGCCACCAGGCGCACGGCCCGCTGGCCGTTGTAGTAGGAGGCCTGGTCGGTCTCCGCGTAGCCGTCACGGATGGTGGCCACCTGGCCCAGGCGCAGGCTGGCGCCATCTGCGGTGGAGCGCAGCGGGATGGCCGCGAAGTCCTCGGCGTCCAGGGCCCGGTCGGCCACGCGCACCAGCACCTCGCCGCTGGCGGTCTTCACGCCGCCCCCCGGCAGCTCCTGGGAGCCGGCGGCCACGATGCGGGCCACCTCGTCCAGGGTGAGCCCGAGGGCCTCCAGCTGCTCCCGGGGGACCTCGATGGAGATCTCCAGGGGTGGCACCCCCTGCAGCTCCACCTGGGTGATGTCGGGCAGGGCCAGCAGGTCGGAGCGGGCGCGCTCCGCGAGCTCGTGCAGGGGGCCCAGCTCCAGGTCGGCTGCCAGCACCAGGCTCACCACCTGGATGCGGCGACTGGCCAGGGTGACCTGGGGTTGTTCGGCTTCGAGTGGGAAGACGGTGACGCGGTCCACCGCGTTCTTCACGTCGGCCAGGACCTCGGCGGGATCGGCGTCCAGGAGGATCTCCACGGAGACGGTGCCCACACCCTCCCCGGCGTCGCCGTTGACCCGCTTGACCCCGTCGATGCCGCGCACGGCTTCTTCGACGGCGCGCACGATGCCCTGTTCCACGTCGTCGGGGGTGGCTCCCGGGTACACCACCGAGACCCTCACCATGTCCAGGTCGAACTCGGGGAAGACCTCCTGCTTCACACGGGACAGCCCCATGACCCCGCCCACCAGGATGACGAACATCAGCAGGTTGGCGGCCACCGGGTTGCGGGCCATCCAGGCGATGGGCCCCTTGTGGGTCTCTGCGCTCATGGCGTGGCCACCTCGGGCTCCGCTCCCTCCTGGCTGGAGGCGTCGGCCACGCTGCGATCCGGGCCGATGACGCACGTCATTCCGTCGTCTTCGAGGCGCACCGCCAGCCCCTCCACCGCCAGCGAGGGCGGGGTGGGCACCAGGCGCTCACCGGGCCGCCAGCCGGCGCTGGCGAAGATCGCCTCCGGGGTGCGCCAGGCCACCTGCAGCTCGCGCTTCGCCAGGCGCTGCTGTCCGTCCACCACCCAGATGGAGTCGCCTTCGAAGACGGCCTCGCGGTGAAGCCGCACGATGCCGTCGCGGGCCTGGCCTTCCAGCTGCACGTCTACCCAGGCGCCGGGCATGAGGGGCAGGGCTCCGGAGTCGCCACCCATGGGATCGTCCACCAGCACCATCAGCCGCGCGGTGCGGGCCTGGGGATCCAGCTCGCCCGCCAGCCCGGCCACCAGGCCGCTGTGCTCAACCTGGCTGCCGTCTTCGAGCCGCTGCAGCACCCGGGCGTGGGAGCCCTGCTCCGCGTTGAAGCCGGGGACCTGCAGCAGGGCCACCTCGGCCAGGGGCAGGGAGACGTTCACCCGCACGCGATCGGTGCCCACCAGGGTGGCCACGGGGGCTCCGGGGGCCACCACCTGGCCCGGGTCCACCTGCTCGTCCAACACCGAGGCGTTGAAGGGGGCGCGCAGCACGGTGCGCTCCAGGTTCAGCTCTGCTCGCTCCAGCCCGGCGCGGGCCGAGGCCAGGGCGGCCACGGCGTTGGCCAGGTGCGGCTGGCGGAGGGCGAGCTCCGCCTGGTCGGCGGGGAGCTCCGATCCCAGCAGCTCCCACTCGCGCTGGGCGGTCTGCTGACGACCCTGCTCAAGGGCCAGCTCCAGCTCCGCCTGGCGCACGCGGCTGGATTCTTGCTCGATGGCCAGCCGGTATTCGCGGGGGTCCAGCCAGATGAGGGCGTCGCCCTGGGCGAAGCGGCCGCCGGGGCGCAGCCCCTCGGCCAGGCGCTGCACGCGGCCGGAGACCTGGGGCACCAGGGTGATGCGCTGGTCGGGCTCCACCACGCCGCTGCTGTGCACCACGGGGTCGTGGAGGGCGGGCTCCAGCAGCAGCAGCGCCACGGGCGGGGCCGTGCGAGGCTCCTGCTTCTTGCTGGCGCGGGGCTTGAGCACAACCAGGGTCACGGCGATGACCAGGCCCACCAGCAGCACGGCGATGGGCAGGACGAACTTCTTGAGGACGCTCATGGGGCCACCTCTGTGGGGTGGGGGAGGGCGGTCCAGCCGCCTCCGAGGGCTTCGTGCGTGGAGATGCGCGCGGAGAGGAGGGCGCGCTGTGAGACCAGCAGGCTCAGCTGCGACTGCTGCCAGGCCTGCTGGGCGCTCAAGACCGACAGGTAGGCGGCGTGGCCCGCCAGGTACTGCTCGCGGCTCTCGTCCCAGGCCAGCTGGGCGGCCTCCACCTGGCGCTGGTAGGCCTGCACCTGCAGCAGCTGCTCGGCTTCGAGGGCCAGGCTGCTCTCCACATCCTGGATGGCGGCGAGCACCGCCTGGGAGAGAGCATGCGCGGCGGCGTCTTCGGCGGCCAGGGAGGTCTGGATGCTGGTGTGGGCCCCCCGGGCCTGCCACAGGGGCACGCTCAGGGAACCTCCCAGGGTCCAGGTGTCGATCTCGCTCGTCTCGTCGGTGACGAAGTACTGTCGGCCCGCCTGGGCCGACAGGGCCAGGCTGGGCAGCAGGCTGCGCAGCGAGGCCTGGGCGTCGGCGTGGCCTGCGCGGTAGCGGGCTTCGGCTGCGCGCAGGTCAGGGCGGTTCTCGAGCAGATCCAGGGGCAGCCCCGTGGTGGGAGGAGGTGGCAGCGCGGGCAGGTCGTCGGGCGGCTGGGGCAGCGGCTGGCCGGAGGCCTCGCCCAGCAGCACGCGCAGGGCCTGCTCCAGCTGCACCACCTGGGCCCGCGTGGTTGGGATCAGGGCTTCGCTGCCCGCCAGCTGCTGGCGCTGCTGCAGCACGTCGAGGCCCGTGACCTCGCCGCCCTCGTAGCGCTGCTCCGACAGCTCCAGCAGCTCGGCCACGGCATCCCGCTGCTCCCGCAGCAGCTGGAGCTGCGCGCCGGCGGCCACCAGGTCGTACCAGGTGCCCGCGATGAGGGTGCCCAGGGAGAGGGCCGCTGCGTCGCGGTCTCCCTGGGCGGCCAGGTGGTCGTAGCGGCCCGATCGCCAGCTGAGCACCTGCTGGCCCCAGATGTCCGGTTGCCAGCCCAGGCCCAGCATGGCGGAGGCGCTGGTGTAGCTGTCGGGGGTATCCCCGCCGCCGCCGAAGGCCCCGCTGCCTCCGAACTGGAAGCCCAGGGAGTCGTAGGGGCTGGTGCTGGCCTGCAGATCGATGGAGGCCGTGGGCAGCAGCATGCTGCCGGCCTGCGCCCGCAGGGCGCGCATGCTGGCCACCTGGCTCCAGGCCGCGGCCAGGTCGTGGTTGCCCGCCAGGCCGCGCTCCACCAGCTGTTCGAGGTCGGGATCGCGCATGCTGCGCCACCACGGCTCGGCTGCCACGGCGCCCGGCCGCTCGCCCGCGAAGCGCTGCTCTTCCGCCGGCAGCACCGGCTCGTACCGGCCGCTGTGGGCCAGGGGAAGGACCGCGATGAAGGCGAGCGTCGCGATCATGCCGGCTCTCCTTCGGGGGCCAGGCCGCGCCAGAGCACCTGGATCAGGGCCCGCAGCTCCAGCCCGTCCGGGTCGGCGTGCTCGGCGCCCGAGTTGTAGTTGAGGAAGGCCTGCAGGTTCAGGGCTCCCAGCAGGGCGTAGGCAGCGGCGCGCTCGTTGCCGGCTTGGATGCGGCCCTGGTCAGCGGCCTGCGCCAGCCAGGCTGCCAGCGCGGCGTGCACCACCTGGGGAGGGAGAGGGCGGCCCTTGGAGCACTCCGGAGGGCCGTGTCCCGCCGAGCGAAGCAGAGCCACCCGCGGCAGCAGGCGGCCGAAGAACCGCCGCACCTGCTGGCCCAGATCCAGCAGCTGGTCGGGAATGGGGCGCTCGTCCGGGCCGAGCTCGAGCCAGTCCACGAGCTCCCGCACCATCTCTGGCCCCGGGCGCAGGGCGGCCATCATCAGCTCTTCCTTGGTGCCAAAGCGCTTGAACAGGGCCGCCTGGGACAGCCCGATGCGCCGGGCGATGACCGTGGTGGAGACCGCCGCACCGTGCTCGAGGAAGCAGTCGCGAGCCGCCTCGAGGATCTGTTCGTCGCTGTATTGTCGGGGTCGGGCCATGGGTCTCCCCGCATTAGTAAGTGAGTGAGCACTAACTATACATGCCCTGCGCCGGCGTCAAGCCGGCTGGCTCACGGAAGTCCGGCCTTGTCTGGCGGGCTGTTATGGGCCGTCGCTGCTCACACCCGACCCCGTGGACACGACCATGTCGCGACCTGCCATCCTCTCGTTGCTGCTCCTGGCCCTGCTCTTCGCCCTGCCCGCCTTCGCGGCCGAGCCCATCTCGCTGTTCGAGCCCGACGGCACCAGCGGGGTGTCGCCGGACTTCCAGCGCTGGCATCCGGAGTACGAGGACAACGGCGACTACGGCGAGAGCTGGTTCAACGTGGCCAGGATGGAGGACGGCAGCGCGCTGTTCGTGATGCTGTCGGTGACCAACCTGGGCCTGAGCACCTTCTCGGCCTCAGTGGATCTGCAGTACTACGCCATGGACGGCCGTAGGTGGAACCTGCACCACGAGTACGACCGCGACGACATCGTCGCGGCCCCTGACCGCATGGACATCGCCATCGGTCCGGCCCGCACCTGGGGTGGCGGCGGCGCCTACCACGTCACCATCCAGGAATCGGATGTGCAGCTGGAGCTCCACCTGGCCAGCGAGCTGCCTTCCTACAAGTTCGGCGGCGGCAAGGTGTTCTTCTACGAGGATCGCTCGGCCGAGTACACCCTGGGCATCAGCGTCCCGCGGGCGCGCAGCTCGGGCACCGTCACCCTGGACGGCGAGGCCTTCGACCTGGCCGGCCACGGCTACCACGACCACGGCTGGGCCACCATCAAGATGCCCAGCTTCATCAAGCTCTGGTACGCGGTGCGCATGTTCGACGAGGAGTACACCCTGGTGCTGCACCGGCAGTTCCTGCAGCCGCGCTTCGACGCCCCGGAGAACAAGTTCGGGCTGCTGGGCAAGGGCGATCGCATCGTGGGCAGCACGCGGAGCTTCCGCCTGGACGCCACCCAGCACCGCCGGGAGGTGGGCTTCGACCTGCCCACGGAGCTGCAGGTGCTGATCGACACCAACGGCTACCACGTGGAGGGTACGGTCCGGGAGCTGCGCTACCAGGAATCCGTGGACGTGCTGGGTCGCATCAGCTTCCCGGTGCGCGTGGCCATCAAGGCCTTCTACACCAACCCGTATTTCCTGCGCTACATGGGGCAGTGCGAGCTGGACGTGACCAAGGACGGGGTGACCGATCACGTCTCCCACGAGTGCCTGGTGGAGATCGACTACTACTGATCTCCGGGGACGACCTCGAGCAGGAGCAGGGTGAGGAGGCCGCGGGGCGCAGGGACGCAGGGGCGCAGGGACGCAGGTGTCAAGGGGCGCAGGTATTTTCATTTTATTAAATAAAATATTAAAAAAAAAAAAAAAAAAAACAAAAACCAAAAAACAAAAAAAACAAAAAAAAAAAC
>CAZEJJ010000134.1:0-8932 GCA_964512185.1 uncultured Enterobacterales bacterium | reverse complement strand
TGTCAGGTTTGTATGATTACATTTTGATAAAATGTAATGATACCAACCTGACACCTATCACCTATCAACTATATCTAAGCGACCACCCCCTTCACCTATTTGTGGGTGAGGAGGCCGAGGGGTGCAGGTGTCAGCGCACGCTGTCGGCCAGCTCGCGGTCGATGATCTGCGCGAACTTTTCCGCCGGCTGGGCGCCGCGCAGCGGGTAGCCGTTGACGAAGAAGTTGGGGGTGCCGGTGATGCCCAGGGAGCTGGCCTGGGCCTGGTCGGCGTCCACGTTGGCGGCCAGGCTGGGGTCGTCCAGGTCGCGCTGGAAGCGGGCGACGTCGAGGCCAGCCTGCGCGGCGATCTCCTCGAAGAAGCCCTCGCTGCGCAGCTCGCTGGCGCGGGCGTAGAGCAGGTCGTGGTACTCCCAGAAGCGATCCTGGCGCCGGGCGGCTTCCATGGCCAGGGCCGCGGCCCTGGCGTGGGTGTGCATGGCCAGGGGCATGTGCTTGTAGATCACCCGCAGCTGGTGGCCGTAGCGCTCCTGGAGCTGGTCTACGGTGGCCGAGGCGCGCACGCAGAAGGGACACTGGGCTTCCATGAACATCACCAGCTCCACGGGGGCACCCGGACCTCCGCGGCTGGGGGCGTCGCCGGCGTCCACCGGGACCCAGGGCTGGTCGTAGTGGATGGCCTCGGTGATCTGCTCGGCGCTGTGACCCTGTGCGGCGAGGGAAGCTGCGCGGGTGGCGATGGAGGGCATGTTGCTGCAGGCGGGCTTCTGCAGCAGGCAGGCGGCCACGCTCAGGCCCGCTCCCGTGCAGACCTTGCAGGGACCCACGGCGGTGTTGAGCACCTCCATGACCGCGGCCTGCTGGTGCAGTGGCAGCGACAGCAGCGAGGGGATGCGCAGGTCCTGCACGTGGTAGGCGGTGGGCTCCACCGGGGCTGGGCCGGAGGGTCGCTGCACGCCGCAGCGAACCTCGAGGGCCTCGATGCGCGCCTTGGCGGCTTCCAGCTCGGAGTCCTGCTGCGCCATGTAGATCAGGGTGGTCTCGAAGCTGGCCTCCAGTCGCTTGTGGCGGGCGCGGGGAACGCAGGCGGCGAGCAGGAGCAGGAGCAGGAGCAGGAGCGGCAGGGGGGCGAAGCGAGGCTGCATGATCTCTCCGGTGGACGGGTGGCTATCGCGTCGCGCGCGTAGCAGCCGCTACCGAAGCGGGGCTTTCGTGGACGGGCGGCTGGGCGGACCGAGGGGTGTGTCCAACGATGTCTTTGTCCTCTGCTGGAGGTGCTCCTTGACGCTCCGTCTCGTGCCGGCGCTGCCTCTCCTCTTCCTGATGGCCTGCCCCGGGGAGCCGGAGCAGGAGCCACCCGACGACTCTTCCCCCGGGGACTCGTCCCCCGGCGACAGCGGGGAGCCGCAGGACACGGGCGCTGAGACGGGGCTGGACACCGGGGAGCCCAGCGACTGGATCAGCCTGCCCGCCAGCTGCGAGGCCCCCGGCGACCTGGGGCCCTCCGCCTTCACCGAGGTGGGCGAGGTGGTGCTGTCCGGCGTGGATGGCATGGAGACCGTCTACTTCGCCGAGATGGTGGACCTGGAGGTGGACGAGGAGAACGCGGTGGCCTGGGGGGTCGGGCAGGGCGGGCTGGTGGCTTTCGGCTTGCAGGAACCATCCCAGCCGGAGTTCGTCGGCTACTACCATGCGCCGGTGGGCCGCCTGTACCGGGTGGAGCTGGGTGTGGATGGCTTCATCTACGCCACCCACCGCGACTCCGGGCTCTTCTCCTACGACGGCACCGACCCGGGCGACATCCAGCGGGAGTGCGAGATCTGGACACCCGACCTGGCGGGCATGGCCCGGGTGGATGATCGCCTGTACGTGGTGAGCCACCTGGGTGAGATCGTCACCTTCTCGCTGGAGGATCCCAGCTGCCCCAGCGAGATCGCGCGCCACTCCGGGCTGGGCAACGCATGGGACATCCTGGCCTGGGGCGAGCGCGGCTACGTCTCCGACAACAGCCTCGGCATCGGCATCGTGGACCTGTCGGAGCCCGACGGCGCTACGGTCGCGGGTTCCATGTTCCCGGGGCGCGGGCTGCAGGACCTGGCCCTGGACGCCGACTCCGCCACCCTCTACGGGGCGGCTGGCGGCAGCGGGGTCATGGTCTTCTCCCTGGAAGACCCCGACGAGCCCGAGCTCGTGCAGACCATCCAGCTGGAGAGCTCGGTGCAGTCCGTGGCGGTGAGCGGTGGGCGCCTGTGGGCTGTCGACCAGCTGAACCTGGCGGCCTTCGATCTCGCCGCGCCGCGGGCGCCGCGCCTGCTGGGGACCGTGGAGACGGCGCAGTGGGCCATGCACGTGGCGGCGGCGGGGGAGCGGGCCTACGTGGCGGACTGGGGCCAGCTGTCCATCTGGGAGGCGGACCTGGACTCCGTGGCCCCCGATCTGCTGGTGGGCTCCGGCACGGTGGTGCTGGACGAGGCGAGCGACAGCGTGCAGATCAGCCTGACCAACCTGGGCGCCGGCCCCCTGGAGCTGACCGGCGCCACCGTGGGCTCAGAGGACGTGCAGCTGGGGGTCAGCAGCGAGACCATCGAGTCGGGGGAGCAGGCCACGCTGCGGGTGAGCTGGGCTGGGGGCTCGGATCTGGACACGCGGATCTGCCTGGCCAGCACGGACCCCGACGAGCCCACCCAGGAGCTGTCCTTGTGGAGCGGCGAGACCGGTGACAGCGCCGCGCTGGGCAACCCGGCCCCCGATTTTGTGCTCCAGGCGCTGGACGGGGAGTCCTACCAGCTCTCGGCTCAGCTCGGGCATCCGGTGGTGCTGGTGTATTTCGCCACCTGGTGACCCCAGTGCGCGTCCGAGGTCTCGGACATCGAGTACAGCATCTGGCGGCAGTGGCAGGACCAGGGGGTGCGGGTGTGGGGCATCACCAATGGTGAGGACGAGGAGACCCTCAGCAGCTACGTGCAGCAGCTGGGGCTGACCTTCCCGGTGCTGCTGGACCGCGACGGCAGCGTCTCGGCCGCCTACCAGCAGATGAGCGCCTTCCCCTCCGCCGCCTATCCCCAGGACTGGATCGTGGATGGCGAAGGCACCGTGGTCTACATGAACAACGCCTTCGACGTGGACGCCATGGAGGCCGCGTTGGAGCGCGCCCTGGAGGAGTGAGCGTTAGATCCCTCCCATGGAGGAGAAGCTGTCGCGCTGGGGCTGGTGGCTGGCGGGCCTGCTGGGCCTGACGGCCCTGGTCTATGCCCTGCCCCTGTGGGGCGCGGACTTCGCCTGGGACGACATGGCCCTGGTGAAGGACAACGCGCTCACGGGCGGCTTCGACAACCTGGCCGGGCTGATGCAGGCCGACCTGTGGAGCACCACGCGCCTGCCTGCCCCTCCCAGCGGCTACTGGAGGCCGCTGTTCCTGCTGTCGCTCACCCTGGATCGGGCCCTGTTCGGGCTCTCCGCGCGGGCCGCCCACCTGCACTCCCTGGCCTGGCACCTGGGGGCGGTGCTCGCGCTCGCCCTGCTGCTGCGGCGCCTGGTGGGCGCTGGCCCCGCCCTGCTCGGTGCCGCCTTCTTCGCCTTGCACCCGGTGCAGTCCGAGACCATCGCCCTGGTGGCCGCCCGCAACGACAGCATGGCCGCGGTGATGCTGCTGCTGGCTCTGCTCTGGCTGCTGCCCGAGCGCGCTGGGCCGGCGCGCCTGCTGGGGGCGTGCGCGCTGACGGTCGGCGCGCTGCTGTCCAAGGAGTCGGCGGCGCTGGCCCCGCTCTTTCTGTTGGCCCTCGACCTGGCGCGCTGGCGCAGGCCCCGCGGCTGGCCGCGGTATGCCGCCCTGGTGGCGGCGGTGGGGGCCTATGGCGGGCTGCGGCTCTGGGTGGGCGTCGGTTCGGCGCTCGTCCCGTCCAGCAGCAGCTGGGGCACGGTGGCGCGACAGGCTCCGGGCATCGCGGCCACCTACGGCAGCCTGCTGGCCTGGCCCTGGCCCCTCACCCCGGCGCGGCACGTGCACTACCTGCCCCCCCTGGGCTCCCTGCTGCTGGGCTGCCTGCTGGCGGCGGCGGCGCTGGGGCTGGCCACCTGGTACGCCCGCCACAGGCGCCTGGCGCTGGCGGGCCTGGTTCTCGCGCTGCTGGCCTTCCTGCCCACCCTGGTGGCCACCCTGGACAAGGGGCTGCTGGGCGAACGCTACCTCTACCTGCCCCTGGCCGGGCTGGCGCTCACGGTGGCCGCGGCGCTGCCCCTGTCGCGGCGCGTGGTCCTGGCTTCGCTGGTGGTGGCGGCCGCTTTTGTGCTGGTGCTCTGCCTGCGCCTGCCCCAGTGGAAGAGCAGCGCCACCCTCTGGCGGGCGGCGGACGCGGCGGTGTCATCGCCCTTCACCCAGGCTGGCCTGGCCTGGTACCTGCGCGACGACGGGCAGCCCGAAGAGGCGCTGGAGCTGGTGGTGGCCTCCATCCGCGGCGAGCCGCCCTACCACGACGCCTGCGCCTTCCTGGGCATGATCCCGCTGGAGCTGCAGCGCCCCGACGACGCCGTGAGGCTGGCGGCCTGGGGTCTGGACGAGCGAGGCTGCCCTCCATCGGCGGAGCTGCTGGGCTCCTACGCCGTGGCCTTGGCCGGGCTGTCGCGCTGGGAAGAAGCCATGGCTGTGGCCCAGCGACCCGAGCTGGGTCGTTCCGGGACCGGCCAGGTGGTGCTGGCGGCGGGCATGCTGCTGCAAGGCAACCAGCTGGTGCTGCGACAGTACGCCCAGCGCTGGCCTGGGGGCGAGGATGACTTCGTGCAGCGCGTGATCAAGCTGCTGCGCTTGTCGGGCCAGGAGGTGCACCTGCTGGAGGCGCCGCCGTCAGCGGCGCCGTCGCCGGCCGACGGCCAGCAGCCCCAGCAGCAGGCCACCCAGCCCTGAGGCTTGCCCGGTGGCGCAGCCGCAGCCTTCGGGTGTCGCGTAGAGCTCGCGTGCCCCCGGGGGCCAGCCCTGGCGCGGGGGGCGGCCGCTGTCGCCGGGCTCGGTATCGCCCGGGTCGATGGGCTCGGAGTCGTCGGGGGGCGGCGCTTCGGAGTCATCGGGTGGGGGGTCGTCGCCGCCCTCGCAGTCGATGGACAGCTGGAAATTGCTGACCGCGTCTTCCCAGCCGTCCACCAGCACGGTGTACTCGCGATCCACGAGGGCGTCGAAGCTCAGGGACTCGTCGTCGGTGTTGGGGTTGTCGGAATACGCCAGGCAATCGCTGCCGTCGCAGGCGGTGGAGCCCAGCACGTACAGGTCGAGATCTTCGCTGTGGCCCGTCAGGCTGATGGACACCTCTTCGTTGCGCCCGGTGGAGAAGCTGTAGGCGATCTCCGGGCCGCTGTAGGTGAACTCGGAGCAGCCGTAGTAGCTGTGGTCATCGGTGGATCCGCTGGCGTCGTTGCGCGTGTTCACCGTCTGGCCGCAGCTCAAGGAGCCCGCGGTCTCGCAGGGCTCGGCCTCGCCGCACTGCCGGCCGGGCACCCCCAGGTAGGCACCCTGGCTGACCCAGTAGGACGGGGGGCTGGAGCAGTCGCCGTCGAAGGGATCGGACTGGGAGCCGGAGGACTCGCGCACCTCGAAGTGCAGGTGGGGTCCGGTGGAGTAGCCGGAGGAGCCCACCTCGCCGAGCTTGGTGCCACAGCTGACGAAGTCTCCGGTGGAGACCGCCACGGACCACTGCTTCATGTGGGCGTAGTAGGTGTACTTGCCGTCGGCGTGCTGCAGCTTGACGTAGTTGCCGAAGCCGCCTCCGCCGTCGCAGTCGCCGGTGGAGCACTCATCGTACTCGCCGTCGTTGGTGTAGACCACCGAGCCATCGGCGGCGGCCACGATGTCCTGGCCGGCGTCCATGCCCGTCCAGGAGCCGATCCCGTAGTCGCTGCCCCGGTGGCCTGAGTACTGGTAGCTGCCGCAGTTCCAGTCGCTGCCTGAGTGGTCGTAGTAGGCGGTGATGTAGAAGTTGCCGTAGTCCGAGGCGCTGGTTGGGAAGCTGTAGTCCTGTGCCTGGACCAGCGGGCACAGCAGGGCGACCAGCAGCGTGACGACGGTGGTCAAGGCAGCTCCACGCTGTGCTCCCCGTCGGCGCCTTGCCAGCTGACGCGGTAGCTCCCCTGGCCCATGGGATCGACGCGCGCTGGACCCTGCTCGGGTGGAGCGATGAAGCCGGCCGGAGGCTGGCCGGGCTGGGTGGCGCGCTCCAGCCCCTGGTTGCTGATCTGGCGCAGCTCGCCGCCGGTGAAGGCCACGGTCCACAGCGAGGGCAGCCCGCTGGCGCCCGAGACCCAGACCACCTGCTCGCCATCCGGCGAGATGGCCGGTCGGTCAGGGGAGCCGGGGCCGGGCGCGAGGCTGCGGGGCTCGCCCCAGGCGCCATCGGAGCACGCCACGGCGGCGATCTCGGTCTCGGGCCGGGCCTGGGGGGCGTGGCTGAACACCAGCCGTCGCGCCCGAGCGTCGATGGCGGGCAGGCCCACCACCTCGCCGCCCAGCCGCCGCGGGCCAGTTCGCTCGTAGAGCACCAGCTTGCCGCCGGGCTCCAGCTCGAGGGCCGCTCCGCAGTCCAGGGACCAGTCGCCCTCGGCCAGGGGCGGCAGATCGGACTCAGGGGGCGGAGCGGTGCGCAGGGCGAGGGCTCGTTCTCGCGTGAGGGACGGCAGCTCGGCGGGCGGCTGCAGGGCGGTCGCGGGGGGCGCGCGACCCGGGGCGCGGGGGGGGGGGGGGGGGGGGGGCGGGCAGGCGACCAGGATGAGGGCCAGACCGAAGAGCTGAGTCCGAGTGGAGATCATGGAGAAACCCCTGTCTTCACGAGCTATCCTAACGCACCACTGGAGACCCTGGATTCTGGAGCTGCGCCGTGCCCACCGACGTGGAGAAGGTGGCGCTGCTGCCCGCTGGCCGGGTGGACGGCGTGACCTGGCTCACAAGGTCCAGACCCAGGCCTCGTCATCCCGGTAGTCGGGCTCGCCCAGCGCGGCGCTGATCAGCGCCCGCGCGGCGTCGGGTTCGGGTGCGTCCGGCCTGGAGCCGCGGCGGTCCACCAGGAGCAGGTGCCGGACGCCCGCGGATCGCAGCTGCTGGACGCTGTCGCCCTGGGCGTCGCCGCCCCGGGCCAGCTCCGCGGCGAGCAGCGCGACGACCTGTTGCTCCTCTGACCAGCTCTCCCCCGGGGCCGGGGCGAAACCGTAGGCCGACTCCACCAGCGGCCGGCGGTGCCAGGGCTGCAGGGACAGGCCGGCCATGTGCTCGCCCGAGAGCAGATCCAGCACGGGGCCGTCGTCCTGCAGCGCCAGCCAGCGCGCGGCCTGCACACCTGGAGGGTAGGGGTTCTGCAGCCAGGTGGTGACCCTGGCCGCGTCGTCGCTGGTGGCGATGGCGGCGATGACCACAGCTGCCAGGCCCGCAAGGCGCAGGGCCTTGAGGGACGCCTGGCCGCCTGCGGCGGCGCCAGGGTCGATCCGGGGTGCCCCGGGTCTGTGGCCACGAGGCCAGGGGTCCAGCAGCAGCGCGGTGGCCACGGCGAGCGCGGCCAGGCCCAGCGGCGCGGCCCTCACGGGGTGGTGCATGCGCGCCAGCCAGGGCAGCGCGTCCATGGCCCAGGCCAGGGGGCTGGTGAAGGTCCTCCCTCCAGGGATCCAGCCCAGGCGGGGACCCAGGGCCAGCAGCAGCCCGGCCAGGCCCGCCAGCGCCCAGGGTCGGGAGCGGCGTGGGGCCAGGGCCGCCAGAGCCAATGGGACGGCCAGGGGCAGCAGCTGGAAGCGCTCGGGCACCGTGGACAGTCCGAGCAGGCCGGCCCCGGGCAGCGAGGTGTAGCCCACCGGGGGCGGGCCCTGGGCCAGGGCGGCGAAGTGGGCGCCCATGCCCACCAGCCAGGGGACGGCGACGCAGGCGCCTCCCAGCGCGACGGCCCCCGCGACGATCGCGCGGCGTCGGCGGGGGAGCTCGGCCAGGGCCAGCACCGAGCCGAACGCCAGGCCTCCCACCAGCCCATGGAAGGGGTAGGCCACCGCCTGCAGCGCCAGCAGCAGGCCGGATGTCGCGCCCAGCGCGGCGCTCAGGACAGCGCGCTGCCAGCGCAGGGCGGCGGCCAGGGCGGCCAGGGAGAGCACGCCCGGCCACAGCATGAAGCTCGCCATGCGACCCCAGCCGAGCTCGTGCAGCAGGGTGGGGCTGGCCACGAGCACCAGGGCCGCGCAGGCCGAGGCCGGGCGCGAGGCGCCCGCCAGGCGGCAGGCTGCGTGGGCGCCCAGCGCGGTCAGGACCAGGCTGGCCAGGGCCAGGCCGTTCCAGCTCAGCCACCAGCTCTCGATGGCGAAGAAGGGCAGGGCCAGCCAGGCGTCCACCCGGTTGGGAAACAGCTGCTGCAGCGCCGCCCCCGAGCCGGGCCAGCTGGTGGCCTGCAGCCAGTCGGTGCCGCTCCGCTGCCACTCCGCCTCGCGCCACCAGCACCAGATATTGCCTACGAAGTCGCCGTTTCCCCAGGGATCGGCCGCGCCCCAGGGCGCCTGGCCCAGGCTCGCGAGCGGTTCGCGGAGGGTCCAGGCCAGCCAGGCCAGAGGCACGGCCAGCGCCAGCAGCTCGAAGGCGATGCCGCGCAAGGGGTGCTGGTGCTGGCCACGAGCCGGGGCAGGGGACAAGGGTGGACGCTCGCTGGGTCGGACCGGTGTTAAAGTCTACACCTCGCCGGACCGATGTGGGGGCAGCGCCCCCTCCGGCCCACCTGGAGTGCCCCATGCGGCTGCCCGTTCCCTTCCTCGCCGGCTGTCTGCTCCTCGGAGCGGGCGCCGCGGCTCTCGCGGCTCCCGCGCCCGCACCCATGCCCGACACGGGCGACTCTTCCCTGGACGAGACCGGGCTGGATGAGACGGGCGACAGCGCGCCCGAAGACACCGGGCCCGAAGACACCGGGCCCGAAGACACCGGGCCCGAAGAC